>JAGXOL010000010.1 GCA_023659895.1 Candidatus Aenigmarchaeota archaeon LH_S7
AAAGAAGGAGGTACAAAAAACCAAGAAATCAACTTCCAAAAGTAAAAAACTAACTAAAAAGGAGAAAGAGCAGGTGAGAAAGGAAATTTTCAAGAAAGCTGAGCAATTCAAGAAAGAATCTCTGGAAAAATACAAAGACCTTGTAAAGACAATCTTTGTTTTTGGTTCTTACTTGAGAGAGGATTTTGATAGGTCCAGTGATCTTGATGTGTTAGTTCTTTTAGATGATACTAAGATGCGTATTACAAATGAGCTGAAAGATGATATTACCAGCAAATTACATAAAATTGCTAGAGATATTGATGAAAGATTGCACATGCAACCAGCTTGGACAGTTACAGAGTTTTGGGACATGGTTAGAATGTCTCATCCTTTATTGCACACAGTTCTGAGAGATGGGTGGGCAATCTATGATCAAGGATTTTTTATCCCAATGAAAAAACTTTTGGAAAGAGGAAAAATACCTTCAAGTTTGGAAGCAACTGAATTGTTAATGGCAAGTGCACCACAAAAATTGGAAAGAGCAAAAAGAATAAAACTTTATCAAATTTCTGAGGATTGTTATTCAGCTATGTTAAATTCCTCGCAAGCAGTCTTGATGTATCTTGGAAAGCAGGTCCCAGACCCAAAGAATACTTATAAGGCAATAAAGGAATATTTGGTTGATGCGAAAATGCTTCCTGAAAGTTATGCTAATTTGTTTCAAGAGGTATACAAATTTAGAAAAGACACTGAACACAAGAAAAGAAAAACAATTTCAGGAGAGAAGGTTGATGAATATATAAAGAAAGCAGATAAATATGTAAAGAAAATGGAAAAAATTTATCAAAATCTGCAGAACCAAAAAAAGAAAGCCTTAATTGATAGAAACTATGAAATCTTGTTGAAATCAACAATTTATACATTGAAGAAGATGAACAAACTTCCACCTGACCCAAAGAACTTGCCAACAGCAATAAGGAAAGAATTAATTAACAAGAATTATTTACCTAAGAGCTACCTTGAGACTTTTGACAAGGTCGTGGGAATGAAAAAATCTGCTGAGGAAAATCTTGGTAAAATTCCTGAGAAGGATGTTGAACTTACAAGAAGTTATGTGAAAAAGTTTGTGGATATTTTGGATAAGATATCAAAGGACATGGAAGGAGGAGAGGATAAAAATAAGAAGTAATTATGCATTGGGCAGACAATTTCGCAGAGGAAGTTATAAAAAGAAACAAGGAAGAGTTTATTGTGGAAAGTGGTATAACACCTTCAGGAATTGTTCATGTTGGAAATGCTCGGGAAATTTTCACCCAATATTTTGTTTACGAATCTCTTAAAAAATTAGGTAAGAAAGCTCGCTTCTTATATATTTGGGATGATTTTGATAGATTTAGAAAAGTTCCAAAAGGAGTTGACAAAAAATTTGAGGCTTACATAGGAATGCCTGTTTCAAAAGTGCCTGACCCTTGGGGTTGCCACGAGAGCTATGCAGACCACTTCAAATCAAAGCTTGTTGAAGAACTAAAGAAATTGAAAGTGGATGCTGAATTTATCAGCGCAACAGAGCTTTATGAAAAATGTACTTTCGCGGAAAACATTAAAATTGCCCTTGAAAAAAATGAAAAAATAAAGGAAATCCTGAACAAATTCAGAAAGGAACCATTAGAAGAAGACTGGTTACCAATAAGAGTTTACTGCGAGAAGTGCTTGAAGGACACAACTAAGTTAAAATATTTAGGAAACTACGAATTGAAATACACTTGCGATTGTGGGCACGAAAACAAGATTGATTTTCGTGAAAAAGGAATTGTCAAACTGAAGTGGAGAGTGGATTGGCCTTCCCGCTGGCAGTATTATGGTGTTGACTTTGAAAGTTCGGGAAAGGATCACAAGAGTTATGGTGGTAGCTGGGATACTGCTGTTTTAATTTCCAAAGAAATTTTCAATTATGAACCACCAATAGGCCCAATGTATGAGCACATTTTCTTGAAAGGACAAAAGGGGAAAATGTCCTCCTCAGAGGGAAATGTTGCAACCCTCTCAGATTTATTGGAAATCTTTGAGCTAGCAATTGTCCGCTTCCTTTACACACAAAGAATCAACAAGGCAATTTTTGTTCCTTTTGACATGGATGTTTATAATATTTACAATGAGTTTGACAAGATTGAGAAAATCTACTATGCAATGGAAAAAGGGACAGAGGAGGATAGGAGAAGATATGAATTAGTCAGAATGGAAAACTACAAGAAATGCCCTCAAAGAATTTCTTTTTCAGAACTAACTTTCTTGGTACAGTTCTTACCAAAAGAAAATTTCAGTGAAAAAATTTCTGAGATCCTTGAGCAGAGAGATGTAAAAATGTCAGAAAAAGATTTAGAACTTGCAGAATTAAGAGCAGAGAAAGTAAGGAACTGGATTGAAAAATATGCTCCTGAAGATGTAAAAATCAAGCTGTCAACAGAAAAGATTCCCCTTTCAGAGGCAGAAAAAGAAATTATAAAAGAGATTTCCTCAGTTTTGAAAAAGGACTTGTCAACAGAAGATTTGCAGCACGAGCTTTTCAGAATCTCAAAAAAACATGGAAAAGCAATCTTCAAAATCTCTTACAAAATATTAATTGGGAAACCGCAAGGACCAAAACTCGCTTACTTAATTGATGCAATTGGAAGGAAAAAAGTGATTGAGAGGTTCAAAGAATTTTAATTGAGTTGAATAGCACAGGATGTTACTTAAAAATATTTACTGATTTAGAAGGAGCAGGTAGCCCATCAGCAGACAACACAACCAGAAGAGCAATCAGATTATACTTAGTTAATTATATTAATCATAATACCTGGTAGCAGCAGCTTATTATTACTTTGAAATCTACAAAAAGAAAACTCCTTCAGCAGGAGGTGGAAAATTTTAGTTAAAATAAATTTCAAGAAACATTACATTACAATTACTTATAAATTACAAATTAACCACTAAAATAAAATAAATTATTTAAATTTTATTAAATATTATGGAAATAACAAAAAGGATATTGATTTTAGGAATCACTTTAATGTTATTTATCCCTTTCAGTGTAATGGCTTTCCATGCACCAGATGTTTCTATTTCTCCTCAAGAATCAATGATTTCCCAAGAAAAGGAGATGAATTTGAAAGTCATGAATGAGCAGGGAGATGATATTAATAAGATTACTTTGGTAATACCTAACAATGAGGATGGACCTCTATTCCATTTAAAAGAAGTCACTTCTCCAGCTGGTTGGACTTATCAAGTAAGATACAAAGTGGAAGCTACTTATCCATACAAGATAACTTGGCTTACAGAAGGGACTGGTATAGAGAAAGGAAAATCCATGGACCTAGGATTTACTGTTGGAAATCCTTCTGAACTAGGAGATTATGTATGGGTTTGGGAAACAAAGGATTCAGATGGACAATTAGTTTCAGGTAATTTAACAACATCAGTTATTTCTAAGGAAATAGATAATTTTGAAATAACTGAAGAACCAAAGTCAATCAAAGCAGGAGAATCCTTTAGTATTTGGGTAAATGCGATGAACAACTTAGGTGAGATAAAGGATGATTATACAGGAACAATTTATTTTGATTCAACAGATGACAAAGCTTTGTTACCAGAAAAATACACATTTGAAACAGAAGATAAGGGGTCAAAGATGTTTGAAATTGAATTCAGGAGTCATGGAAATCAAACAATTTCCATTTCTGATAAGGAAAATAACATTTCCAAAACTTCAGATAATATATTTATAGATCTTGCAGGTTTATCTTCAATATCAATTTCACCAACTAATCCTGAAGCTGAAGTAGGAGAAACAGTAACTTTCCACTCTTTTATGACTGATGTTTATGGGAACAAGATTGATGTCACTTCTGAGGCAGATTTCAGTATTGAGGAAAAGGCAGGAGGAAATTTTACTGAAAACACTTATACTACAGAGAATGAAGGCTCCTGGGTTTTAAAAGCTGAATATAATGGCTTGACTGCAGCAACTTTGCTGGAAGTAGTACCTAGGACAGAAATTAATGAAACCGAGCCTGAAATAAATGAAACTGTTAATGAGACTGAGCCAAAAGAAAATGAAACAGAAAAGAGCATGAAATTGATTTATCCTGTGTCTATTGAAGCTGAAGTAGGCAAGGAAATTGCGTTTAATGTAACTGTTGAAAATACAAGAAAAGATAATTTAACTGAAGTAGAACTTGTTTTCCAAGGATCTATACCTGAAGAAAATATTGAGGTAAATCCTAACACTGCAGATATTAGATATAATAGTTCTAAGAAATATTTAGTTGTAATATCTGTACCAGAAAATACTACAGGAAGCTTGGTTTCTCCATTTATCGCAAATTCAACAAGAGGTATAAGTGCTAATGGAACTCTTTTCATGAGTGTTTCAGAGGGACCTGGAGTAACACCTTCTGAAATAAATTATAATGGAATTATAGTTTTTATTGTAATTGGACTTGCTTTAATAATTTCAGTATATACATTTTTGAGAAGAAAAAAGAAAGAAGAGAAGCCAAGCAAGAAATCAGAGTAATTTTTGTTTTATTTAATCGGCCGGGAGAGGGATTTTCAACAAACTTTTTCTAAAAGTTCCCTTCTTTTTTTGCTGGAACTTTTTCTAAAAGTTCCTTTTGAACCCTCCCCAAGAGAGTTCCATGAAGCTTTTCTAAAAAGGCTTCACCACAGTCTCTCATGCTAACCAGACTACACCATCCCGGCCATAATTTATAATAAATTTATTAATTTTTTTGGGTAAATTATGACATGTGCTTTTATGTATCTAGGTGGGGGTGGTGGACGTGATAGATTTAGGAAACTCATAGATATTTGTGAGAATAAACGCTGTTTTAACAAGAGAGATCTTATGGACTATTTAGGATTTTATTCATCCTCTGATGAGGATCACTCTGAGAGACTAAAAGATTATTTAACTAAATACAACTCTCTTGAGGGGAATAGGAGCTTCTATTAAAACAATGATTTTTTTAATATCTGAATGCAATGTGCAATCAGAGGCTTAGCAGCTTATACTATTGAGGAAAATGGAAACGGAGAACTTTTATGTAGAGTTTATAATCTTCCTGAAAGATTTGGAAATTCTAAAGAAAAAATCAAAGAAAATATTACTGGATTTTGTTATGACTTAAAAACTAATTATTCTAATTTAGCTGAGAAAGGAGATAATTTATCTATAAAATCTTATCTTTCATCCAATAATAGAAAAATAAACTTCGTAGTTTATTATCTTAAATCAGGAGACTTAAATTTAGCAAGAGAACTTTTTGATGAGAGAATCAATATATTTTAATTCTTTAATTTAATATTTTATGCGTTGGTCGTCTAATGGCAGGACACTGACATTCTAGTAAATAAAAGAATGGTGGAAGCCTTCCAAGCCAGCAATCCGGGTTCAAATGGAACTAAAGATCTGCACCCCAAAATTGGTGCAAACTGAAAATCCCGGCCAGCGCAGGATTAATTATTTCTAATTGCATCAGTCTATAAAAGGAAGAAATTCCTTGTAGGACTATGGTGAATATCTATAATATAGAACACTCTTTTGAGAAGGTAAGAAAAAACATAAGAGAAGATACTGCAATTTCAAACCACAACAAGGAAATTATTGAGAAATTTACTCGGAATTGTATGGGCAACAAAGATGTAGGCAAGTCAAGAATGTAGAGATATGATTTGATGAAGATTGGTAGATTTTTAGACTCTAAGAATTTTGAGAAGATAACAAGGAAAGATATAGAAGATATATTGGACAAATTTATTGGTCTAAGAAGACACAAGCAAAGAAGTAAAAAGTAATTATTTATTATCCTTATTTTTATGGAACTTTTAATTTATACTTTAATTCTAAAACAGATAAACCTGTTAAAGAATCCGGAACATTTCTCCGCGGTTTTGTTGGGAATAAATTTAGAGATGAACCAATCTTACATCATCATCTGGAGAAAAATTATCTATATACTTATCCACTAGTACAATACAAAGTAATAGAAGGCACTCCAGTTATTTTAGGTATTAATGAGGGTGCAACTGCTTTAAAAAATATTTCGAATGAGTTTGACAATCTTAAATTGGGAACAAGCAGTTACAAAATTGTAGAAAAACAGACAATAGAAAAATATCAGAACTTTTGTTTTAGTGAAAAAGAGAGAAAATATAACTTTGTCATACCATGGATAGCTTTGAATGAGAAGAATTATAAAGAGTATAAGAGTTTAAATAAAAAAGAACAGACCTTGCTATTGCACAAGGTCCTGGTTGGAAATATTCTTTCTGTTGCAAAAGCATTTGAATATGTTGTTTTGTCTGAATTAAAAGTCAAGACAAAAGTTAAACCTGTCTCGGTTGTATATAAAGAAGTACCTATGATCGGTTTTACTGGTGATTTTAAAATCAATTTTAAATTACCTGAATTTATTGGATTGGGTAAAGGAGTCTCCCAGGGTTTTGGAACAGTTAAGTCAGTTTAATGCAACACTTGTCAGCCTTTATTGGTTAAATCTATCAAAAGGCCAACATCCCAAATTGATTTAAATAAACTTACAAGTTATATTTATGAGAGAATTGAAAAAAGTTGAAGAGAAGTATTATATAAGACATGTATTAACAGATAAAGGTATAAAAGAACTAAAAGTTTCCAAGGAAATTGCAGATAAACAGATAGAAAAAATGATGAAAGAAGATAAGAAGTTATTAGAGATTTTAGAGAAGTTATAAAAATAAATGATTATAATTTATGATCGAGGCAATCGGGATGATAAATGAAATCCTAAATATAATTCAAAAGGGTTTCTATCCTAAAAAAACAAGTTATAATATGAGGTGTGTTGATTGTTGTTACAGGCGAATATATGTATAATAGCACTCCTTTATAAAGAAAATGATAAATAATATATATGACGAACTTGGTGAATTAAAATCGCCAAGAACAGCCAAAATCAAAGGATTTCGGGTGCTGTTTTAGAGATAGGTCCAGTAAAATAAGGATTGAAACCTACCAAAATTTACACTTCCTTGAGTTGTTGAAGAGTTTTAGAAAGTGTTCCATGAAAATAAGGATTGAAACTTCAAAGTCTTTGGTGAAGCTGGAATTTCATGCCATTGTTTTAGAGATAGATCCAGTAAAATAAGGATTGAAACAGCAGAACCATCAGTAGAATACCACACATCATTACAAATTTTAGAGAATATTCCACGAAAATAAGGATTGAATGAGCCTTTTATTGGTTAAATTGGATAAAAAGGCTCGAGCCAAAACATAAAAATTTGGAGAAAGCCAGCAATTCGGGTTCAAATCCCGGCCAGCGCAAAATATTAATATTTTATTTATTTTTATGTACAACTCTGAAGAATCCGGATTTAATAATAATTTAGGGAGAAGATCGAATCCAAAAAATTTTGAGGAATTGGATTCTTTAGAAGTGAAGAGATATACAAGTGAAATGTTGTGTGTTTATAAAGATAAGGATAAGATAGACAATTTAATTACAGGAATAAAGGATCTTTCTACACAACTTGGTAAATTAATATATCCGTCTCACAATGATTTTTTGACTTTAGAAAGAGGATTGTATTGGATTTTTAATGAAGAACCTGTTTATCTTTATGTAACGAGATATGATGGTGATAAAGGCTTGATATCTAAAGAAATTAATAAAATAGATAATTCTGTAGATTTTATCAATATATTAGAAATAGGAGAGGTTAGAAGGAATTATATGGAACCTGACTATTCAGGATACAAATTTGAAAGTAAAAACAAAGATAATAGTGAATTGGTTAAATTTGGAGCAAAAAGTGTTAGTAATAAATTAAAAAATTATAATACTTTCAGAGATTTGGAGGAACTATTGGATGGTTTAAGAAAGTATAAAAAAATTCTTTTTGATAATCCTGAACTTTTAAATTTTTTAAGAAAAGATAATAATTTCAGTAGAGAAGGATATCTATAAGTCAAATAGATTCCTCAAAATCCTCAACCACAAACATAGGACTTTTAACCACAAAAGTTTCATATTCTCCTCCTTCCCCACTCACATTTACTTCTACTTCCTTCAAATCCCTAATAAAATCAGTTAAATCACCCTTTTTAACTATCTTATTTTCCCATTTCTCAACCCCTTCAGCACAGATTTGAGTTATCAAAAATTCAAAACCAAAATCTACCATTTCTTCCAACATTTTTTCTTCATCCATGTACCAAAGAGGAGCAAAGGATTTTATTCCCAAATCCTCACAAGTCTTATCTATTCTTTGTTTCTGATAATTGCTTTTTACAGCACCTGAAATTAGTCCCTCAATTTTTTCCTTTTCCACTACTCTCTGCAATTTTTTCTTCATCTCCTCAACCTCCTTCTCTTTTTCCCCACTAACTTCAAAAACATAATGCTTAATCTTCATATCCTTTACCTGAGAAGAAACTTTGTTCGCTAAAGGGTGATGAAACATATAACTGTCATCCTTCTTTGGAATGAATGTAATAATAACAGGAATTTCATATCCCTCTTTTAACATTTTGTAATAGGAATACCAGGAATCCTTTCCCCCTGAAACAACTGCACCAAGTTTCATAAATCTTTTACTATTTCAATTTATGGAAACCATTGTAGGAGAGGGCATCTTTCAGTAATATTTATAAAGTTGTGTAAATATTTCTATTATGGAGGGTTGTAAAATATCAAGTAAAAGTATTACATTGAAGGTTGATACTGAAATTTATGATAAATATAAAGAATTTTGTAAAGAGAAAGGTTTAATTGTATCCCGCCAGTTTGAAATTATGATGGAAGAGCAATTAGAAGGAGAGGAAAAAAATGACTAACGGAGAAACAGAAAAAGGGCTTTGGGAAGTAGCAAATAAATTAAGAGCTAACTCTAAACTAAGTGCTGCTGAATATTCAACTCCTGTTTTGGGTTTGATTTTCTTAAGATATGCTGATTTTAAGTTTACAAATAAGGAAAAAGAATTTGAAACAAAGGTTAAAAAAACAAGAAGGCAGATTGGTAAAATAGATTATCAGGCAGAGGGAATTTTGTATTTGCCAGAAAAAGCAAGATATTCTTATTTACTTAATTTACCGGAAGGTTCTGATATTGGCCAAGCAATAAATAATGCTATGCATAGAATTGAAAAAGAAAATACTGATTTGAAAGGAGTTCTGCCAAAGGGTTACACAAAATTGGATAATGATATGTTAATAGCTTTATTGAAGGCTTTTTCTAAAATTGACCATAGTCAAGAAGGAGATGTTTTTGGTAAGATATATGAGTATTTTCTTGGAAAATTTGCAATGAATGAAGGGCAGAAAGGAGGGCAGTTCTATACTCCAACTTCAATAGTTAGATTGATTGTAGAGATTATCGAGCCATTTCATGGTAAAATCTTAGATCCTGCTTGTGGTTCTGGAGGTATGTTTGTCAAGAGTGCAGGATTTGTTGAGAAGCATCATAAAAGTCCAAGTTCTGAGATTTCTGTTTACGGCCAAGAAAGAATAACTGGTACTGTTAATCTTTGTAAGATGAATCTGGCTGTGCATGGTTTAGTAGGAGATATTAAAGAAGCAAATACATTTTATGAAGATATTCACAAGTCAGTTGGAAAATTTAATTTTGTTATGGCTAATCCCCCTTTTAATGTTCATGGTGTAGATTATGAAAAGGTTAAAGGAGATCCTCGTTGGTCTTTAGGATTACCTTCTACTGATAATGCTAATTATTTATGGATTCAGCAGTTTTGGAGTGCTTTGAATAATAAAGGAAGAGCTGGATTTGTTATGGCAAATTCTGCTTCAGATGCCAGAGGAAAAGAAGCTATTATCAGGCAAAAATTAGTTGAAAAGAATGTTATTGATGTGATGATTTCTGTTGGTTCAAATTTCTTTTATACAGTTACATTGCCTTGCACTTTGTGGTTCTTGGATAATGATAAAGTTAATACTAATAGGAAAGACAAAGTTTTATTCATTGATGCAAGGAATATTTACAAGCAGATAGATAGAGCACATAGGGAATTTACCTCAGAACAAATTGATAAAATTGCTGGAATTGTAAGAAGTTATCGTGGTGAAAGAGGAGCTAAGCCATATAAAGAGGTAAGAGGACTTTGCAAGGTTGCTACAATTAAAGAAATTGAAGAACAAGGTTGGAGCTTAAACCCCGGCAGATATGTTGGAGTTGCTGAGAAAGAAAAAGAAGATTATGATTTCAAAGAGAGACTAAAAGAATACAACGAAGAACTTCAGGAATTAGATACAAAAGCCCATGAATTAGAAGAGCAGATTAATGAGAATGTGAATAAGTTGTTGGAGATTTGATAATGGAAGAAAGCGAAACTTTAGAGCTCAAAAAAAGCACTTCTGAATTAAAAGAGGCAATTATTTCAATAGCTGCAATACTCAATAAGCATCAGAAAGGAAATCTAATATTTGGTGTAAGGAATGATAGAACTATAATTGGGCAAGATATTACTGAAAAAACGCCAAGGAATATTTCAAAAGCTGTTTCTGATCATATTGAACCAAAAATTTATCCAAAAATAGAAAAACAAAAGATAGAGGGCAAGAGCTGTATTGTTGTTGAGTTTCAAGGACAAAATGTTCCTTATTATGCTTATGGCAGAGCTTACAAACGAGTTGCAGATGAAGATAGATTAATGTCTGCAAAAGAACTTGAAAAACTGATTCTGGAAAAAAATAAGGAAAAACTTAAATGGGATTCAGAAATTTGTAAAGGAGCAATGCTTACAGACATAAGCTCCAAGAAATTAAAATGGTTTTTAAAAAAATCTGGTCGTGAATATCACTCTGTTGAGAATTCTCTTGAAAAATTAGGATTATTTAAAAATGGGAAATTGTTAAACACGGCAATTATTCTTTTCGGCAAAACTCCAGAGCATTTTTTTCCAAATGCAAAATTAAGATGTGCTGTTTTTGGGAAATCCACAGCAGTTACTATTGATATGCAGGATTTTGCTGGTGATTTGTTCAGCCTGATTGAAAAAGCTGAAAAATATATTCTCCAAAACATACATATTGGAATGAAGATAAGAGGCATGTATAGAGTGGATGTTCCAGAGATTAGCAAAGAAGCCTTTCGGGAAGCAATAATCAATGCTTTTTGTCATCGCAACTATTATCTTTATGACTCTGTAAATGTTGCTATCTTTAAAGATAGGTTGGAGATAAGAAGTCCTGGCTTGCTTTATGGTGACTTAACTATTGAAAAAATTAAAAAAGAAAATGTTTCTGAAAGAAGAAATGAAATCATTGCTGACATGTTTCATCAAATCCATTTTATAGAAAAATGGGGAAGAGGAATAGGGTTGATTTTGTCCAAAGAGCCTGGCGCCGATTTTAAAGAGGTTGGCAGGCAGTTTATTACAGTCTTTCCAAGAAAGCATATTTCTGAAGAAGAAACTGTGGGAAAAACTGTGGGGAAAATTGAAAAGTTCGGTGAAAAGTTCGGTGAAAAGTTCGGTGAAAATGAGTTAAAAGTTATTATTCTACTGAAATACAATCCTAAAATTACTGTTGTGGAATTAGCGAAAAAAGTTAATATCAGCACAAGAGGAATTGAAAAAGTAATTCATAGATTGAAAGAAAAAAGGGTTATTAAAAGGATTGGCCCCACTAAAGGCGGGCACTGGGAAGTAAAAGATGGGAAAGGAGAATAAGATGGTTAAATTAGGTAATTGGATAGATACATTAAAAGGTTATGCCTTTAAAAGTAAATGGTATAGTGATGAAGGTATAGCTTTAGTAAAAACTAGCGATTTTACAGAAGATTCAATAAGTAATAAAAAAATTGTTTATATCCCAGAGGAAATTGCAAAAGATTTTGAGAAATATAAATTAAAACATAAAGATGTTATTATTCAAACCGTGGGTTCATGGCCAAGAAATCCAAGATCTGTAGTGGGAAAAGTTGTAAAAGTCCCATTAAAATTAACTGGTGCTTTATTAAATCAAAATGCAGTAAAGATAATCCTTCATAAAAAATTGGATCAGGATTTTTTATTTTATCTTTTACGTGATAACTCTTTCAAGAATTATATTATAAATACAGCACAAGGTGCGGCTAACCAAGCAAGTATCACTTTAGATTCTATAAAAAGATTTTCTTTCGAATTAAAAACCGTTCCTCAACAACAAAAAATCGCAACAATCCTCTCAAACTACGATGACTTAATCGAAAACAACACAAAAAGAATACAACTTCTTGAAAAGATTGCTAATCTGATTTATGATGAATGGTTTGTTAAGTTTAAGTTTCCAGGACATGAAAAGGTTAAGTTTGTTGATTCTGAATTAGGAAAGATTCCTGAGGGGTGGGAAGTTAAAACTTTTGGGGATGTTTTAATATTAGAATACGGAAAAGGCCTGCCTGGAAGAATAAGGATTCCTGGAAATTATCCTGTTTATGGTTCGAGTGGAATTGTAGGAACTCATAATGAATATAAAGCAGAAGCCCCAGGTATTGTTGTTGGAAGAGCAGGGAATGCTGGAGATATTCATTGGGCATTTCAAAACTTTTTCCCAGTAGATTCTTGTTTTTTTGTGAATATTACTGATAAAGACATTCCATTAACTTTTTTTTACTACAGCCTGAAAGAAGCAGACCTTAAAAGTTTGATATCTAGTGCAGCAGTCCCGGGGATTAATAGAAATGCTGTTTATTTATTGCCTTTCTTAAATCCAGATAAAGAAATCTTAAAGGACTTTGACAATTTTATCTCAAAAATATTTTATTACATATTTAATTTAAAGCAAAAGAACCAAAACCTATCAAAACCAAGAGACCTACTCCTCCCAAAACTTATTTCAGGTCAAATTGATGTTTCAGATTTAGATATTAAAGTTCCTAAAGTTATGGAGGCAGAGGAAGAAAATGACTAAAAGATATTCAGAAGACGAACTTGTAGAACAATCTGCAATAAAAGTGCTAAAAGAAACTCTTAGATATGGTTATATGTATTGTATGGATGAATGGGGAACAGGCAAAAGTCCATTAGGCAGGGAAACAAAATCTGATGTTATTCTTATCCCTAGATTAAAAAAAGCCATTGACAAGCTAAACCCTGAATTGCCAGAAGAAGCAAAACAACATGCAATAAATGAATTATTAAATGACAGAAGCAGATTAAGTTTAGTTAAAGCAAATCAAGAGATTTACAAACTAATCAAAAATGGAATTAAAGTTAATTTCTTAAATGATAAAGGAGAATATGAAGATAAGACTGTAAAAATTATTGATTTTAAAGAACCAAAAAATAATGATTTTTTCTTAGCATCTCAATTTTGGATAACTGGAGAAGTTTATCCAAGAAGGCCTGATTTAATTGGTTTCATCAACGGAATACCAATGATTCTTATTGAGCTAAAAGCTCTAAATAAGCCAGTTAAATCTGCTTTTGATGAAAACCTCAGTGATTACAAAGATACAATACCTCAACTATTCTGGTATAATGCTTTCATAATTATTTCAAATGGAAAAAAAGCAAAGATTGGAACATTAAGCAGTGGATTTGAGCATTTTAATGACTGGAAAAGAATAAACAATGAGGATGAAGTCGGAATTATTTCTTTAGATACTGTAATAAAAGGAACCTGCGAAAAAAACAGATTTATGGATTTACTAGAGAATTTTGTCTTATTTATAACCAAAGAAGGAAAGCAGATAAAAATCATTGCCAAAAACCACCAATATTTAGGTGTGAATAGTTCTATTGAATCTTTCAAAAACAGAAAAAAGAATAAAGGAAAGTTGGGAGTATTCTGGCATACCCAAGGAGCTGGTAAAAGTTTCTCTATGATTTTCTTTTCTCAAAAAGTTTTAAGAAAATTTGAAGGTAATTATACATTTGTTATAGTTACTGATAGAAAATCTTTAGATAAACAAATCTATCAAAACTTTCAAGGTGCAGGAGCTATAACCGAAAAAGAAGTACGAGCAAAAGATGGAGAGTATTTAAAACAACTGCTGAAAGAAGACCATAGGCATGTTTTCACTTTAATTCAAAAATTCAAGACAGAAAAAGGAGAAAAATATTCTGAACTTTCTGAGAGAGATGACCTAATCATAATGACAGATGAAGCTCACAGAACCCAGTATGATACTCTCGCATTAAATATGCGAAATGCTTTACCAAATGCTGCATTTCTTGCATTTACAGGAACGCCATTAATGACTAAAGGAGAAGAAAAAACTAAAGATACCTTTGGAAAATATGTCAGTGTTTACAATTTTAGAGCTTCTATTGAAGACAAAGCAACGGTGTCATTATTCTATGAAAATAGGGTTCCAGAACTACACTTAAAGAATCCGACACTAAATGAAGATATCTATAATGTTATTGATGAAGCTGATTTGGATGAAAAACAAGAAGAAAAGCTTGCAAGGGAATTTTCAAAACAGTATCACATAATTACAAGAGAAAACAGACTCAATGCTATTGCAAAAGATATAGTTAATCATTACATAAGTAGGGGTTACGATGGAAAAGCAATGATAGTTTCTGTTGATAAATTTACCACAGTAAAGATGTATGATAAAGTTCAGCGTTTTTGGAAAAAGAAGATAGAAGAATTAAACAACAAATTGAAAAAAGCCAAATATGGAGAAGTGAAATCAATAAGGGAAAAGATAGAAGAGATGAAAAAAACTGACATGGCGGTTGTTCTCAGTTTTGAAAATAACCAAAACGAGATTAAGAAATTTAGAGATCAAGGTCTGGAAATTGTTAAACATAGAAAAAGAATGAAGCAAGAAGATTTAGCTAAATCATTCAAAAAACCTGACAGCGACTTTAAAATAGTATTTGTATGCAGTATGTGGATGACTGGATTTGATGTTGAATGCCTTTCTACAATTTACTTAGATAAACCAATGAAAAATCATACACTTATGCAAGCGATAGCAAGAGCAAATAGAGTATTTGAAGATAAACAAGCAGGATTTATAATAGACTACATAAGCGTATTTAGAAGCTTAAAGAGGGCGCTAGCAATTTATGCTCAGCCATTGCCAGGAGGACAAGAAGATATTCCAATACAATCAAAGGACAATCTAGTTAATGCTCTTAATGACCAAATTAAGAAAATAAATATTTTCCTTAAAAAACGTTCCATAGACTACGAAGAAATAATTAAAACTAAAGGAATGAAAAAAATAAAATTGCTTGATGGTGCAGTATCCTCTTTAGTTATAAATGAAGAAACAAAAAAGGAATTTTTAGCAACTGCTGGTAGTGCAATTAAGGTATTCAAAGCAATCCTGCCACATAAAAGGGCTTCTGAATTCTCCTCAGCTATAACATTATATCAAGAGCTGATAAAACAAATAAAATCATTGGATCCTGAAGTTGATATATCTGAAGTAATATACGACATCCAAAACGTTTTAGACGAGTCTGTATCTTCAAAGGGGTATATCATAAAAGAAGCAGAAGAAAAGAAGACAATTGATTTAAGTAAAATCGACTTTGATGCTTTAAGAAAACAATTTGAAAAGAAGAGAACAAACACAGAAATAGAGAGATTAAAAAATATCTTGTCCTTCAAATTAAAGGAAATGCTTAGATTAAATAGTATGAGAATTGATTATCAAGAAAAATTCCAAGCATTAATTGATGACTATAATCTTGGTTCTATAAACCAAGAAACATTCTTTAAAGAACTAATCAAGTTTTCAAAAAGTTTAGACGATGAAGAAAGAAGAAAATTCACTGAAAATTTATCAGACGAAGAATTAGCTTTATTTGACAAGTTAAAAAAACCAAAATTAACTGAAAAAGAAAAAAATCAAATAAAGAAAGTTGCTAAAAGTTTACTTATTAAAATAAAGAAAGATGGAATCAATGCTGTGGATTGGAGAAAAAAACAACAGATAAAAGCAAGAGTTAAGATAGAAATAGAGGAGCAGTTATCAACCTTAAAACCAAAACTCTATTCTCAAAGCGATTATTTGAAAAAAAACAACATGGTTTTCCAGCATTTTTATGACAATTATTTTGGTGAGGGAATTAGTGTTTATATACCCACCTATAATTCTCCACACAGCTTTGCTTAAATTCCTTGATTTTCTTTAAAACTCCAATAATTTTCATTTCCGATTATTACATGATCAATTACTTTAATGTTGAGCAATTCTCCAGCTTCAAACAACCTTTCAGTAATTTTATTGTCCTCACGAGAAGGGGAGGGGTCTCCGCTAGGATGATTATGCAATAGAATTATAGAATTAGCACTTTCTTTTATTACTGATTTGAATACCTCTCTAGGATGAATTATCGAGGCATTAAGTGTCCCAATAGATATAACTTCGTCTTTGATTATTCTACTCCTTGAATCTAAATATAAAATCATAAATTGTTCTTTGTCTTTATTAGATAGCCTTTTAGAAGCATAATCAAAAACATCCTTAGCACACTTTATAGAGATATTGTTTATTTTTGATAGGCTGTGTCTTGTGTTAAATTCAAACAACGCTTTAATCTGCATAGCCTTGGAAGGGCCAATTCCTTTAATTTCTTGAAGCTCTTTTAATGATAAGTCAGATAGTTTACTTAGTCCATATTTTGCGATTAATCTATTAGACATATCAATAACATTTTCTTCTTTAGTACCCTTCTGAAGAATAATTGCAAGTAATTCGGCATCGCTTAAACTAGACGCTCCTACTTTTTGAAATCTTTCTCTAGGCCTATTTTCTTTTGATATATCTTTGATCCTCATATAGTTAGTTAATTATAGCTTATTTATTAAAACTTCTTTTTATAACGCCCTCTTTTTTATAATATTTCTGCGTAGCAGACTATCTGTCCGCAGGTTCCCTGATATTTTCATTCTATCTTCTTAACTAAAGGTTTTGATTTGTTAATATTTCCACTGAAATCAAACTTCTTTGCATCATTCCATTTAACTTTCTCTTTGTTCAGATTCAAAAATTCAAGAACCTGCTCAGAAAATTCTGGCATGATTGGGTACAACATAATAGCTAGGTTTTTAACCAAGTTACCAGAGAAAAAACAAATCTCTTTCTTTTCCTCCTCGCTTTTGTGCCAAGGCTCTTTGTTGTTAAAATAAGCATTTGAGATTTTTGCATAATGGACAATGTTCTTCAAAGCTTCCCTGAAACTGCAATTCTCAAAATTTTTTGTTATGTCCTCAAATATCTTGTCTGTTTCTTTTAATTCCTTAGGTCTTTCTTTATCCACTTTTGGAATCTCCTTGTAATTGGAATAGGAAAATGAAATCACGCGATGAACGAAATTTCCTATTATGTCCGCGAGTTCATTGTTAATCTTTTCCTTGAAGAAATCCATTGAGAAAACACTATCTGTATTTTCAGGATAAAGAGCAGTCAAAATATATCTCCAATAATAAGCAGGATGGTTTTTTAAGGCTTTCTCAGTTGTTAAACCTTCACTTCTGCTTTTGGAGAACTTTATATCCTTTGTTCTTAGCCATCCACTCGCAATCAACCTATCCACAAATTTCCACTTTTCCCCACTACCTTTAAGCATTGCAGGAAAAATTATTGAGTGGAAAATTATGTTATCCTTTCCCATGAACTGTATCAACTCCACATCATCACTTTTCCACCACTTCTCCAAATTTTCATTATTTTCCTTGCACCACTCATCTGTGAATGAGATATAACCAATAGGTGCATCAACCCATACATAGAAAACTTTGTTCTCATAACCTTCCTTAGGAACTTCAAAACCCCACTTGCTATCTCTTGTCACAGACCTTTCCTTCAGACCTTGCTTCAGAAAACCTTTAGTTTCACTTTTCGCTAATGTGCTCCATCCCTTGCTTTTTTCCACAAACCCCTTTAACCAAGATTCAAATTTAGGTAAGTCCAAAAACAAATGCTTTGTTTTTCTAAATTCTATTTTACCCCTACAAACAACACAATAAGGCTCTATTATCTCCTTTATTTCCAGTAGTTTACCACAATCATCACATTGGTCCCCTCTTGCTAAACCTTTACAATAAGGACAAGTACCTTCAATAAACCTGTCTGATAAAAATAAATCACAATTAGGACAGTAAGCTATCTCAACTTCCTTTTCATTAATATAACCGTTTTCATCAAGTTTATTGAAAATTTGATGGGTGAATTTCTTGTTAGTTTCACTGTCAGTAATTCCATAATAATCAAAACTCAAATTGAATTTCTTAAAAATTTCCTTAACTTTTTCATGGTTCTTATAAACAATTTTCTCTGGGGTGGTTCCCTTCTCTTTCGCTTTAATCTCAAACATTGTTCCATGGGAATCACTACCACAAATAAACAAAACTCTTTCCCCTCTCAACCTGCAAAACCTTGAATATATGTCCGCAGGCAACACAGAACTTGCTATATTTCCCAAATGAGGGATTCCATGAATATAAGGCAAGGCAGAGGTAATCAACTTTTTCTTCATAAAATTTCTATTAAATTAATTATTCAATAATATCTTGTTTACCTATTAGATTGAGGATTTCCGGAATAATGTTCTTTCCATAAATTCTTTGCAATCCTCCCTCCGAGCATTCCCTCTCACCAAATTTAACACAGTCATCAACTCTAACACCTTTTCCATTAAACAAAATAGGAACATCATCCCCACTATGCTCTTTTAGTGAGCAAGGAGTAGAATGGTCCCCTGTAATAACTTTCAAAGCTTTCACCTTTTTTAATACTTCCAAAGCTTCATCAACTTTTTCAATAAAATTTTTCTTGCCAACTGGATCCCCATCATGTCCGTACAAGTCAGTTGCCTTAACATGTACCCAAACAAAATCATACCTTTTCAAAGCTCTTTTAGCTGCCATGAATTTTGCCTTCACATTAGTGGTTTTCCCTCCAGTAGCACCTTTAACATTAATTAACTTCATATCTATGAATTTACCAAAACCTTTGTAAAGTCCGGTTCCCGCAATGCAACAACCCTTTAATCTATATTTTTCTTTAAAACTTTGTACCTCTTTGAATTTACCAGCTCCTCTTAATAAAATATAATTAGCTTCAGGTAACTTTTTCCTTTTTCTAGTTTTGTTTATTCTATGTTTATTTAAAATCTGATGCACTTTTTTTATATATTCATTCAAAATCTCTGTTTCAAATTCAGCCTCTTTTCCTAGAGCTTTGACTTTTTTTGGGGCAACTCCTATTTTATGAGGGTCAGAATTACTTAACTTGTCTGATAGGTTACTTCCCCTCATGATTAAAGCTGCTCTGTGTTCAGTTCCTGATTTTAGAATAAATTCTATTCCCTTTAATTTCATTGAAAGTGGCTTTTCAAATGATTTCACACTTTTTATTCTTCCAGCTCTCCTGTCTTTTATTTTCCCATTTTTAACTGTGGCAAAATTAACGCGAAAAGCAATGTCCTTCTCCCTCAATTTAGCTCCAGTACCCAAAGCTTCAATGATACCTCTCCCTGGATAAAACTTTTTGAAAGGTGTGTAACCAAAAATTTCAAAGTGAGCTGGGCCTGATTCAAGTGTGAACCCCAAGCTCAAAGGGGATTGCATCCCGCAAACACCCTCTTTAACTAAAGAGTCCATATTAGGAGTTGATGCAGCTTCCAAAGGTGTTTTACCTCTAAATTCTTTACAGGGGCGATCACCAAGACCATCCAAGATTATGAAAATAGCTTTAGTCATAATCAAATTATGTCTTTACTTATAAATCCATAAACTGCCTCAAATAAGGAAGCTCCTCCTTAATGATTCTCTTTGAGCAGTGCATTTGTTCTTGTAATTTGTCCATTGTTTCTTCCAATTCTTTCCTCTTGGCTTTCATTGCACCCATTTTTGAAATGAAAGTTGGAAAACCATAGCGAACAAATTTTCTGTAAGTGTCTTCTTTAGACAAAGCAACCCCAACAGAAATAAAATCAACATAATATTTGAACAGGTTCCAGTCCTGTCTCTTCCTTATCCTTTTCTTTACTGTATCTGCTAAACTCAAAAAATTCAAAGCATTTTCTAAATCAGTTTCTTGATATTCTTTGGTAACGTTCTCTTCAATCCACCAAAAGAAGTCATCAGGGTTCCTATCCAAATTATTCATCACATCCTTTGCAATATCAATTTTCTTTGTCTTCAAAATATAACGAACTGAGTTAAAGATATTCTCTTCATAATTTCTTGGAGCCAAGTAATCAGAGGGTAATAGTTTATTTTTAGAAATTAGACTTTGCAAGTCCAAAACAGAAGCGCGGACATCACCATTACTCCTTTGAGCAATATTTTTTAATATATTGTCATCACAATCAACATTTTCCTCATCACAAATTTTTTTCAAGTATTTCACTATAGAATTAGTATGAATCTTGTGATATTGTATTAATTTGCAATAATACTTTAAACTCTTTAACTTTTGGTCATAAGCGTCATTAGCAATCAAAACAATAGGATTTTTGGTTTCTTTCAAAATTTTTATCAACTCTTTGGTTGCCCCTTTATCTTGAGTTGACAATCCATCTACCTCATCAATTAAAACCAAACGTTTTTTACCAAATATAGAATATTGTTTTGCAATTTCCAAAACTTTCTTTAAGCTTTCTGTGTCTCTATAATCTGAAGCATTTATCTCATAAAGCTCAAGGTCCAGTTTTTTTGCAACCAAATAACAAGATAATGTTTTACCCACACCAGGTGACCCATATAGCAGGACTGGCTTCTTCCCTAAATATTTAAGGAACTCTGAAATAGGTTTATCTAAACCAACCACGCCTTCTAAATTCTTAGGACAATATTTCTTTAGCAAGTACATAATTTCTTACAAAATTATTCTATAATGTTCTAATCAAATATCTCTAATGCTAATATCTATTTTTGTTTTAATTTCTTTATCTATATCAGGATCTGAGGAGGATTTTATATTTTTTCCAGAAGTTCTTATTAGAATATTTGATCCCTTTCCACCAATCAGAACACCTTTTCCAGAATGTGATATATTCAAAGTATATAGATCATCCCCTCTCTTAATTGTTATTGGCTTTAGTAAGTATTCGGTTATTGCAGCGTTCCTATGTTTTCTTAATCTAGCTTTCAGAACAAAAAGACTATCTGCTTCTGATGAGTTTATTGAAGTATCACAATTATCACTAATGCAAGTATAATTTTTAGGGTAATTTTTATAACCTTTTGTATTAAGATAAAATCTTATTCTATTATTATTTGGTTCTACATAAATCTTTCCTGGTAAATTGAACTCAATTTCTTCATTACCTTCTAATTTAGCAACTCTTCCAATTTTTTTATCTAATTGATATAAAAAACTCTCTGCTTTATCTATAGTAGAAATATCTTGATTTTTAGCTACCATAGGCATTCCCCATTGAAGAGTTACAATTGTTATAGTAGCATATAAACCAATTATCAAAATCGCGGAAATAACTATAGAAACACCTTTCATAATTATCTCTAATAATTCGTTATATGCTATTAATATTGAAAATCTGATTAAAATAATGAAATATAAGTTCTTGGATGACCTGACTTCAGATGTGCTTTTCGAAGCTTATGGAAAAAACTTGAAAGAGTTATTTGAAAATTCTGCAGAGGCCTTATTTTCCATAGTTTGCAAAATAAATAAAGTAAACCCTGAAAAGAGAATGGAATTTGAATTTTCTGGAAGTGACTTAGAACAAATTCTGTTCAACTTTCTTTCAAAACTTCTTGCAGAAACTGAAATAAACGAGTTTTTCCCCTCAAAGTTTAATGTATCTGTGGAAAAAACTAAAAATGGATACAAAGGAAAAGTGACTGCTTGGGGTGAGCCAATATCCCAGGAAAAAGGGGAAACCGTGGTGAAGGCAGTCACTTATTATAAGTTCAAGGTTGAGAAAAATGAATTATACAAGGCTACTGTGAGCTGTGATATTTAATATTTTCTTATTACCTCACACTCTCCTTCTTTAGTAGGATAACTCAAAGCCATGTCCACCACACCTAAAGATTCTATATCTGGTATGTTTTGTTCTTTTCTTTCTCCTTCATTAGATATCATTAACATACCATTGTTTGCATATCTGCTTATTTGCTCAAAAAAGGTATAAAAATCTTCCTTATTGTTATATTTATAAAAGATTCCGGTAAAATTTGGAACAACAATCTTTTTATCAGGATTTTTATCTATTTTATTTTTTATTTCTTTAAGATCCTTCTCTGGTTGTTCTCCAAGATCCTTCTCTGATTGCTTTTCTTCAACAATTGAAAAGTCTATTTTCTTATCGTTGTACAGTCTTTCTAATTTAGACAACCTATTATAAAATGTATAATCTAATCTATTCTTCTCCTGAATATTATAACAAATGGTATCTATTATGTTGACACCTTCCTCGCGAGTGGTTATCATATTAATACCTTCCTAATCAGAATATAACTCTATCTCTTTCCCAAGATCTTCCAGTTTATATTTTGCCATATAAAAATAATACAAAAACTTTTTAAAAAATTTATTTCAATATATTTATATACCATATAGTAGTGAAA
The DNA here is from genome assembly GCA_023659895.1 of Candidatus Aenigmarchaeota archaeon LH_S7. Classification (GTDB taxonomy): domain Archaea; phylum Aenigmatarchaeota; class Aenigmatarchaeia; order QMZS01; family QMZS01; genus JAGXOL01. The sequence continues at coordinate 22,515 of JAGXOL010000010.1, forward strand.
GAAAATATGAAAGAAGAAGAGTTAGAAGGACAGGTATATAAACAAATAGATGAGTTGTACGAAAACTTAGATTCACTTGGTGTAACAGTTTCAGGAGATTACAGATCAGAATTACCTTCTGTAAAAACTACTGAAGGATGTTCTAATTATTATCCAATAGAAAATACTATATATATTAATCCTAACGATGAGAAATTAGAAGATATTATTGCAGAGGAATCTATGCACTTTCTTGATACTGCTACTAAAGGTGAAGTTGGGAGTAATGTAAAAACCACACTTAAATATCCATACATAGACGAATTCATAGGTGCAGCTGGAAGATTATTTGAAGGAACTAGTAAAGATGTGAGACTACCAGAAAAAGAGGTGAGAAAGGACCTTAAAAAAATTGAAAAAGAGACTGAGGTACTTGAAAAATTGAAAAAAAATGATTACCAACAAATCAAAAAACTAATAGAAACTTCAGAGGATGAAAGAACTATTGAAGAGAAGCAAGGACTGAATGAATTTTACAAACATTTTGAAAGACTGTATTCAAAAAACTTAGAAGAATTTAATGAAAAAAATATTCTTATATTCCTAGAAGCTTACTATCATTGTTGCAATCTAGCGAGGTCTTCTATACTTGCACATCAGAAAGGTTATGACCTAGCTCAAAAAGTACATGAAACTGATGGTGGGATAAAAGGATTTTTTGAGAAGTATCCAAACTTTTTATTACAATCTTATGAAAAAACGGGAAGAGATATAGAAAGTTTTTTAAGTGTTTAAAAGTTTCTTTACTAATATCTGAAAGTTCTTTAACTTTAAACAACCAAGAAGTCTACTTCCAAAATATTAGCCGATAATACAGATTTTGGTAGTAGCTCAATTGGCATACTAAAGGTTTTTGTTATAACTATATATAGTTGTGAAAAATTATAAATACAGAATTTATCCAACAGGAAAACAAAAAATAAGAT
>JAGXOL010000011.1 GCA_023659895.1 Candidatus Aenigmarchaeota archaeon LH_S7
CAGGAGATGTTTATTGGGAGAATAAAACTTCCTTATCAGATGGAACTTACACAATAAAGGCTTATATTAATGATACAGCAGGTAATACAAACCAGACAGAAACAAAGACAATTCTATTAGATACAACAAACCCAACATCAGAAATTACCTCACCAGCCAATGATACCTGGACAAATGATAATACTCCAGAAATAACTTTCAATCTAACAGATAATTTAGATTCTGAAATAGATTACACTTTCTATATTGATGGAAGTGCTAATGAAACAGGAACAGCAGATAACAACACCCTAACTTCAGTTAATCTATCAACTTTATCAGAAGGAAACCATACAATAATTGTTGAAGCAGAAGATAACGCAAACAATAAAAAGAATTCAACAGAACTTTACCTAAATATAAAATATTCGAATGACAATTCTTGTTCTAATAATTCCGAATGTTCATCTGGTAATTGCCTGTTTAATTTGTGTAAACCATCTAGCTGGGAATGTTATGAAAACTCTCAGTGTTATTATGGTTACTGTGGCTCAGACGATAAATGTCATTCTTATCCTTCAGGAGGAGGAACTTACACACCACCAATAAAACAGGCTCATATTTGGGCTGAAATTGGGCCAGAGGAAGCAGCAATAATGAAAATAACAGAGGAAGAACTCTCATTAAAACAAATTAAAATTGAGGTTAAAAACACATCAAAAAATGTAAAAGTAGAAGTTAAAAAATTAGATGAAAATCCTGTTACAAAAGAAATAGAGGGAAAAACTTACAAATATTTGGAGATTAACACGGAAAATTTGGAAGAAACAAACTTGGAGAAAGCAAAAACCCAATTTGAAGTTAATAAATCCTGGATTACAAAAAATAATTTAGATAAAAACAAAATTTATCTTTACAGGTTTGCTGGTGAGGAATGGCAGAAGTTAAAAACAACCCTCCTGAATGAAACAAGTGATTACATAAACTATGAAGCAGAAACTCCAGGATTCAGTTACTTTGCACTTGGTGGAGAGGAAAAAGTAGCAAAAGTTTGCGAAGAATTACAAAAAAGGTGCTCAGATAATAACTTAGAGAGATGTTCAAATAATTCCTGGCAAATAGCAGAGAGCTGTGAATATGGTTGCAATAGAACAACTTTAAGTTGTAATAAAAAACCAGCAGAAATTCCAGAAAAAATCTGCACTGGAGAAGAGAAGAAATGCTCTGATAATAACCTACAGGAATGCAAAGACAATACCTGGACAACAATAGATAGTTGTGAATATGGTTGCAATTCAACAACTTTGAGTTGTAATTCCAAGCCTGAAGTAGAAAAACCAAATTACTTAGTTCCTCTATTAACTCTTCTAGTGATTGGAATATTAGCTGGAGTTTTGGTTAGTTTTGTAGAGGGCAAGAAAAGAAAGACCAGGAAGGAAAAGAAATTAAGCTAGTATGGAATAACTTTAAACTAATATTAAATCAAAAAATCCTGGCTTACAACTCTAAAACAAAGCAACTCTAATTGATGCAACAGAGAAAAAGTTGCTGGAAGATTTTGTTGAAATATTTAGAAAGTTGTAGTTAAACCAAACTTATAAATAAATATAAGTTTAGTTAATTATGGTTAAAATACCTTTGGTTTTGAAACTTAAGAGAAAAAAACATAGAGAAATTGCTGAACTACAAGATATTTTGATGGAAATTCTTTATGAAGTAATGCCAAAGACTGTTCTGCATGGAGGAACAGCAATATGGAGGTGTTATTCAGGAAATCGGTTCTCAGGAGATATAGATGTTTATTTTGAAAAAAATCTAGAAAGAATAGAAGAAGTATTTGATAAACTGAGAAGAATAGGTTTTAAAATTGTCAGGAAAAGAATAAAAGAAAATTCCTTATTTTCTGTGTTAATATTTAATAATATTGAGATTAGAGTTGAGGCCGTATTTAAAAGAGTAAACGGAACAATAAAAGAATATGAAACCTCTGAAGGCTCGTTTATAAATATATATACTTTATTACCAGAAGATTTAATAAAAGAAAAAGTCGAGTCTTATCTTAAGAGGAAAAAAATCAGAGACCTGTATGATATTTTCTTTCTTCTGAAATATGTGGAAGAAATTGAAAAGATAAAATACAACTTAAAAAACCTTATTGAAAATTTTAAGGAGCCAATAGATGAGGGGGAACTAAAAACTCTGATACTTTTTGGAATTACTCCAACAAAAAAGGAAATTCTTGAATATATAAAAAGGTATCTAAGATGAGACATGTAAAGAAAGTGGTAGAATATATTAAAAACACACAAGTAGCAAATATTAATTCAATCTCAATGTTAGTTGGAAACAAAGATTACACTTATGTACTTATGAATCATCTTATAAAAAGAGGTTATATAAAGAGAATAGAAAAAGGTTATTATACAATACATGAAGACCCTTCATTAATTGTCTATTGTTTAAAACCCGCCTATTTTGGTTTACAGGATGCTCTTAGTTTTCATAATCTGTGGGAACAGGAAACCTGTCCAATAGTAATAACTACAAGAAAAGTAAGAACAGGAATAAGAAAAGTTTTTAAATCCAATGTTATTATAAGAAGACTTTCATCAAAATACTTCTTTGGTTATGATTATTATAAAAGCGGGAACTTTGTGTTTCCTGTAAGTGATATTGAAAAAACATTTATAGATTTAATATATTTCAGAGAAATCAGAGATGAGCTCGCAGAGAACTTCAAAGATAATATTGATTTTAAAAAATTAAAAGGTTATCTGAAAAAGTATCCAGAGAACTTTAGAAGAAGGGTATTGAAGTTGACAGAAAAATTAAGATTTAATAATAAAGTTGGTGGTTTTTGATTTTAACAAAGTATATATCTATGATAAATTGATGTTGCTCCACATTTTGGAGTCTCTACAATAAAGAAATTCTGCAGTCCATATTATTTATTTTCTAAATTTTGCAAAATTCTTTCAAATAATTTATTAATTTTCTCTCCTCTGTATCCCAGATCTCCTCCCTGCTTATAACCTTTCTTTATGCTTTTGAAACCTTTCACAGGGTTTGGCAATCTAAGAATTGTTTTTTTCTCAGTATCCTTTTCCAGTTTCCTCTTCTCTATTAGTTTTTTAAGGGTTTCATCACTAATTTCCCCATATGTTATGAAATCCTTTGCTTTTTTTAGCATTCCTAAATCTGTATCTGTTGCCTTTTTGAAGACAACGCAAGTGTTTTTTCTGTCCAAACCAATCAAAGTCAGAGTATCCTTTAACTCATCTTTTACATTGAATTTTCCTCTCAGTCTTATTGCTGCTATTTTCTTCATAAAATAAGTAATTAAAAATTTAAACCATTTTCTGCAGTAATTTTCTCAGGAAGATAACTTTTTATTGTTTCATATTCTTCTTTAGAAAAAACAGCTTTTGAGTTAATATTGATTTATTAATGTGTTCTAATGAAGGATCTATTTCCAAAACACTTTTTTTATTTTTTCCAGCTCTCTCAAATCCAAATTCTGAACCTTTTTATCAATCTCAAATTCTTTTGTGAATTCTCTTGCCTGGTTTTTTGTAAATTTCTTCCCAAATCTTTCTGCTCCCTGAATTATTGCTTCCCTCAAAGCATTTTTCACTTTTTTATCCCTCTGCCTTAGGAATTGCTTGAAGATTGTTTCTTGAAAATTGGGCTTCTTTGGTTCTAAGGAAATTATTCTGGAATAAGTTCTTGGTTTAGGGGAAAATTTTTCAGGAGGGATTTTCTCATACAGATTGATATCATAAAATATGTTTGCAATTAAAGTGAGTTTTGTGTTTTTTTCACCAACAAGAAGTTTACTGAATTTCTCAGGGACTAGAAAAATTCCCAGCTCAAAATCATAATAGATTAATTTCTGTATCAAGGCTTCTGAAATTGAATAAGGAATATTTGAAATAATTTTGTTGAATTTAGGGAATTTCAAATCAAGAGCATTCCCTAAAACAGGCTCCACATTTCCATCTAGTTTTTTTAAATCTAAAAATAAATTCTCATCCTTTTCCACAGCAACAACTTTCTTTACTTTTTCCGCTAACAATTCAGTTAATTCTCCTCTTCCTGCACCTATTTCCAAGACAATATCTCGCTCACCAACTTTTGATAACACAACAATTTTCCTTAAAATTTTTTCATCTATCAAAAAGTGCTGGTCAAGTTCCATATTAGGAGATTACTCCACATTTCTTATCTTATCCAGCTCTCCCTTCAAAGATTCTAATTCCTCATTCAAATCTTTTATTACTGTATCCATCTTTTCTATTTCTGATTCACTTGCTGTTCCACCTTCAAACTTCATTCCTTTTGGTTTTAACAAACCTCCATACAACTTTGATGCTGTTTGCATAGCCCTATTATACATTTTAGTTAATGCTGAAATGTTCTTTGTTCTAATCTTCTCTAATTTATTAACTATCTCAAAAAGCTTGCTCATAGCTTTCAAATAATTTTCTAGATTTTCAACAGTCTCCAAAGTTTCTCTGTACTTCTCTACCTTGATAAATAAAGGTGCGTACTCCATCTTTTCATCTGATATAAACTGCTGTGTCTTTTTACTTTCTTCTGGTGGAGGTGCATCTAATCTTTTTTCAATCTCACTCGTTTTTTCTTCTTTTCTTGGTGTTTCTTCTCCTTTCACTTCCTTTTTAGGAGTTTCATCACCTGTTTGCCATCTTGACTCAGTCTCTTTTTTCTCCTCTCCCTTTGTTTGCCTTCCAGATTCTCCTTCAGCTTCACTTTTATCCTTATCTTCTTCACCAGTAACACTCATGATTGCATCTTCAATAGCTTCGTAAGAATAATTCTGTTCTCTCAAATTCTGTAAAATCTCTTCAGGAGTCTTTCCTTGGTCATACAAATCTCTTGTCTTGTTTAAAATTTCTTGTTTATTTTCTTTTTTCTCTGGTTTTGGTTCACTTTCTTCTTGATTACTTTTTTCAGGTACTTCAGTTTCATTTCCTGTTTTTTCTTTTAATGGGGACTCATAACCTTCTCCCAGTTCATTAGCTGTTGGTAGTTTCTTCCTGGTTGCGCTTTCTTTCAGTTCTTTGATATATTTATCATCCTTCATAATGATAATTTTTTATTATTTATTTATGTATAAAGAAAAATATTTATTTTTAGGAATTTTATATTCTTGTGGTTCCATAAAATCCAAGAGTAAAGTAGAGTTCCAGACAAAAAGAAAAGAACTAGTAGATTTGATAAAAGAAATAGCAAGTAATTTCACCAAACCCAAATTAAAATCAGGAAAATATTATACTGTCTATATACTAGACAAAAACCTTAATGAAAAATTAGGTCTTATTATTAAAAAGAATGAACTTCCTCTGGATTTTTTAAATTCCTCTGAAAGAAGAAGAAATTTTCTGAAGGGCTATTTTGAGGGAAAAAGTTCTATATATCCAAGAAAAAATTTAATAAAAATTTCTGGGAAAAAGGAAATCCTAGAACAATTGAAGGAGATATTATCTAAAGAAGATATTAATGCTAAAGTTTACAAAACAGGAAAATATTATTCTCTGTACATAGAAGGCAAAACTAAATGCAGGAAATTCATGAACAATATAGGATACTTATCTGAAGAAAAGAAAAGTTTGCTTGAAAAAATTGCAGTTTATTATTAGCGACCATAAATATATTATGAAGATTTTATTTGCTATTTGTTCCTGGGGATTAGGCCATCTAATGAGAAGTTTACCCTTGATAAAAAAGCTCTCCAAAGAAAATGAGGTTTTTATTGTTGGACATGGAAGAAATTTGGTTGCTGCAAGAAAAGAACTTAAGGATGAGCCAAAATTGAAATTCTTTAATATCCCAGATTATCCTTTACCTTACACAAAAAACCCTATGTTCTTCTTACCAAACTTTGCTTTCTGTACTCCAAGTATTCTTTACAATATAAAAAAAGAACACGATGAAATTGAAAAAATTGTTAAAAAAGAAGGAATCCAAAAGATTATCTCAGATAACAGGTATGGAGCATATTCTTCATCTAAAAGAGTTCCCTCCTATTTTATAATACACCAATTGAAATACAAGGCTCCTTTTGGTATAACTCCTATAACAGAATTCTTTAACTCATTCGCACAAAAAAAGTTCAATAAAATTTTGGTTCCTGATTTTCCTGAATATGAAGATTCATTAGCAGGGGAGTTAAGTCATGAATTAAGATTTTTTGAAAAGAAGAATGTAAAGTACTTAGGAATCCTCTCAGACTACAGGAAAGAGAATGTTAAAAAGGATGTGGATATATTCATATCAGTTTCAGGTCCTGAGCCACAAAGAAGTATTTTTGAAGAAAGTGTATTGAGCCAGACCAAAAAACTTAACAAAAAAGTGGTAATCAGTTTAGGTAATCCTGAGAGAGAACAAATTAAAGAAAAAAAGAATTTAAAAATATACTCCTATCTTTCAAGAGAGAAGAGGGAGGAAATCTTGAACAGGAGCAAAATAGTTGTTTCCAGGAGTGGGTACTCAACGATAATGGATTTGGCTGAGCTTGAAAAAAAAGCTTTTTTTGTACCCACAAAAAATCAAACAGAGCAGGAATATTTAGCAAGGTTTCATCGCGAAAAGGGAAATGCTTACTTCAAAGACCAAGGAAAAATTAATTTAGAAAAAGATCTGGAAAAGGCTAAAAAGTACAAAGGTTTGAAAGTCAAGTGGAAAACTAAGAGAAGTTTGGAAAATTTTTTAAGTGTGATAAATTAAGTATTAAAGATAAGCTCAAAATTGTCTTTATATATCCCACCATGAGTCCAGTTAGTACTTAAAGTTTGGTCTAATGCAATAAATGAATTTCCTTTCACAAGTTCTCCTGAATTATATTTCAAAATAAAATCATCAAAAACTAAGCAATTTTCCTTTTTTGATTTTAGTTTCTTTCCTATTATAGGAAATAACACTTTCTTGCAATCCAAATCATGTTCTAATACTCTGACAATCAAAGGTTCAAAATTTATACATATTTTTCTATTTTTCTCTTCAGCCTTGATTGAACATTCAATTTCATGCAGATCTGTTTTGCAGGAAATATGTGCTGAATCTTCTCTTGTAGTAATGCTATAATCTGTTTTTTGTTTTTCAAATAAACAAAATTTGTTTTGATTTAATGGAGATGGTGCATAAACACCTTTAATCGCATAGTTAACTATTCCTGCACAAAAAAGATATTTCAGATATTTGCCTCTAAAAATTTTCTTTAGTTTCATCTTGGTTTTGTTTTTAAGAGAATAAGGATTGTAAAAAGAGAATGAAAATCCATATTTGTTAAATCTTGAATTTTTTATAGATATTATCTTGAATTTTTCAGCATCAAATTTTAAAATTTCCTTATTCTCATGGTAAATAATTAATAATTTTCCTTCTCTTTCAAAGGTTATATTTTTGCTGTTTCTTTTTTTTGTTTTCTTTTTTGTTTTCTTGAAAAAATTAGAAGAAGCGTTCACTAGTTCTGTTGTAGCAAAAGTTTGCTCCATTGGTAAAGAATAAAAACGAGCAAAAAATCTGGGGAATATCCCTTCACACAACCCTCCATTCTTGGTTATTTTCTTGGAAACTTCTTTATAAATTTCTTTAGATAGATTTTTCCAAAAAATTTTTTTTGTTTTCTTGTATAATCTCATATAAGTGCTGATAATCAAGCAAGTTTCGTAGGGGGATAATCTAGGAGTTATTGATTCTGAAATAGGATGAAAATTAAACTTAAGTCTTAATTTCTTTGTGTCAAAAAGATAAAACCATGTCAAAGTGTAAAAAGAATAAATTAAAGCTTGGTTTAAATATTTTTTAGTTTTTGTGATTTCATAAGCATCCAAAAAAGATTCTATAACACTGATTGCAGAGAAAGCCTCAGCTTCATTTATTCCTATATCTCTCAAACCATTATAACAAATAGGATAGGATGCCTCTAGATACTTTAATCCTCTCAAAGTAGCTTCCTTGAATTTATCTTTCTTAAATCTCTTGTAACCTTGCAAAAGCGCGCGAATACATTCAGCAGTTCCGCAATAGCTCTCATGTTCACTTAAGTTTTCAGGCCTGAATCTCATAAAACCTCCCTGGTGAATAGCCATTGGCCATGAACCATTCTTCTTCTGGGTTGAAAGAATATATTTCAAAGATTTCTTTACCAATTTTTCAATTTCTTCATCACTTCTAAAATCAAGATATTTAAGTAGATTATAAGCTATTGTTCCTTGTCCCCCAGGATAACCACCATAACCACAATCCATGTAAAAAAGTCCTTCAAGACCTTTCCTATTCAGATTAGTCATGTTATACCAAACAAGACCTTTACCATGTTTAAGATTCTCCTTATACAAGTTTGGATTTATGAAAAGTTCTCTCAACCTTAAGGACCATTCCAAAAATTTCTGATCCCTAATCTTTGAAAACCACTTAGTAAAATAATGCAATCTCACTGATTCAAAAGATAAAAGGGAATAAGAGAAATCCACAAAGGTGAACCCTGTTGTATCCTTCCAAGGTAATTGTATGAATGTTCCTGTTGAGTCATCATAAGATCTATAGAGATTTTGAGTTGCTTTTCCAAGAATTTTTTTAGGGCTATTCACAACAGATTTTTTAGGGATTTCAGATTTAACAAATTTTTCAACTGCTTCTTTCCAGTCCTTGCATTTTTTGATTTTTATGGAAAATTTGAATTTCTTTCCTTGATTCAAATACAATATATTTTTATGTTTTTTACCAAAACCTAACCAAGCATGATTTTTCTCCTTTGTAAAAAACTCATCAAAAATACGAAAAGAAACCTTGTAATAATCTTTTTTTTCAGACAAAGAAATAAAAGGAAAGATTTCCTTTCCATCAAAATTCAAAACAGGATCAAACTCAATGCAAACACAATCATTCTCAAATTGCAAGATTATGATAGGCATCTTGACATAACAAAGAGATTTGTAAATCTCTCCACCCTTTTCCTTATCCAATATTTTCTTCACGTAATAGGTTGAAAATGGATAAGGTATTGATGCATTTGTTTTTAAGGAAAAATCATTATTGCTGTACCACATTCCCCCAATAAATGCATATTTTAATTTTTTCTTTTTGATAAGAACGTCTTTCAATAAAATAGAATCTTTCTTCTTCAAAATCTTATAATTTCCCTTATTGAATTCCACATTCTCATCAACTATTTCTTTTACTTCAATTACCATTTTACTCTTTTAACAATTTTTTATAGAATTTTATATGCTCCTCAGAAATTTTTTCAACACTAAAATTTTTTTTCACAAAGGAATTAAAGTTAGAATATTTCTTTCTTAATTTTTTGTCTTCCATCAATTTCTTTATTAATGAAATGAACTCTTTGTTGTTTCCACCTTTTAAAATTTTATCCCCATAAACTTCCTTGAAAACAGGTAAATCTCTAGTTAAGACAGGTAAATTACATGATAATGCTTCTGCTTGTGTTAAACCAAAAGTTTCATTGTGGGTGGGAGCAAAAAACAAATCAGCTCCTGAGTAAGCATCAACAATATCTTCTAAGAAACCTGGTAATATCACATTGGAAGGTTTATTTTTTTGCAACTTCTTTATCTTTCCATAATCCTTGGAAAAGAAACTGTATGGAATTCCTCCAACCCAAATAAAAACTGCATCCCTTACCTTTCTAGCAACTTCAAAGAAATCATAGATTCCCTTACGAGGTGTTTTCTGGCCAAGATTCAAAATCACGAACTTATTTTCCAGATTATATTTCTTCCTGAATTTTTCTCTTTTTTTCTTGTCAAAAGAGAACTTCTTTGTATCTACAGGGTTGTATATAACTGAAATATCCTTTTTCATTCCCTCCTTGATTAACTGTTTCTTGCAATCATTGGAAACAGCAAGGAGATGGTCAAAAGAATTGTAAATAGGTTTATAAAAAAAGTTTATTAAACTTGAAAATCTAAGATTTTCCTTGTTAAGGTGGGGTGTTGAATGTGCGGTTATTACTTTCTTGCCTTTAAATCCCTTTTTGTATAAAAGTGCCTTAGGACCAAAAGTATGGAAATGCGCAATATCAAAATCTTTTGATTCTGAGTTCCACTTTATATCCAAGGATTTTGATTTGGACAAACCCTTGTACAAATCTTTAGCAACACTTGAACAACCTAAATATTTGAACATGCCTTTGTTTTCAACAATAAAATTAACCTTCATATAATTATTTGGTTTTAGTTAATCAGAAATAACTTTCTTAAATAATTCAAACTATTTGTTTTCTTAGCGCTCCAAGTAACCTTGTTCTGTTTTATTGCTCTAAGGATCTCCTCTTCAGTTTTATCACAATTCAAAAAATTCACAGCATTCCCTATCTCTTCCAGATTATGGGAATCACTACCTGCAACACCAGGTATTTGATTATCTTCTGAGAATTTTTGAGCTTTCTTGTTGAATTTACCCCACACACACCTAGAATTAAACACTTCAATTGCATCAATCTTGTTTTCTAAATTTAGTAGTTCCTGCTCTGATAAATGATTTCCAACTGCTCCCCCTCTTAGTTTGTCAAAAGGATGAGGTAACAAAACAAACAAATCTCTTTCCTTTGCAATTTCTAAAATCTCTTCCAGAGTTCCTGCTAAATCTTCCTCAGTACCAAAAACTATGAGTTCCCCTTTCTCTGTTCTTACTTCCTGTCCAACCAAAACCAAGATATCCTTGGAGATTTTCTTTGCTTCTATACCCCCTTTTGTTGAATTATGATCTGTTACCCCTAAAAAATCAAAATTTAATTTACGTGCTTTCTCCAAGAGGTCATTTATTTCAATTTTTGAGTCCCCAGAATATTTTGTGTGTATATGAAAATCTCCTCTTAACATGTTAATTCCTTTGCTTCCTTACTATCAACTCTCTTCCCATAATCCTTCATCAATTCCTTCATTGCTTGCTCCCCAAACTTCTTCTTATATTCTTTAGCGAGTTTCTCAAGTCTCTTTCCTTTAATCTTCTCAAAACCTTTCTCATTTTTATTTATTAACACATCCCTAACAGCTTTCTTTATTATCTTATCTTTTTGCAGTAATTTAACAACCCATTCCAAGTCTTTATCTCTAACTGTTTTTCCTTCTCTCTCTAAGGATTTCTTAATATTGAGAATTAAGTCCGCGATTGTTTTTGGGTCAACTTTGTATTCCATTAATTTTTCAAACAAATGTAATTCTTTACTCTTGGTAATCTGCTTAGCTTGGTCCTTGCTCAATCCCATTTCCAAAAACTTTTTCTCCTTGTCTTCCAAAGTCTCAGGTATTTCTATTTCTCTCAATAATTCTTTTGTTCTAACCTTAGGTAAATCTGTTTCAGGGTACATTCTTCCCGCTCCTGGTAACTCACGAGCATATCTAGTTAATGAATCTTCTGCAAATCTTGTCTCCTTAGGCACTCCTTTCTTAAGATGTTTTATTCTTGTTTTTATTAAATCCAGTGCTTTTTTTGAATTGTTCCCTCCAATCAAAATTAACAAGTCTTTTTCCTTTGTTTTCATTTCCTTCCTTAAACCTTTAATTTCTTTTTCACTTAATCCATATTTTTTCAAGTTTTCATCAGTGTGAAAAATCCCTTTTAAACCAAAGAATTTTGTATAGTTTGCTATTTCCTTTCCTAAGGTTGTTTTACCACAAGATTCCTTGAAAATCCCTGAAAAATCTGATATTTTTAAGCAAAGAACTTTTGTTTTCAATAATTGTTTCAAGATTTTTGAATTGGTTTTCTTGAAAAAATCAGTTAAATCTTTTTCCTCAAACTTTATTTCTTTATTCTTCAATTTTCTCTTAAGTTTTATCAAATCTAACTGTCGCGCAACTTCGTTCTCTATCAGTTTATCCAATTCCTTTAGTTCCTGGAATCCTTTGATTTCTATTCTTGCTCCCCCCTTGACTGAAATATTCACATCTTGTCTTATTGTACCAATTCCCCTTTGCACTTTCAAACTTCTTAGCAACAAACCTAATTTGCTAGCGAATTTTTTTGCTTGTTTTGGGTGCCATATTTCTGGCTTACAACTAAGCTCAACTAATGGGATTCCCAAACGGTCCAAGCGATAATGGATTGCTTCGTCTTCTTTCAGTTTACTCGCGCTTTCCTCCTCTAATTGTAATTCCTGAATATGAATTTTTCCGTAATTTGTATCAATAAATGAGTTTTCATTACCTAAACCAACTAACAGAGTTCTTTGATAACCCGCAGTATTAGAGCCATCAACAACAATCTTTCTCATTATCTGTAATTCATCTGGTATTTGCATATTCAAAAGTTTTGCTAGTTGCAAGGATAGTTCTAAGGCTTCTTCATTTAATTGTCTAGGAAAATCAGAATCAGTTTCAACACTACAAGTATTTGGATAAGCATGATAAATAAAATCCCCTCCTTTTACAAATTCCTGGAAAGCTGCTTTATCTATTTCACCGATTTCACTTGCTGTAGGTCGTAACTTTCTTCTAAAACTAAAAATTGGCTTGCTTTCAGAGATTTCTGCCTTGCAATTACAAAACAATTTTTTTCTGGTGGCTAAACGCTGATGAATCTCAATTCCAACCTTAAGTCCCAAATCTTTATAGTTCTCCATAATTAATACAAAAACTAGTTAATTTGAAAGATTTAGAAAATAAAAAATAAGATTATTTTGGGTTTATTGTTAGAGTTGAACTTTTTTCTTCAATATAGGTGTACTCTGCTATTATTTCCAAATTAAGAATTAATTCTTTATTTGGAAGTTCTCTTATTCCGTCTATATCTTCTATTTCAATTTCAAAGTTACAATTCCCATTATCCGTTCTTAAGTTTAACTTATTTCCTGTGCAATCACCTTTATCTACATCGACATAATCTTCAATATTTTCAGGATACTTAAAATCTATACTTCTCAAATATTGTCTTCCCTCTCCTCCTGTTTGTACTCTTCCATTACCAACATTTCTAAAATTAATTGTTAGTTCATAAGTTCTGCTTCTGCTGCTATCATAGGTTTCTGCTTCTAAATAAGCAGGACCTGCATAACTCAGGTGAATCGGTGCATAACTATTGTCTGTTGGTGGCGTTTCTTTGGGTTCTTTTCCTTCTCTCCTCAAAACATTTAATTTATCTGAGGTGTAAATTGGTATTGTTACTTTTGCTCTTGTTGAGTAATCATAAATCACTCTACCTAAAAAACCTTCTCTGGAATAAGTAATTTTTTTTGAATATATAGGTGCTTCGAAATCCCATTCTTTTGTACAACTATCTCCCTTCTTATTTTTGTCAGGAATTGGAGGGGTTAAAGCAGGACAATCTTTTTCTGAATAGTCTAACCCATCAACAGAGGGAGGTTCTAACTCAATATTTGTTGCTGTTGCACCACCAACATTCCTAACAAGCATTGAAATTTTTGTTTCAGCTCCTGAAATTAGATAAGGATCTCTAGCACCAAGACTCTCTATTACTACTCCATCTGTTGCTGATTGTGTAATTCCTGTATTAACTGGCTCTTCCCCGCCTTCCCAAGGCATTGTACAACCGCCTAAGAGAATAGTCAAGAATAGCAAAATAACTATTATTCTCATAAATAGTAAAAATAAAAGAAAATTACTTTGGTCTGATTGTCAAAGAAGATGATTTATCAACTACGTAAGAATAGTCTGCTTCCACTGTAACAACTAAACTTATTTCTTTATTTGGTAATTTTTCTATCCCTGTATTATTTGTTTTTATTCCAAATGTACAATGGCCATAGTCTAATGTTATCTTATTTCCACAATCCTTTGATAATATTTCTGCATATTTTGAGTTAATATTAGAATTTATTTCGGTTGATGGTATAGATTTTCTACCAAATTCATCTGTATCTGGCATTCCACCCCCAACATTCAAAACTTTGAGTTTAATTCCTGTATATGGGTCTGAAGGTTTTTTTGCTTCAAAAAACGCTGGGCCATCATATTTAAAGTGTATGGGTGCTCCACTATTTTCAGTTGAGGGAGTCCCACTTGGTAGGTTCCCATCTCTTCTTAATACATTTAGTTTGCTTTTTGAATATATTGGAATTATGAATTTGGATTTTGTGGTATAATTATATTTTACTGTTGCTTTGAATTCTTCTCCTCTATAATTTTGTTCTGTTAAAACATCTGGAGCTGTGTAGTTCCAAGTTGCTTCACAGACATCTCCTTCCTTTTTTTTGTCTGGGATAGGGGGGGTTAAGTTATTTCCATCACAATTAGCAGTAGGAGTTAAATTTCCTTCTATGAAGGGAGCATGAATACTTTCTATCTCTGCTACTGCTCCTCCAATATTTCTAACTCTAACTGAGAATATTGTTTCTGCACTACCCATCATATATGGATCTCTCACTCCAAAGCTCTCTATTACTACTCCACCTGTTGCTGATTGTGTAATTTCTGTTGTGGTTGGTTGTTCCTTACTTTCCCAAGGCAATGTACATCCGCTAACTAAAACTACTAAACTCACCAACAAAAGTGCTAATATTTCTCTCCTCATAATTATTAATTAATTTATTTATAAGTATTTATATACTAATTCTTAAGCAGATAGTTTTATGCTGGGGTGGCCGAGTCCGGTTAAGCGCTTTTAGAAAAAGCTTGAGCAAAAGAAGAAAGAAACAGCTACGGAATAAGGCGCGTGCCTGCTAAGCACGTTCCCATTAGGGAGCCTGGGTTCAAAGCAATCCTTTAGAAAAGGAGGCTTGCAGTTCAAACCATTTCTTCGAAATGGAGATACGAAAATCCCAGCCCCAGCGGAATCCTTTTCTTTAAAAAAGAAAAGTCTTCCAACCAAAAAGAAAAAAATACTATGAAAAGATATTATCTTCTGGTTTTAGTAATCATTTTAGTGGGAGTAGTCTTTGTAAGTACTGTAAATGATTATTCTTACAAAGAAAAAGCTTACCTAACACTCACTTTTGATGATGGTTACAAATGTGTTTATACAGAAGTTCTCCCTATATTCAAGAAATACAATCAAAAAGGAACAGTTTATATAATTACCAATTTAACAGGAAAAATTTTTGAAAAAGAAACCTTGATGAACTGGTCAGAAATAAAAGAATTGAGGGAACATGGTTTTGAAATCGGAAGCCACACATCAAATCACAAGGACTTAACTGGTTTGAGTGAGGAGGAGATTGAAAAAGAACTAAAAGGTTCTAAAGAGGATCTATGGGAAAGAGGAATTTATGCAGAGTCCTTAGCCATACCTTATGGAAAATACAATAAAAAAATTGAAAGTATAGCAAGAGAATATTACTCCTCTGTGAGACCTTCTTTTTGGGGATACAATTCTCCCTCAAATATTGATAGATATAATTTAAAATCCAAATGGATCACAAATCAAACAAATATTTCCACAATAAAGTCCTGGATTGATGAAGCTGTTGAAGATAAAAAGTGGCTTATTTTGATGTTGCACAAAGTAAATAAAGAAAATTCTCAGTATAGTATTAGCCCTACAGAGCTTGAAGAGATTGTAAAATATTCATCCTCAAAAAGTATTGAAATCAAGACAGTCTCAGAAATAATTAATAAAAATTTTCTCAAAAATTAAAAGAAAAAAAAGGATTTAAAAAACCAATTTTTTAGGAACTTTATTCAACTACCTTTACGGTAGTGCCTTCCTCTGTGAATTCGTTATTGCTCAAGTTGTATGCTCCATATTCGTCTTTCTTGTATTGTTGTAGTACAGTACATGCTGCTTGGGTGTCTGCTGCAGACCAACCTGCAACTACTAAAGCAACTTTTCCTTCAGTAAAGGCATCATTTACCATGTTCAATACAGCATTACCTTTACCAGGAATTTGTACTTTAGCTGACATGTTCTCATCTGCAATCCATTGTGAACCCCAAGTTGGATAAGGTACATCCAAAACTTGTGCGGTTAACCTGTTGACTGCAGGGCTACCTATCAAGATCAAGTTCTTGTCTGTCTTTGCTGATTCTACACCCCCATTAGTATCTAGAGCTGCAATACTCTTATCTGC
Organism: Candidatus Aenigmarchaeota archaeon LH_S7; assembly: GCA_023659895.1. Lineage (GTDB taxonomy): Archaea > Aenigmatarchaeota > Aenigmatarchaeia > QMZS01 > QMZS01 > JAGXOL01. Next base: position 15,989 of record JAGXOL010000011.1, read on the forward strand.
GATAGGAACTGCCTTTTCATAAGTTACTTTTCCTTCACCACCTGATGTTGATACTTCTGATTCTACTTCACTCATATAAACATCTGCATACATCTGAGTTTTTGGCATAGTTACTGTCATAACAGTTTGAGCATTACTAGCATCTTTTAATACGTATGCTCCGAATGTATCTAAGTAACCTGTATATTTTGAGTCATCAAATGTTGCACTTACAAGGTTTGCTGATGTTAATACAGGATCGTCTAAAGTTGCATCATTGTTGCTTCCACCATCATCCTTTGTTGTAATGACAATTGCTTCTTCTGCATCATTGCTTGTTGCATCTTCGTCTTCTTGGATCAACAGACCTGCATCCTCTGCTCCGCCACCATCTGCTTGGTCTAAGTCTACTTCAAGAGTTATGTCAAGATAGTCAGTATTATCACCATCTGCTGTTTCAATCTGATACTGCACAGTTCCAACATTAAATTCAGTTTCGGTACTAGTCGTTAGGTTAGAAACAACTTCTGTTCCACCAACCACTACATCAATATTGCCTACTGCTGCACCTGTGTTAACTGTGAAGTCTCCGCTAGGTGTTGTATAAACTAATGCATTTGTTCCATCTGCACCGGTTGCATTGTATTCATCTTCAATTAATACTCCATCTGTAATTGCAACTCTGTGGTCATATCCATTGTATGTTTCAATGAATGGATATACTGCTTTTTTATCTGTTTCATCATCAACAATTGTTACTCCACCATCATTGCTAGCTACTGTTGCTGTAAATGTTTTTCCTTTGTAAGTGAAGTCTTTTCCTGATGATACATCTTGGTCTGACCAATCAACAACAGTTGCACCTGTTATCATATCTTTTAGCTCTAGGTCAACATTGTTATTGTCTGCATCATCTAATTTATCTACTTCAACCATCCCTACATATTCTGCATCGCTGTTCAATATTGTATAGCCTGCTCTTGAAGTTTCTGTTCCAGACTCATCAAGAACATCTCCTTCTACTAATGCAACTGTTTCTCCATTTTCATCAGCTGCTTTCATATCTGTATTTACACTTCCTCCATCTGTGTCATGTGCAAATGGTATTATTCCTTCTTCACCATTTTTATCAGTTAATTCAACTGATAAAGTATCAGCGTCTTCTATTTGTGTTTCTACTGCTCTTCTATTTGTGTTAGCATCACCAGCTTTTCCAGTTGATAAACTTGGTCCATTAGGAACATCTGTAAATGCTACTTTGATTGCTTCAAATACTGGGTCAGTATAGCTATCACCAATAGCTAGATAGTCTTTATTATTATCTTGTGCTGCTACATCAATTCTAACTCCTGTAAGTGCACTGCCATTTGGAGTTAATGTTACATCTGTGTAATCAATTCTTTCTCTTGCGGATCCTACTTCTACTTCACTGCCATCTTCTAACCAGATTTCGTCTGCTCCTAGACTTATTACTGCTATACCGGGTTGTGATTCTAAACCATAGTAGCTAACTGTATCAGCATATACGTCTACACCGCCAATTTTCCTTGTTCCTTTTTCTTTTAATGTCTTTGTGTCTCCATTAATGGTAAGTGTAGCTTCGTCTGGTGTGTCATCAGATATACCTTTTAGCGTGATCTCATATGATTCACCCTGAAAAGTAACTGTTTTTGTTTCTCCCCAGTCTAGGTCTACATCCATTGCTCCACCTAATAGCTGTATTTCATTAGCATTTGATTTTGTACCAATTGTGTATTCTTTTCCAAATAGAGTAATCTTTTCTCCTTGTACATCAGAACCTGTGACATCTAGTTTTTTGTCAAATCCAACAACAAAACTGTATACTGGGTTACTAACATCTGTTCCTAGATCTGTTATCAATGCTGGATTGGTTAAGTCATTATTTGAATCATCAAATGTAAAAGCTGAATTTCCTATTTCTACTGTTTGCTCATAACCATGCTTATTCCCTGCGTCATCTTCAAAACTATCATCTGCTAATATTGTTGGCAAGTCATCTTCTGTTAACATAGTTACTCCACCATCTGCTAGTTCCTCTTCTAGATAGATGTGGTCTGACCCACTTGCTAATAAAGCTGATTCTCCTGTCATTGTTGTAGTTGTAACTCCTGCTGTTTCTACTTCTTCTGTTCTACTACGTTCTGATCCTAACCTTACAGCAACGTTTATTGCTCCTACAACATCTGAAGGTTCTGCATCTTCTCCAACTACCATCAAGAAGTTTGTATTTCCGTCAGTTACGAATGGTTGAGGATAATCATTAAGGTCAGCTCCCATTGCAATAGGGGCTAGCAAACTTGCTCCTGTCATTATTGTTCCTAAAATTCCTGCTCCGATTCTTTTTATTTTTTCCATTTTTTTTTCACCTCATAAAAAAAGAGTCTCTCAACACCGGAGTGCTGATCCTAGACTCGGTGAGTCTCTATAAGAATATATAGATATAAATATATATATTTCTTTATTGAAACAGTTTCTTTGGGTTTGTAGTATTTAGTTTGGTTGATTTATAGGTCAGTAAATAGGATAATATTTTTTATGATAGTTTCTGGAATAATATTATTGGTTTTTAATTAATAAAACTAAATATTATTGATTATTTTATGAGATTTTCATTGAAGGGGAAATTCTGGGTTTTTAGAAGAGTGGAAAAATTAAATTCAAAATATCTCTCCAAGTCCTAGAGTAATTTTAGTGAAAAGATTATAACAATGTAATAAACCTATATTTTTGGCGATGATAAAACAGCAGAAGAATGGGAAACTTTCTTTAAGATTCATCACAATTTCATAAAATCACATCAGGCTTTAAATGATTTAACTCTCTCTTAAGTTGCTACTGATTTAATGTTTCTTGGTAAAAATAGAGGATTAGACTTGTTTAAATTGGCTTTAGATAAGAAATAAAAATATAACTATTTCTGATTTAATTGAGGATCTGTTAAATAAAGAAATTAAAAAAAGTAAATAATGGGAGTATTACAAAAATTAGCGGAAATAAGGGAGATTAAATATATAACAGTAGATAAGATAAAACCAGACCCAAATCAACCAAGAAAGGGAATGTATAGTCAAGAGGAGTTAGAGAATATGGCTTCTAGATTTAACTTTAAATAGCCAAGAAGTCTACTTCCAAAATATTAGCCAATAATATAGATTTTGGTGGTAGCTCAATTGGCATACTAAAGGTTTTTGTAAATATATATATGGTTGTGAAAAATTATAAATACAGAATTTATCCAACAGGAAAACAACAAAAAAGATTAGAAAAACAATTTGAGATTTGTAAAAACTTACATAATGACCTATTGGAAATATCCAAAGAAACTTATACATGTAGTGGAAAGTCTGTAACAGGTAGAAAAGATTTATATCAACTTACTAGTATTCTAAAAGAAAGTTATAAGGGATATTCTCAGGTTATACAGAATGTTGCAGATAAGTTAAGCAAGTCTTATAAATCATTTTATCGGAGGATAAAAGAAAAACAGAAAGTCAAAGTAGGTTACCCAAGATTCAAAAAGAAAGTGAATAGTATAACCTATCCGCAGAATAATGGTTGTTTCAAGTTCAAAAATCAGAGAAGACTTCATATAACTCAAATAGGTTCTGTTCCTATTGAGT
>JAGXOL010000012.1 GCA_023659895.1 Candidatus Aenigmarchaeota archaeon LH_S7
CTATGAATGAAGAAAACTTGAGACCTAAAAAGTTGGATACAAGTCCAGAAAAACAGTAAGAGATAAGGTAGATTTAATCTCTTATGCCCTTTATACTAAGTCTCTAAAAACTTTAATAAGAGAAAATAGACTTGTAGAGGCTTGCAAAATATTAAAAGATTGGAATGAGTTGTTATATAGTTTAGGTATAGAAGAAAAAGCACCAGAAAGATATGAAGGAGAAGCAAAACTAACATTAATTAACAAAACAATTAATGCAAATATAAACCATAAACTCAATTTTTTCATAAAACTATAACATAGTAAATTTTAAATATCTATTATAAAAGGAATAAAAATGGCAAATAAAGAAAAGGATAAAGCAGATTAAGTAGAATTAACTAAGATTAGGCTTATTTATATATATAAATATTTTTAATATATAATTATAGGGAATAAAAACATAAGTAAACTTATTTTTAGGTGCTGGAAAAAATAATTATACGAAAAAGGAGAAAATAATATTTACACACAATGGGTTGTAGTCAAACTTCTTATTACTTCCCACTCTTGGTGGTAGGAATTATAAATTTTCTTGTACCTCAACCACAAATCAAAATAATTCTTTATATTTTGGATATTGCGGTTTTTGGTTTCTAATCTATAAATGTGTAAAAAAGCAAAAGAAATTTGTTAAGAAAAATCAAAGAAAGGAATTAAGTTAAATAACCTTCTTTCCAACAAAATCCCTCAAAACCTTGGGCACAGTTATCTTTCCATCCTTTCTTTGGAAATTTTCCATAATTGCGGTCATTGTTCTTTCTGTTGCTATAGCAGTGGAATTCAAAGTGTGCAAGAATTCTTTCTTCCCACCATACTTCCCATATCTAATATTCAATTTTCTGGCTTGGAAATCTGTGCAGTTTGAACAGGAAACTAATTCCCTGTAGGTATTTTGCGCAGGAAACCACGCTTCCAAGTCATACTTCATTGCTGCATTATCATTCATCTCCCCACTCGCGATGTTCATGATTCTGTAAGGCAACCCCAATGATTGGTACAATTCTTCAAAATTCTTTACGAGCTCATCAAAAATCTTCCATCTCTGCTCAGGAGTACAAAAAACAAACTGCTCCACTTTGTCAAATTGATGAGTACGGAAAATTCCTTTGGTGTCTTTACCATGAGCTCCTGCTTCCCTCCTGAAACATGTTGAAAATCCTGTGTATTTCAAAGGTAATTCCTTTAAGTCAAAAACATCACCTGAATGTAAAGATGCTATTGCCTGTTCACTCGTTGCAATCAAATACAAATCTTCTCCTTCAATCTTATACAATTGCTCTTCAAAATCTGCTAACTCGGAAGCACCTTCCATCATCTCTTTCTTTATGAAATAAGGTGGCCAAATCAATTGATAATTCTTCTCCTGCATTTTTTTCAAAGCGAAATTAATCAAAGCAAGATTTAAATTTACTAAGTCCCCTTTCAAATAGTAAGTTCTTGTACCTGAAACCTTACTTGCTTTTTCAATTTCAGAAAATTTCTCCACTAAGTCAGCATGGTGTTTTGGTTTAAAATCAAATTCTGGGATTTTTCCCCATTTCTTAATTATTTCATTACCATCTTCTTCTGGTGCAGTAGGAACTCTCTCATTTAATATATTTCCTATCTTATATCTATATTTTTCCCTCTGTTCTTTCAAGAACTCAGCTTCCCTATCAAGGTTTTTTATTTCGTCATCTAACTTGGAAAGTTCAGCAATCTTGTTTTCTTTCTCCTCTCCTTTCAAAATAGAAATTTTCTTTGAAATCTCATTCTTTTGCTTTTTTAAGTCCTGTACTTTTTTTAATATATCCCTCCATCTTTTATCATAATCTACAACCTTGTCAACAATTGCAGAGTCTTTGAATCTCTTTTTTTCACTTTTTCTAATTAAATCAGGGTTTTCGCGAAATAAGTTTATATCTAACATAATTTCAAGAGAAAATAACTTATTTATTGGTGCTATTCTTCTGCAACTTTTCCAAAAGTTCTTCTATCTCCGCAATCTTTTTCCTCATCTGTTCAACCACATTTTGTTCTTCACCTTCTTCAGGTTTTTCTTCTATTTCTCCACCTTTTATAAACTCCAAAATTTGTTTTTCTTTCTCCAACTCTATTACCTCATTAGTTTGAGCATTCACAAAAGCTTGATAAGCTATACCTGCAGCATCCGCTGGGAGAACAATAATTTTCCAGTACAAATTATCATCCTTAAAAAATGGTAATGGCTCTGCAAACCTAAACCTTGTCCAGTCAACTTTAGGATTACTTTTTCTCACGAAATCAGCTGCTTTAATAGGCCCTGTTAAAGTTTTTTCCAAAGGTATCTCTAACTTATCAATTTTTCCTGTCCTAGCATCTGTTAAGAATATCTTGAAAACTCCATGGCTCTCACCATAAGGCTCTGTTGAAACAAACCATTTCAAACCATCTTTTGTGTCAAGAAGGAAAGGTTGCTGATATCTCTTAAGGTCCTGTACTTTTATTTGGTCCTGATGGATAAACAAATAGTTGAATAAACCTTTCTTGAATGCATAGGATTCCACATACAATCTTGACAAGGCCTCAGGGAAAATTCTGTTTCCTTCCAGTAAATCACTTTCTCTTGCTTCTTCAGGACTCCAAAACTCTATGTTTCCGGAAGAGTCAGCAACATAAAGTCCTTCAAACTTAGGTAAAGTATAAAGCAAGCCCCAATAAAACTTGTAATCATAACTTATTGCAGGCACTATAGTGTATATTTCCTCATTCTTATAAAGATAATAAGGGTCTTCTACATCAACAAAATATTTTTTCTTGAACAGGTTCCAGTAAAGATTATCAAAAACCTGCATTTTCTCTCCAATCTCCATTTCTTTTTCAACTATTTTTGTATTCTTATCTTGTACAGTTGCATCCACCACAGTAATTCCTTTGTTCTTAAGTAATATCTGCAACAAAGCCCCATCAGGAACTAGAGGAAATTCCCAAGATAAAGAACTATTAAGATTAACTATATTTTCAGTTCCAAGCTTGTATTGTGCTAGCTGCAAGGAATCACGTGCGTACCTGTGAGCAGTGTCAATAGGCATGAGTCTCAAATTTTCAGTTGACCCTGGTAAATCTTTAATTCCATTATAATTCAAAGTGTGAGGTAATTCCAAGAAAACGATATAATGGGAAAAAAATGATCCAATTATCAAGAAAAAAATCAACAAAATTCCTAAAAGAGCTCCATAAGGTGATTGAAAAGTTTCCACAGCGAGCTCTTCCTGCTCTACCCCTTTCCTCTTCTCACTTTTTTTCTTAGGTTTTCCAAAGAAAAGGAAATAAATTACAAACCAAACAGCAATTAGTTCTAGAATCGCAGGATTCTTGTAAAAATACATTATTAAACCATGAAACCAAGGTCTGAAGAAATAAAGGACTCCAACAACTATGATAATTCCAATTATTTTCTTAATCTGATCTTGGTCCATAATTATCATTATTAACTTTTAACTTATATATATAAGGAGTTTTTCTATACCCTGATCTACTTTTTTTGGGGTTTAGCTCTCTCATCAGAACAGGAGGATAAATGTTCTTATCGCATTTCCCTTTTCTAAGACAGCCCAAAATACCTATTGCCTCATATTCAAGTGGACCATTTCTCAAGTCTATTGCTTCCCGCAAATATTATAACCTACTTTCCACCAATTTCCTGATTTTCTCTTTTCCACCTTTTGTTCTCGCGAGTCTCTTATAAAATCTGTTTGCAATAATGATTTGTGAATCAACTAATGCTTTTACCTGTGGTTGCCATTCCTCTCTTTTATGAGTCCTGACAAATTCTGCCCATCTTTCAACTTCTTTCAAATGCTCTTCTCTCATAATCTTAATTTCCTAATCTCTTTTTTTCTTTTTTCAATTTCTTTCTCATCAATCTTGTCACCATAAATAATTCTTAAATGTTTTGCATCCTCAATATCTTTGTCAGATTTTAATAATTCTTCTTTAAATGCAATATTCATTTCAATACTTGAAAAATAGAGGTCTGTTCCAGTAAAGGGCAATTTTTTTCTTGTCTCTATCTGGTATTCATCCTGCTTCTTCTATGTAAAATAGCAACAAAACCAGAAACAATAATGTATTTTGTGTATTTTTCTAAAATTCTAACAAAGTCTCTTGTAAATTTCTCAAGGATTGTTTTGTCTTTAGTTTCTATACCCATAAAATATAGTGATTGTTTTTATTTCAAGAAAAACTGATTCCTAAAATCTCTTTTACAGATAACCCCAAGAAAGCTACCGATTGGCTTTAGAATTAAGGGTATTAAATTTTTTCTGTTTATATTTATGAAGTTCTTTCTCTATAGTTGCTGGAGAAAGGTTAAAACTTCAAACACTACACCTGTTAAAACCGTTGGCAACAACTAAATTATATATGTTGACACGGTAACCATAAAATATAAAATAAGAAAGGAAGTGAATAATATGGGAAAAGCAAAGATAACAATTGATGTAAGAAATATGGCTGATAGGCCTAAAAAGATCTCAACTGAACTTGACAAGATTGAATCCGAAGAATATGCAGAAATAGTGACCGATGATGAAAGAATACTTAAACTCGCGCCACAGATGATAAAATCCATAGGAAAAGCGGATTTCATAAAATCCTGGAAGGGAGACGATGAAGTTTATTACACTTTGATTAATAAGGTGATCAAAAAATGAACACGCTAAAATTAGAAGAAAAATGGCTTCAAAAAGTACTGCCAGAAGGCTTACCTTATCCGTCGTCAACTCTTATTAGTGGTCCTGGTGGAACAGGAAAGCCGTTAGTAGAATTTGCGTTTGTTTCTTCTTGGTTGAAATCTGGCGGCTCTGCAATAGGTATTCCATTGCAGTATCCAACTATGGAGTTAGTGAAAACCGCTATGAATAAATTATATAAAATTGATCCTGATAATTACCGTGAAAGAATAGCATATATCCAATTCAATCCTTCTATTGATGAGTATGAAGACATAGGAAATAATACTATAAAGGCAAATTTGTTAAAGCCATATGTATGGGACGAAACAATTAAAAAAGCAGATGATATGATTGAAAAAAGTAGTTTAGGAACATTAGTTTTTGGATCTGCTCTAAACCTGCTTCTTTTCTCACCAACATACAGAAATGATATAATAAAAAAGTTAGAAACTATTATCAAAAAGAATAGGACATATATCTTTTCTGTAAGTACCTCTGCATTTGACAATAAAATTAGGGCATGGGAAGAGGCAGCAGATAATTTGATGTATACGCGAATGGAAAAGCCAATGAGTTTATTTCTTAATATATCCAAGATGAAAGGAGTAAAATTTTCAAGAGAAGAGATAGAAGTTCCAATATCGCAAGAAGTACTTACTGAGATTAAGGACATAGCAGAAGCAACGCGAAAGAGAACTATACCAGAGATTAGTAAGATTTGAATGGTGTCGTCCTTTGCTCACAACTCTGCGATTGCTTCGCAACTTTGCCCGGATCATAACATCGGATAAAAGGCTTCGCTATGCTTCGCCCAAATTGCCTTCGGCAACTTCTTTTATCCGAAAAACGTTAGGCGAAATACTGTTTTTTAATTTTAAGAAAAAAAGATTATGGTAGAAATATTTTTTCTTCCCCAAGATTATCTAATTAATGTTGCTCGAAAAGTAGGCTCTATTGTCGAATCTGATGTTCTGTTAAGAGCATTACGGATCAAAAACACAAATTCTGAGGCTGTCAGAATAAAGAAGCTTTCATTTGATATTAGAATAAAAAACAAGACTGTAAAACAGTTCATTTACCCTGAAGAAATCTTGGAAAATTTAACACAAATCCTTGCAAAGAATGTAAAGAATTTTCGGGGCGAAACAGCTCAAATATTTTTAGGCATGGAAGGGTTCTGGAATAATGAGTGTATATCTTCTAAACCAACATTAGAGCCAAATCAGGAAACAGGAGTTTTGCTGGAACACTTTAAAATCTTTCAGAAAGAACCCATTGATGAATGCATTGTGTCTGTCTTTTACACTCAAAATAGTAAAGAAAGAAATTCTATTTGCAAGATTCCAATTATTCAATACGAAAACAAGAATAGAACCATATTCCCACTAAAAGGATCTTGGCTTGTGATTAACAATTACGATAATACTCACACCCACCGCCGCTCTCATAGTGCAGAGTTTGCAATAGACCTTATTCAATTAACTAGTGATTTTATGATAGTCCCAGAAAAAAATTGTGATAATAAGAATTATCCAAGTTATGGGAAAAAAATCTACGCTGTCGCTGATGGTAAAGTCGTTGACTGTTTTAACGAGTTCCCTGAAAACCCACCTGGATGGCGTTCCCGTTTGCCAGAAGAGAAGTGGAATAAATTCAAGGAAAAATATGGTTTTGTTGTAGGCATATGTGGCAACTATGTAATATTAGAGCATCCTGACAATGAATATTCTTTCTATGCACATATGATTCCCGGAAGTTTAACAGTCAAACAAGGGGATTTAGTAAAGCAAGGACAGGTCATTGGTCTTTTAGGAAATTCGGGTAATTCAGATGCACCTCATCTCCATTTCCATTTAATGAATGGACCAAGTATTTTATCTGCTCGTGGTTTACCATGCCATTTCTCTAATATTAGGAATATAGCTAATGAAAGGATATCATTTATTGAAGAAAATAATCCTATTGTAAATGCAGAGTAATATCTTACACAAGCATAAAGGGACAAAACAGATACTTCGTCTAACAGCGTGTTCACAACGCTTTGTTAAATCCCTTCAGGACTTCGTAAACACGCGAGACGTTAGGCGATCTACCTTTGTCAAAATGGGAGGAGACTCTTCCTTCTTCAACAGTCTACAAATCATCTCCTATACTATCGAGTCCATCTATTTATCCACCAAACATTTTGGATAAATCTCCCATCCCCCTGAACTTCTTCATCTTTTTTGGGTCCATTTTCTTCATCATTTTCTTCATTTTCTTGAAATTGCTTAGAAGTTCATTAACTTCCTGTATTGTAGTGCCAGAACCCTTTGCAACTCTCTCCACCCTTGACTTCTTTATTATCTCAGGATTTTTTCTTTCCTCATGTGTCATAGAATCAATTATATATTTCCATTTCTTCATTTTTTCCTCCCCAACATCCAAGGCACCAGAAGGAAGCTTCATCTGTCCAAAACCAGGAATCATATCAACTACTTTCTTTATTGAGCCCTGTTTCTGCATTTCAACTAATTGTTCATAAAACAAATCTAAATCAAGTTCACCTTCCTGAATCTTCTTTGCTTTGTCCTCCTCAAACTTGAATTTTTCCAACAAGCTTTGCAAATCCCCAAAGCCAAGTAAACGGGAAACAAATCTTTGAGGCACATACCTTTCCAAGTCCTGAGGCTTTTCCCCAACAGTCAAGAATTTTACTTTTGCTTCTGCAGTCTTACAAGCAGTCAAAGTTGCACCTCCTTTGGCAGTTGAATCCATCCTTGTAACTATAACACCTGTAACATTCACAGCTTTCTTGAATTCTTCTGATTGTTTCTTCGCATCCTGTCCAAGTTCACCAGGAATAACCAAATACTTTTCCTCTGATTTCAAGTTACTATCAATTTCCTTGATTTTCTCTATCAACTTTTTATCCAAAGCATCCCTACCAGCGGAATCAATAATCACAACTTTTCCTTTGTGTTTTTCCAGTTCCTTTGCTGCTTTCTTTGAATCTTTTCCATTTATCACAGGAACATTAACCTTCTCCCCAACCTGTTGCAACTGCTCAAAAGCTGCTGGACGAGAAAAATCACAACCTACCATCACAACATCCAAACCTTTGCTCTTGTAAAAATAAGCTAATTTACCAGCAGTTGTTGTCTTACCACTACCAAAAAGACCCATTAACAAAATACTGTAAGGCTCTAACTTGATTTCTTCTTCCTCACCACCAAGAATCTCAACTAATTCATCATAAATCAGTTTTATCAAATACTCTCTTTTTGAAACACCTGCCTCAGGTTCCTTCTTTGCTTTTTTCTTTATTTTCTCAGAGAGATCAAAAACTAAATCCAAATCAACATCTGCTTGTAAAAGACTCCTTTGCAAGTCTTTCACGATTTCCTCTACTTCCTTATCAGTAATGCTAACATAATTGGAAATCTTTCCTACAAGCCCTCTCAATCTCTCAGATAAATCTGCCATAATTTAATTCTGTTTTAATGTTTAAATTATTGTTATTTCTCTGAAGAGTTCCAAACCCAATATCATTCCAGGGCTCTCTGCTCACCTTAAAGTTCTCTCTTGACAGGCAACTGGTCTGTGCCCCTGCAAATTTTGATGAAGGACAGGATTACTTCCTTTACCCCTTCTCTGCGAAATAATTCTTTTTCCCATAAAATCTTTTATTGGCTAAATAATTTAAAAAGGTTTAATCCAAAAAATGAAATTGGATAACAAAGGGTCTTAACTCTGTAAAGAAATTTATATATAAAAGAGTTATAATTATGAACTATAAATTCCTGTTGGTTTGTCTGGTTTTTGGAATGATGATATTCGGAAGTTTTGGGGTTGTTAGTGCAGCAATTGATGTTACCGGTTTTACGGAGATCGTTAACTATCAGCCAGAAGAGAAGATAACATTGAGAACTCTAATAGTGAATAACGATAACACAGCACTTGATATGACACTTAACGATATTGGAACTCCTTGGGGGACAGAGCTTTTTTATTCTAACATTTCAGCAACAGGATATCCTTATCCTAATGCTGCAGAAGCGCATGCGTATAATTATGATTATTATCGTGGCGTTATTGCTGGATTATCCTTTCAAGAGTTAACTATAAATCCCACAGATGCAAAAGAGATATTATATACACTGCGAATAAATGATTGGGTTGGGCAATGTCCTACAGGATATACAGAACTTCAATTCCCTTATCAGATGTTGATGACGAGTAAGGATGATGTGTTTATAGATACTTTTCAGTCTAAGATATACAAAGAGGATACTAGTGAATTTAAGCTGTTTAATCCGAGAGAAGGGAAATTTGGTGCTTTACCAGCACTTCAAGAATTTCGCATTACATCCTCAATGCTGCCAAACAAGTATGGAATATTCCCTTCAAAAAATATTATAGAACCAAAAAAACAAACTTCTGTTGAGATAAATGTTTATGATGGCGCCGGGAATGAAATTAAAAATGCAGCAGTGGAATTAAGTGGTTGTGGTATTAAAGAAAGCAAATCTAAATATCCTTATAATTTTGATTTAAAACCAACCTCTGTTGGAAAAATCAGAGTGTTTGCAAATTGGACGAAAGATAAAGTAGAAATGCATGGTATGAATTATATCTCAGTAACCAAACAAGAGGGATTAGTGAATTGGAACAATGTTATAGTTACGAAAACACTGAATTCTGATAATTCCGCTACCATAACCGTAAATACAAGCAGCACCGAGGATAACGAATATATCGATAAACTCTATCTCACGTATTCACCCGCTGATCGGCCGTGGGCAGTGCAACCTACGATGGAAGAAAATAGCGATGAATACGAGGCAACAATAGAAAATTTTAATGAAGGAAGAGCTGTAAATTATACCATAACTGGATTTGATACTGCAGGAGTAGAAGAAGAAATAATTAAGGATAGTTATATTGTTGGTTCTTATGTAGAATGTTCTTCTTTGGATGGTAGTTGTTGTCCTTCTGATGAATTCTGTAAGAAAGAAGATAGATTATCTGGTTCTTCTGATTGTCCAGGCAAATGTTGTAATAGTTTAAGTAATTGCTATAAGCCGACAGGAAAACCAGACTTAATAATTAGTGATATTTACTGGGAACCCGGGGATCCAACTATTGATTACAAAGATACTGTGCATTACAGGATTAAAGTAAAGAACAATGGAACAGATTTTGCAGACAGTTCTATTTTGGCCTTGGATTTGAATGATGGAAATATACATGAAGTTCATGCCGGGAGTTTAGAACAGGGTGAAGAAGCAGATTTGCTGATGGGTGGGGATAAGATTGGTGAATATCAGGATTTGCATCCTGGAACTAATAGCTTGAAAGCAATCGCAGATTATGATAATGTTGTTGATGAATCAGATGAGAATAATAATGATAAGATTGAAGAACTAGTAATTACAGAACCAACACCCACAAAACCAACAACTAAATTAAGTTTATCTAAAGGTTGGAATATTATCTCCTCTCCTATTAATCAATCTCTGACAATCTCAAAGATTAAAGAAACCTGTTCCATAGGAAGTTATAAAGGATATAAAACATGGGTTTTTGATGCAAGCAAACAAAGCTGGACAAACCCTTCTGAAATAAACCCAAGCGATGGAAGTTATATTTGGTCAAATTCTAATTGTGAAGTAAAAGTGGAAGGAGAAAAACAAAACTTTACAAAAAAGGAATTGAAGAAAGATTGGAATCTGATTTCTGTTGGGAATAATAGTCTGGATGATATTATAGGGGACTGCAAGATAAAAGGAGATGTTTGGGAATTAGATAAAGGTGATTGGATTTATCCAGCTATGAATGAGAATTTGGATAGTGGTAAAGGTTATTGGGTTAAGGTTGAGAGTAATTGCACCTTAAAAAATAAGGCATCAAAACCTCCAGAACTTTCAAAGTAGTTGGAATCTACTTAACTTCCTGGAGATGGGTGTGTTGAGGTTGGAGGAGGTGTAGTTGCTCCACTTGGTGGTTCAGCTCCTTTCATTCCTGTACAATACTCTTTTGCTTTTGTTGCATCATTATTAAATCTAGAATTTAAGTTAGAACAATTTCCAGAGAAAAAGTAATCACTGCTATAAAAATGCCGTCTCCATTTATTGCATTCCTTCTGTAAATTTGCTTCAGAAGTTAATCCTTCTGCAGCAGGATTAAAAGTTCCTGTAAAAAACAAAACTATAACTGCAAGTACCAGAACAGAGATAACAATTATAATAATTGTTTGAATAGATAGAGACACTCCTTTTAGTTTCATAATATTATTTAAATACTACTTAATAAATAAAAGGATTTTATATATTATATAGACAAAAAAGAAAAATTAAAATGTTAATTAAAGACGAAATTCAGTTAATAAGTAAATTAAAAGATAAAGTAGCAAATAGAAACGGAATTCTTTTAAATGCTTATATTAGTGGAAGTCATCTATATGGTTGGAATAGTAAAGATTCAGATATAGATATTAGAGGTTGTTTTGTTTTAGCTAAAGAGAGCTTTTTGGGTTTATATAAACCAATTGAAGTATTAGAACTCGGTACTGAAAATAATCAAGATATTGTTTTATTTGAATTAAATAAATTGGTTAATCTGGCTTTAAAAGGAAATTGCAATATACTCGAAGAGTTAAATGCAAAACAGTTATATAAAAATGCCTCTTTTGTTAAATTGAAGCAGTTGATTAATAATTCATTTGGTAAAAATGGTTTGTACCATAGTTATAAAGGACTTGCCGAATTTAATTATAAGAGATTTATTTTAAGAGGAAGAAATACAGTTAAAAAATATCTATATGTATTCAGAGGGCTAATGGCAGGTATCTATGCTCTTCAAACAGGGGTAATCAAACCTAATATTTATGAATTAAATAAATTCTTTAAAATTAAAGAAGTAAATAAACTTCTTGAAATTAAAAAAGCAGGTCTTGAAAATGAGCCTCTAAGAGACCTGGAAGAAGGAAATCTCGATTTAATAATAAAGGAGTTATTTGACAAATTAGATAAAGCGTATTTAAAATGTAAAATACCAGAAAAACCAACAAAGGAAGAGTTTAATGAAGTTAATAAATTTATCATAAATCTAAGGCTATCCTATTAATTAGCATTTTGTGAGCAGGAAACCCCACTCTTTAGCAGTGGGCTCAAAGCGAACCTTATTAAAGGTATCAAGTGTAAAAAAAAGTATCTCTAAGAGAATAAAATCTCAAGGAGTATTGGTAGTGTGGCAACACATTTGACTACCTATAATGGTAGAGTCATTAACCTCATAAATTCTAACAAAACGCACTCTAATTGTAATAAAAAGAGGATGTAAGAATAGTGAAGTAAAACTTGGAAGCTCTGGTTTTAAATGATTATCTTTAAATTATCTGGTGACTTCCTGCGATTTCATAAATTCATACAATTCTCTTGCTTTCTCATTATTTTTGAAGAATTTTCTTGATGGTCTCAAAATTTCTATGAGTTTCTCAGCCACAGAATTTTTCAAGTCCAAAGGATGCAATTCCCCCTTCTTGTAATTTTTGGTAAGTTCATCAAAAGAAGAAAATTCCAGATTTCCTCCAAACTTTTCAGGCCTCTCAACCTTGAACTCGTCATACTTCCTAAAGATTATATTCCTACAAATATCAATTACAGGATTATCTTCTACTTGCTTTTCTGGACAATAAGCTTTCTTCAATTTTCTTTTTATATCTTCATCTGTATCGTGAGTGAAAATTGCACTATCTGGTTTGCTCTTACTCATTTTCAAATCCAAATCCTGATAACCAGATTGTTCACTACCCATCCTCTTTGATTCAGATAACCCAAGAAGTAGGTGATGATGCACGCATACAGGCTTTTTAGCTCCAATCTTATCTGCTACTTCCCTGGATAATATTGTAGCATGTCTTTGGTCCACACCTAACTGACAAATATCAACTCCTAATTCAAAAGGGTCCGTAGCTTGCATGGAAGGATAAAATAATTGAGCTGCATAAAGCATTTCTCCCTCATTTCTTCCCATTACCGGAGAACACCTTAGCATTCTCTTAATAGTGGTAGCTTTAGCAATTGAAATAACTCTTTTCCAATAATCCTTATCATCAACCATGTCACTGGTCCAAACAATCTCAACTTTGTCTTTATCTAATCCAAATGATTCCCAAACCTTTACCAAATATTTACCTGCTTTCTGAATTTTATCCAAGTCACCTCCCATTTTGTTATTAATCCAGGCAAACCAGTCAGCAATTAAGAACTTAAACTTACAACCTGATTGTATGAAATCATTCAGTTTTATAGCTCTTACAATTCCAGAACCTAAATGTACTAGACCACTAGGCTCAAATCCATCATAAGCCAAAGGTGTCTTTTTTGTTTCAAACAATTCTTTTAAATCTTTCTCAGTAATTATTTCTTCTGTAGGTGGTTTTTTAATTAAGTTTATTTTTTCCTCAATATCCATAAATATAATAAAAATATTTGTAAATCAACTAAAGGCAGAAAGAGAAAACTGCCTTGCTTTTTTTCCAAATATATTTTCCAATTGGCTCTGCAACAAGTCAAGTTGTTCTTTAGTGTAATCAGGAATATGATACTCCTCAGCAATTCTCTTTCCAACTTCTAAGTATTTTGAGATTGTTCCCTCAGAAACTGTTAAAACCAAATTACCAGAACATTTTAAACATTTACCTGCCAAAGGAGTTCTTCGGTAAATTGTATTGCATGAGGAACACCTAACAGTTTGCCTAAAGAAAGTTCTCATGTTTCCTTTCAAATCTTTAAGGAAATGGGAGGATAATATCTTGAAGCCCACTAATCTTTCATCTACTCCCCTTAGTTTTCTTGCGAGTTCAAGCTGCCTCATCACTTTATCAACCATATCCCCAACTTCCTTGTACCTTGTTAAGTGAACACCTGAATTAAAATCTGTTGTATTAAAAGTGAATCCCAAATCCTTATACTTGTGTCCTTCTTTGAATCTATCATTAACCTGCTCAATTTTGGTATCCCAAGGATAAGCACCTTCCATTGTCTTATCATAGAATTCTTTTGAATAGCTAAAAGCTATGTCCATATCATAAACCTCATCATCAACTTCCCCAAGTTCTAGGTTAGTGGTAATGGACAAAGGAGCATCTGAGATAGAACCTCTTTTCTCTGGCAAGTATTCTTTGGAAAAATTAAGCAAGCAATCAAGCATCAAGATTACACTATTTTCTTCACCATCACAGTCACGACGAGTGCCAGCAAAGAGATAAGGGTGCGCGTAATGACACCTATTAGCAGTAAATCCTATCAAACGACAAACCAAAGGTGAAATTGTGTGAGGTGCTATGTCCAAAAACAAGTGCCCTATCAAATCCTCTTTTTTCTCAGAATTGAAAAATCTCTTGGTTCCATAAAATTTTTCAAGCTCATCATCAACAAACTTTGCAACATTCAGGAAATAATCTGCAGCGTTTTCTTCCCCAAAAGTGGAGATGATTATATCTTGAGGAAACAATTCAAGTATCTGGTTTTCGTCCTCTAATGGCTTTCCGTAAATATCTCTCTCATATCCAAGCTCTTTCAGCTTTTCAACACTTGTCCCTATTTCTTTTGGGTTGAAATGAGTTAGAGGAGCATTCACCATATCAAACCTTATTGTCCCATCCCTAAATACATAAAGATCATGTTTTGCTCTCAAGACTCCCTTATCCACTGGCTCCGGAACCTTATGTTTGGAAATAACACCTTTAACTCCTTTAATTAAATTTAATTTGTGCTCATTCATTCTCTGATAAGCCTCATTTAAGAGACCAGAAGCATTAATCTTCTTCTTCATTCTTTTTGGATTATCAAGGTGCTTGCCACAATGAAGACAATAAGGAACTATTGAGCTCCCATGCTCATCACATGTAAACTCACTGATTTCTGTTGTAATGTAATCAACTTCAACCAAGTTTCTCATTCTACCTCCCTTGTCACCTACAGGGAATAAAACTTGGGGGGAACCTTTCATCTTTCTTACCTGGGATTTCTCTGGGCGACCCATTCTCGCACCTATATATCTTGTCACTTTCTCGCGAATCTCAAAATTAGAAAAATTGTTAACAAGTTCAAAACCCTCTAAATCACTTTCTTTAAGTTTCTTTAAGTCAATCCTCTCAAAAGTTTTCAACAAAGCCTCAAATTTCTTTAGAATTATATATTGCTTGTCAACTGAAACTTTGTGAGGTATGCAAGCATTCTCCAATAAGGATTTCCTTTCATCATTTTTCAAGACCAGTTGATGGTCTTTTCTCTCACTAGAGCTCAAATATTCTATTAGATTTGCTAAATTATCTCCATTAAAGCCATCATAAAAGTGTAGATAAGCAGGATGCAAAGGCAAGATTTTCCCTAATTTGATTGCTTCCTCCTCAGTAATATTGTTTGGTTTTTCAATTAGTTCTTTTACTCTGTCTTTTCCAAGAAATTTCTCTGCTTCTTCTTTCTTCTCCTCAAGTTCCAAGGCCCAATATTCCTCCACGTAAGGACTTTTAACAAGTTTCTCACCATTCTCAAAGAAATCACCATAAGATACAAGCATATCACCTATAAACAAGATGCTCTCTATCTGGTCTTTTATTTCCCTTGCTTTTAACAAAGAATTTACATGAATCACATCCCCTTTTTTTAGTTTTACTATTGGAGATTCCACAAAATCACACACACCAACAGTACAACTCTTTCCAGGTAATTCAATTTTCATTTGTGATGCAACAGCAGGGAATTCATCCAAGATTTCCAAAGTTACAGGATGGAATCCAAAACAACCTACTCCTGTGTTCCTTGTTCTTCCATATCTTAATCTAAAACCCCCTTTTAGTGTAGGCATTGAATAAACAGGTCTACCCGCAGGTACTTCTTCCAAAAATTTGTAACCACCTTCCTCTCCTCCAGTATTTTTTTCCTTGCTCTTTTTCAATTTCAAAAAATCATTAAGCCATGACCAGCTCTCGTTCAAATTAAATTTATCACCATACTTGTTTAATTTCTTTACAAGTTTCTTAGCTTTTAATGGAAGCCCATCAAGATAAACCAAGCACATCCCGCCTCTTATTCTTGTTGTTTCCGCTCTCTTTAAGTCTTTGTACTTTGAGACTTCTCTTTTCTCTGTTGGTTCTCCAGTAAGACATACTGGAGCATTCTTCACGAGGAATTCCACCTCATCCTTGTTTGGCCTGTACTGTTTTCTTGTTACATAATTTAAATAATCCGTAACCTCAGCATAATACCTTTCTATTTCTGCCTTTGTTGGCTTATACTTTTTCAATCCCAAAGCCTTTCTGATGTAATCAGCTAAGAACAAAGTAAAAACCTGTGCTGTTCCACCTGCTGTCCTGATAGGTCCAGCGTAATAAACATAAAGGAAATTGTCTTTTTGGTCAATTTTAACTTTAGTAAGACCCTCAATAGGAGCTCCTACAACCCCTTTCGTGTTATACGCGCATCCGAATCGCAAACCAGCTAAAATAGCATCTTCCTTGAATTCAAACTTGCAAAATTTTTCTGTGGCTATTTCCTTTGATATCTCCAAAGCAACCTCATCCCCACCAATGCTATATTTCTTTTCCAATTCCAATATTCTGGAAATTATCTCTTCTCTGTGTTTATCTAACTGAGGATAAACTATTGCTAAAATATCAATACACCTGTTGTTCTTGTCTGCTGCAGGCTTGCTCTCAACTTCTGTCTCGTAGTCCTTCCCTGATTTCTTTGCTTCTCCTGCTATTTTGTAAAGGTTTTTTACATCTTTTTCCAAGTCTGAAAAATAAGTTTCTATAGGCATAATCTAAATCAAGTAAATTAATTAAAACCTTTTTCAAGGCTCTAAAGATCTGTATGACAAAGGCCGCTTATGACCACTATGACTTGACCCAAGGTCTATAGATTCCATAGTAGGAATAGAGTAAACATTTTTATTGCACCTATTCCTATCAAAACATTTAACTGCTTTATTTCCGTGGCATTCATGTTCCATACATTTTTCTTTTATTTCCCAGGGTCTTAAAACTTCAGCTAAACCTGTATCTAACAAATCTCTAAAAGCTAAATTGATTGTATTTTTTGGTATATTGTGTCCTTCCTTTTTGAGGTCTTCCTCTGCCTTTTTAGCAGTTCTTAGACCTCCATATTCATATTCTTTTTCTTTCTCTTTACAACCAATTAGATACTTATAAACTATTTTATTAATCTTTCCACTAACCCATACTTCTTGATACATAAAATAAAGAGGAGAAAAATTTAAACTTTAAAGTAGTATTTTTTACGATATTCCTTTAGATTTTTTTACAATTTCACGATATTCCTCTCGATAATTGCTCCTGATTTTTTCATCTAAGCGGAAAAAGAGTGGTTTTCTACCATCTGGATAGTTTTCTACAAAAATATGATTGCGAAAAATGTCTTTCTTGTATGGAGCTCTTAAAGTATTGTCATTTTCTAGTTTAGTAAATAAATCTAAAGTTTTTTTATCATACTTTTCCTTGACAAAGTAAAAACTTTCCTCCATATAATCACCAAAATAAATTTTGTCCATTTCAAGAGGTTCCTTTAATTCTTTCTCTGAGATTTTAGGAAAATTTTCCTGGAGGTAAATAATTCTTGCTGCATTGTGCTTACAATTATCATCTTGTTTTCCCACACCCTTAACATATAAACTATCTTCACAACTACAGTCTTGGGGATATATTCTATCAACTCTAAGTTTGTTTCCGTTGAACTTCCTAAGTGCAACAGTTGCTTGATAAGGCTCATGATTTCCACTAAAAGAAGGTATTTCAACCTTAACATCAAAGCTTGACCTACCATCATAAACACTTTGGCATTCCCCCCATCCTTTATAAGTTATTTTATTTGCATCTTTTGAATTAAGGAAGATCAACGCCCTTGCAATCTTTTCAGGAGTACCAAAAAAATTTATAACATTTGGATATAGCTGATAATACATGTTCATTCCTAACTCTTCCCTCCTATTATCAACAGCTTGCTCGTGGTTCATATTATATTCTAATTATTTACTAATTAGTTTTATAAATTTTATTCCATAAGCACCTATTGTTCTAATTTCTTCAGTTTCAGTTGTTTGTGTTAAATATCTCAGTCTACCAAAGATATCATAGTTACAATTAAGATCCAATTCTTCACCAGTATTTTTTAATTCAGGGTAATTAATTATTTCTGCATTGATATTTCCTTTATGAACATAATATCTCCCTAAATCCTCAAAAATTCTAGCATCTGGTATACGAACTTTCTTACCTATATCTTCAGTTCTTATCTCATATATTGTTTTCCAAACTCCCTCAAGCCCATTTTCTTTATCTGTTCCCATGATTTATAAATACAAAAAGTAGTTATAGAAGCTTTCCTTGCCTTTTCCAATTCCTTCTTACTAATTTAAACTTCCCAATAGTCTGCGAACTATATCTTCTAAAACATCCCTTCCCTCTAATAGCAACTTTTCTCCTTTATCAGTAAGTTTATAATATTTCCTTTCCGGTCCACCAGATTTGTGTCTTATATTGGTCTTCTCAATGTATTTGTGTCTTTCTAATAAATAGATGACTTTGTAAAGAACCATAAGTCCAACTGAGAACTTAAATAATTCCTCTAATTTTTTCTTTAGTCCGTAGACATGATAAGGTTTCTCAATCAAAACAGTGAGCACATAAATCCATAAAGATTCCACAGTTGTTTTTCTAATTAATCTTCTCATTTCAGGAGTATTTAAGAATTTTATTTCCGTTTTTATAGGTTTCTTTATAACTCTCTTAGCTTTTTTAAATTGAGTTTTTACATAATTTTTAGTCTTTTTATCAATATTAAAATTATTAGATTCTTTGATTATCTTTACAAATCCTTTTTCATCAACTAGTATAAGACCAAAGGGTAGCTCTTTTATATTATATTTATTTTTAAAATCTTCATATAAAAGTTCAGGAAATGCTAAAAATACTTTATTTGAATATTTACTATATTTTAAACATTGAGCTATGCCATCTTTAAATTGATAAAAATCTTCTTTAACCTCTATTGTACTAATCTGATTATTCTTTATAGCAACAATATCTACAAAAAAGTTAAAAAGTTTAACCTCAAATTTTACACCATATTTATTCTCTTCGAACCAATCACCTAAAAATTTCTGGGTAGTTTCTTCAGTTATACTAACCATTATTAAATTATTATCTGTTATTTAAATAAACTATTTTATATATATAAAATAATATTATGGGGGAAGACATAAAAATTGCTATAGCAGGGGTTGGAAACTGTGCCTCTAGCTTAATCCAGGGGGTCTACTATTATAAGG
>JAGXOL010000013.1 GCA_023659895.1 Candidatus Aenigmarchaeota archaeon LH_S7
ATTGTTTTTCTAATCTTATTTTTTGTTTTCCTGTTGGATAAATTCTGTATTTATAGTTTCTCACAACCATATATATATTTACAAAAAACCTTTAGTATACCAATTGAGCTACCACCAAAATCTGTATTATTAACTAAGATTTTGGAAGTAGACTTCTTGGCTATTTAAAGTTAATGTAGTGACTCACAGCCCTTTGCAAAGCTTTATTCCTTGTCTCCTCTCCAGTTTTTTCTTTGAGTTCTTTGCACATTAAAAGAAATATTAAAATTTATATTAGTTTATGGATGAACTGTATGCCTTTCTATTTGGAGGATTATTTATTTTGTTGATGTTGTTCATATTTTTTGGGGGAGCTTCCTATGGGCCAGTTAGCAATTATACTAATGGTGAAGATAATGTTACACCTTCGGGAGAGCTTACCTGGAAGAATATTAATTTACAAGACATAACCATTTCTGAACAGGAACTAACAAAAAAGGAAACAATAACTGAGGCATACGAGGTTTTTAATGGTTTGTTTTTTGGGAAGAAGTTCTACAAGGCACATTATGAAGCTGAAGATAAAATTTTAAACAATCTGGAAAGTGCAAAATTCACATACTCTGTCAAAGACACTAATAGATATGGGGAGCTAAAGGTAAGCTTCAACAACAAAACCTTGAATTCAGGTGATTTAGTGATAGGGAAATATGAGCATGATGTTGAACTTTTGAAAGAAAATATTATTGAGATGAAAACTACATCTTCTGGATGGAAAATATGGGCTCCTTCCACATATATAATATCTAATATCTCAATGGAACTAGATTACAAATTGAAAGATTATCCTGAATATGAATTCTTTGTTTCAGATTATATACACAGGAATTTGAAGAAAGGTGAATTAATGTTCAAGTTTGTGGGAGGAAATGATGAACTTGAAATAAGATTAAATAACAAGACTATATACAAAGAAATGCCTCATTCAGGAACCAATATTATTGAACTCTTGAATACTAAGGAAGGGGAGAATAAAATGGTTTTCTCAAGTGAAGGTGAAGTAGAACTGGAGAATGTTAGGGTAAGATTATATTATTATCAATAATTAATAAAAGTTTTGCACTTTTAATATAACCTTCCATAGCGGTTTTAACCACTTCCCTTATATTCCCAATTTTCTCATACAATTCAATACTCCACTCAACAAACTTTCCAACAATTCTTCCTTTTACTGCTCTACAACTTTCTCCAATAGTCCTTTTTTTGACTTACAAATTCTGACAGGTGTTTAACTATGGAGTCCAGTTTCCTTAACTGATATTTCTCAAATCCCAGATTCTGCTTAGAATCCCTATAAAATGTTTCTATTGCAAATCTGTTAAATATCCTTAAAAACTAAAAAGTGCAAAAGTTATATAATAAAATAAAAAAATACTAAACTTATGACGAAAAATAATAAAAAAATTTAATTGGGATTGGAATAGTTGTCCTAATTGTTGTATTAGGATTCATACTCGTTCATCATCATTTTCAGGGGATGAAACTACTAAGTGAAAATCCAGCCAATCTAATCTACCCCAATGATATGATAAACACAATTTTTGATGATAGTGAAAAAATAAACAACACAGCCGGTTTTCTTATAAAATGCTATAAACCATTAACTGAAAATCAAATTCAAGTTTTGAGAGATTCTGGTGTAAGGCGATTACAGGCATCAGAAATAGAAACTATTTATCATAGCTTAATAGAAGAAAATAAGATTGAAGAAGTTGAGAATTTAGATTTTGTGGAATATGTTTATCCATATAAAACCAAGATAGAACCAACTAAAGAAAGGGTTGATAAGATTGTCTTACTTGAAAATGGAAAAAAAGAACGGATTGATATAAATAGTGAGGAAGGACTTAGAATAGCGAGTATGCTTACTCGCAAATTACACGAACTTAATCTTCAATCAACATGCGTTTTCGGTGAAGAGGATATCCAGGAAATAGAGCAAAAAGATAGAAGTATAATGCTATTTTTTAAGAAACCAATAGATATTACGATTTCTCAATGGGTTGAACCAGAGGAGAGATACCATATTCCTGTTGATGAAAAAGGTTATAGAATTTTAGGAGATGTTGAAACTGCTTTATTTATTTTAGAAGATAGACAAAATGAAGGTTTGGAAGCACATATTTTAGTTGGTCATAGAGTTGAAGGAAGAATAGGTTATAGTTGCTGGGCAATAAATATCAAAGAAGAAGGAAAACCAGAATTAGATAAAACTTGGATTGATGGAATAAATAGATTAGTGAAATAGGTGGGCACTTCTTTAATTTAAAAAACGCTCGGGGGCAAACTCAAAAATTTTCCTTCGGAACGTTGCACTAAATTTCAGCCCTCCGGGAATATAACAGCGATTTAACGGTTTCGCTCGGTTGCACCTTGCTCCACCAAATCCTCGCTACGCTCAGACTTCTCATAATCCTGATGTTAAGTGAAATAAAATTTCCATTTCTTTTCTTAGAGGGGAATTCCGTCCCTAAACTAATACCCAATAATTTTCCTTTGTTTTATCCCTCCTTTTTTCAAGGTCATCTTCAGGAATACTCAAAAATCAAGAAACACACAAAAATTTCAATTTTATGAATCAAAATAAATAATAATCCTTTCTCTTCTACTAATATTAAAAATTTAATATTTTTTCTTTGCTCCTTTAAAACTATGTGATGACCGTCTTTTTCTATTTTTTGAATCCTTATCTCTTACAGGCTCATTTGCTCCTTTAAAACTATGTGGGGATTTTCTTCTGTTGTGATTGTTTGAACCTTCTCTTCCATATCCCCTTTTGTTTCTCATATTTCTTTGTGATATAATATTCCTGTCAAACCTGATTTGGGGTATATTTCGAATTTCTTTACGCTCTATTTTTAGTCTCTTGTCCGATAAAACATTCTTGAAATTGCTATGGTCTCTGTCGCACAAAAGTGTTATAGCCTCCCCGCTTTTTCCGGCTCTGGCAGTTCTTCCAACTCTATGGATATATTCATCCGAGGTTTTTGGAACATCATAATTATACACCTGTGTAACATTTTTTATATCCAGACCTCTTGCCGCAACATCAGTTGCCACAAGAACGTGTATCTTTTCTTTTTTCAGAGAGTCAAGAGCATGGATTCGCCTGTTCTGTGTGAGACCGCCGTGTATAGCCATTGCATCTATGCTACTTTTTTTCAGGTTTGCTGTGAGATTATCTACTTCCACCCTTGTACCGCAAAAAATAAGTGAAAATCCGCTTGTTTTTCTCTTAAGCAGATATACCAGCAATGAGAATTTCATTTTCCGGTCAATCTCATAGTAGGTCTGGTTGAGTTTGCTACTGTCAATCATTGTCTGTGCCTTCACCATCACAGGAGATTTTAAGTATTTTCTTATTATAGATTTGACCTTGGGTGGGATTGTAGCACTAAAAAGAAGGGTCTGCCTGTCTTTAGGAATATTCTTTATAATCCTGTCAACATCATCTATAAATCCCATGTCAAACATCCTATCGACCTCATCGAGCACAAGACATTTTACCTTTTTAAGGTATACCGACTTGCGTTTTATATGATCTAGAAACCTTCCAGGAGTAGCTATAATTATATCTGATTTTTTCAGTTCGTATATCTGTTTCCTGATATCTGTTCCTCCATATACTGCTGTAGTCTTAAGGCCTTTTGCCTTCCCAAAATCATCAAATGAATCTTTCACCTGCATGCAAAGTTCTCTCGTAGGTGTTAGGACAAGAGCCTGTATCCCCTCTTTTGGGACTGTCCTTTCTATAATGGGTATGCTAAACGCCAAGGTCTTCCCCGAGCCAGTCACGGATTGGCCTGCTAAGTCTTTTCCTTTTTTTATCCCAGGAATGCATTTTTCCTGTATTTCTGTCGGCTTTTCGAATCCCTCTTTTCTTATTTGTTCAAGGGTAAGATAATCAAACCCAAAATCTTTGAATCCCATTTATATTAATGTACTTTTTATTACTTATTCTTCGGAATTTTTTGGGCTTCACCCAAATTTTTCTTCCACTACGTTCCAGAAAAACTTCGTATATCCCCAATGTTATACGTCATTGGTTGACACATAGAAGAGAAGATCAAAATGCATGAGAGAAAAAAATTCAGAGAGGCGGAATACTTCTATTCTAAAATGATTGAGGAACAAGGACATAGGGAGAATTTTACGTACAACCTAAGCGCATTCCTTTCTTCCGCCCGCTCAGTGTTGCAGTATGCATTAAATGAAGCAAAAACAAAACCAAGAGGGCAACAGTGGTATGATAATCGTATTTCAACCAGTCCTGTATCGAAGTTCTTCGAAGATAAGCGTGACATTAATATCCATATCGAACCTATCCAACCTCTAGCACACTACAAATTAGAACTCACAGATACTACACATATTTCAGACTCGGTTTCAATTACCGTTACGGACAAAGATGGGAATATAAAGCAACGATATTCCTCTGGTGAACCTAAACCAATGCCTAACGAGTCAGAAACTCCAGCAGTTATGGAAATCAAGTATAAATTTAATGACTAGGTTGGAAGTGAAGATGTTTTGACGTTGTGCCAGATGTACGTTCAAGAATTGGAAAATGCAATAAAAGATGGAGTTAACAAAAGATTCATCACTGGATAGAGAAGAAAACCAACGGTGTATAACATGGTGTATGTGGTTCGCTTACGCTCACCCAAACTGCTCCGCTTCGCTCCGCAACTTCGCATACACCGAAGACGTTATATGCAATATTACTCGGGTGGACTCTAAATGATAAGGGCAAACTCTAATTTAACAAATATTAATAAACAAAGGTGTTTTTATCTATTCTTATGAGAATAATTGCTTGGAATCTTCATGGGGCAAAAAAAGATAGCGAAGTTTGGAAAATATTTTTAGAAATTAAACCTGACATAGCACTGCTTCAAGAAGTTGGAAGTATGCCTAATGAAGTTCAGAACATCCTTGATGTTATTTCAAGAATTGCAATTTACAAAACTGGCAGACCACAAAGATTTAGTACAGCAGTCCTTGTTAAGGGAAAAGTTATCGAAGAAATCAACTTAAAATCCGATCATGAATGGGTTAATAATGAATTTAAATTCTTTAAAGGAAATTTCATTGCCTGCAAAGTAGAACTTCCAAACCATGAAAGATTTAATGTTGTTTCTGTATATAGCCCTGCTTGGCCTGTGGACAAGAATAGAATAAATGACATAGATGTTTCTGATGTAAAATTAACAAAGAACCCTAATGTTTGGGCTACTGAAATTATTTGGTCTGCATTAAAAAATACAGTTTCTGGAAATGATAGGTGGATAGTTGGTGGTGACTATAATAGCTCTGAAACATTTGATAGAGATTACCAAATAAAACATGGGCTAAAGGGTGGTTTAGTTAGCGAGGGTAATAAGGGAATTCGTGACAGGATGTATGCATTAGGATTCAAAGAGTGTCTTTTTGAATATAATAAAAAATTGACTCCAACATATATGCATACAAACAAAAAAATTGTACACCAATTAGATCATCTATATGTCTCGGAAAAACTATTTTCTGAAATTTTAAATTGTAATGTTGGAGATCAATCAACAATATTTGGTAAATTCTTGAGCGACCATCTGCTTATTATTGCAGACTTTAAAGGCTAATACAAAGGAGTTTGCCCTTAATTTTTTAAAAATATGAGTCCGCCCTGCGTCATACTGTCGGTTGCTACGCTCCCTCGTTCGCCTTGCAGGCCCACCACATAACAGAGATTAAGAGGAAAATCCTTGTAGGAATTTTCCCAAATGCTCAGCTACGCCTCGCACTTCGCATAAGCCACCCCGTTATATTCAATTTGCCCCCACTAAAAAACAAAATAAAAAAGAAAAAATATTTTTGAGAAGTGCCCACTTTTTATTTCAACAAAATAGTATTCGTCATTCCTCTTCTTCTTTTCTCAACCAAACCTCTACTTTCTAGCAAATCCAAAGCTCTGCTGACATTTGATTTTGAAATCCCTGTCTTTTCTGGAAGTGCACTTTGTTCAATAAAGTCCTTGTTTATTGAGTTGATTGTTTTTTTATCTGACACAACTAAACCATGTATATATCTGACAAAGTGATTAAAACAAGGTTTGTTAAAGAAGGTTCTGAATTTTGACAAAGAAGGAATTATTGATATATCTGCTATCATAATTTGATAAATATCCTTAAAAACTAAAAAGTGCAAAAGTTATATAATTAATCGTGTATGTAATATCCATAAACATAGTCCTTCTTAACCACATCCAGATAAACAAATCCAAATCTTTGTAATTGTATTCTCTCCCCCCTCTTCAAATTGGTAAGGTTCTTCTCTGCTACCCCTCTAGCCAAGGAATTATCAGGCATCAAGATTTTCATGTTTACATGGTTCTGGGGAGCCCAATGTATTTTTGGGTAAGGTAACATCTGCTTTCCAAGAAATTGGGAATTCCTATCCAATCGTATATTATATAATCCAATCAATCTAACAATCTTGCTCTTGTAATTCATAAAGTCCTCCTTGGAAATGAAAAATGTTTTTCCTATTTTTATTTCCCTTTCTCCCCTATCAGAATAATCAGGATGCACAGGTAGCTTAACTGATTTATCTGCAGGAGGGTTCTTGATTTTTATTTCCACAGGGTCTCTAACAAAAAAGTACCTGTTTGCAAGAGGGTCAAGTAATTTCCTATTAAAACTTGACAAGTATTCTGGTTTAACAGTTATATCCCTTATCTTTGGTCCTATTTCATTTATCATGTCATAAATTGCTGTTGGGAAAAATCCTCTTCTCTTAAGAGCTCTTATTGTTGGTAACCTAACATCATCAAAACCTGTGTACTTTCCCTCATTAATTCCCTGTCTTATCTCACTAATTGAGAGCTTTGTTTCAGAATAATTGATCTTTCCCTGAAGTTTTATTATAGGGTACTTCCATCTAAAATATGAGTAAAGATACATCTGCTTGTTCTTGGATAGTTGTAAGTCAACACCTCTTATTACGTGTGTGACACCCATCAAATGATCATCTATTGCAGAAGCGAAATCCAAGAGAGGCCAAACATATTTTCCTTTAACTAAAGGGTGTTGTGGCTTATCAATTATTCGGAAAGCTGGCCAGTCCCTTACTGAAAAATGCTTGTCTTTGAGGTCTGTTTTCATTCTTCCAACAGCTTCTCCCTCCTTGAATTCATGGTTAAGCATTTTTTCCCACCTGTTCAAATGTGTCTTTTTTGTCATCTCCCTGCAAGGGCATGGTTTCTCGTTTTCCCTCAGTTTCTTGAATTCTTTCGGGTCACAAATGCATACATAAGCCTTGCCCATCTCAATCAATTTCCTGAAATACTTGTAATAGATGTTCAATCTTTTGGATGAATAATAAACTTTGTTAGGTTTTATCCCAAACCATTCCAAATCCTCCTTTATCCACTTGTAAGCTTTCTTGTCAGGGGCTTTGTTTTTTGGGTCAGTGTCATCAAACCTCAAGATGTAAGTGCCTTTGTAAATGTTCCTGTAAATCCAATTAACAACTGCTTGTCTTGCATGACCTAAGTGCATAGGCCCATTAGGATTTGGCGCGAACCTAACAACAAAATCATGTTTAACTTTCAACAAAGGTATCATGTCCTTTTCATTTTCCTTTTCCCTCTCAATAGATCCACCTAACTCATCCAGTTCTTCCTTCTGCTCATCAAGTTCCATCTTGTCTATCTCCTTGACAATCTTCTCAACCTCTGGCCTAACCTCCTTTATGTTTTCCTTGTATTCAGGATTATCCATAACCAATTTCCCTATTACTGAATCCGCGTGTGGCTGTCCTTGATACCTTACAGCATTGTCAAGCACATATTTTCTAAGTAATGTCTTATCAATCTCCATATAATATACACACAAAAAAATATATATTAGATTATATTTTATCACGATTGTCGTAATCTATTTTTTTATTAAAAACAAGAGTCCTATTAAGCCAAGAATATAATCCTCAATCAAGATTCCCAAGGAAAAAGCTATTGCGAGTTCTGGAACAACACCAAATATTCCTAAAAGTAAAACAGCTGCTGCCTCTCTTGTTCCTATCCCTGAAATTGAAATGGGTATCAATTGAACCAAAAGTAAAACTGGTGTAATAAGGCAAATTGAAAAATAAGATAAATTTAGACCAAAGGTAAAGGATAAAAACCAATACTGCAAAAACCCAACAAACCAAGCCAATATTGTCAACAAAAAATTACCTAAAATTTTTCTCTTCCCTAATTTTTCAAAATTTCTATAAAAAATATTAAAGTTTTCTCCAATAGACTCTTTAAATTTTTCTGGAACAAGATATTTATAAAAAGGTTTTCCGATTTTTTCAACTATATTTTTGTTTCTTAAGACAAGAATTAATATCAAAAACAAAATAAAGAACAAAATAAACAAATAGCTCAAATTAAATAAAGAATTTTTCTTAGAAAATAAAATAAATACTGAGAAAATCCCAAGTAAAAATAGAACAAGAACATCATTAATTCTATCAACTAGGACAGTTAGCAAACTTTTTCCTAATCTTACTTTTAAGAATTTTGCTCTGAGAAAATCCCCCACTCTTCCAGGAGTTATTAATCCAGCACTAAAGCCGGCAACCCAAGCAATTATTGCTTTTGGTAATGGAATTCTATCTTCCTCAGAAACAATTAGCAGCCATTTAATACCCTTTACAAAGATTGTTGGAATGATAAATAAAAGGGAAATAAGAAAATAAAAAATATCAGCTTCCTTAAAATAAGTTAAAAGAGATTTTAAATCAATATTAAGAAGGAGATAAATAAAAATACCAATTCCAATTAGGCCAAATAATCTAAAATGGTTTTTCATAAAGATTTGCACCAAATAATTAATTTTAATCTAATTGCTGACACAAACATTTCGCTTATCACCTTAAAAATATTCAATTTTGGTTTTCTATTTTCTTTCCAGATAACAGGGACTTCCTTTATTTTTAATCCTTCTTTATAACCTCTGATCAAAACTTCAGTATCCCAAAACCATTTTTTGTTTTTTACTTCTTTTAAAATTGGAAGTATCTTTGTTCTATTAAAACCTTTAAATCCACATTGATAATCTTTTATAGGAACCCCAAAAAGAAGACTTATTAGTAAAGAATAGCCGGAAGAAAGAAAGCCTCTAACTTTTCTTTTATCTACAACACTTTCTTTCATTAATCTTGATCCAATAACAATATCATAACCTTCTTCAAGGTAGAACAATAACCTTGATAAATAAGATAACTCTGTTGAGAGGTCTGCATCCATAAAAATACAGAAAGAACTTTTTGATTTTTTTATTGCTTCTCCAATATCACTACCTTTCCCTATATGTTCATAGTTTTTAATTAGTTTTATATTTGAAAATCTTTTTTGTAATTTTTTAACTTTATCTATTGTTCTGTCACTACTACAACCATCAGTAATTATTATCTCAACATCTTTCAAATATTTTTGTATAAACTTCTCCAAATTAATAATTGTTTTCTTAATAATTTCTTCTTCATTGAAGGTAGGGATAATTATTGTAAATCTCATCAATTATTATGAATCATAAATTTTTTATTCCAAGTTATAGAACAAGATATAACAAGATAGTAAAATATTTAGCAGATATTTCAGAAAAGAGAAAAATAGATAAATTACTAAATTTGGGCTGTGGAGAGGGAGACTATGATGAAATCCTGAGTAGTTTTTGTAATTATCTATATTGTTGTGATATTAACAAAACAGACATAGAATTTTGTAAATCCAAAAATAAATTAAGCAAAATCTTTTATTCCATACAAGATGCAGAATGTTTAAAATATACTAATCTTTTTTTTGATGTTATCATTTGTTCGGAGGTCCTTGAGCATGTGAGTTCTCAAACTAAGGTAATGGAAAATATTAAAAGAGTTCTGAAAAAGAAAGGATTAGCGATAATTACCTTTCCAAATATAAATTTTCCTTTTACTTATGACCCGATCAATAGATTATTGTCAAAATTTAATAAACATTTACCAATTGGTGCCTATGCTTTTGGGCATGAAAAACTGATTAAAACAAAAGATTTTGAGAATCTATGCAAGAAGTTAAATTTTAAAATTTTAAGAAAGGAATATATTTCTCACAATTTAATTGGTATTTTAGAAGTATATTGGATGGGAATTTTGCAAAAAATAGTGAAGTTTAATTCTGAAAATAAAAACCAAAACAAATCTTTTGGCTTGAGAATGAACAACGAAAAACCTCCAGAACAAATTCTTAAATTAATTGATTTTCTTATAAAGAAAGACGAAAAACTGTTTAGTGGTAACTCTTCTATAGGAATTTTATATTTACTTAAGAAGTTATAAAAATTTAAAATATTCACAAATTTTTCCCAAATCTAAAGATTTACAAGGGTTCGTCTCTGTAGAATAATTATAAATATTGAAAGTTGAGGAATTTAACCTCTCTAAATAGGTTCTATCAACCTTGTAGATATCTTTACATCTGCTTGTATTTCCCAGGATAATATAACTTCCAGTTTTTTTAATTACTGGATAACTTTTTAGGAAACTCATGTTTGTTGAATAATCTGGTTCCCAGTCATAATAAATAACAACTTTATAACCTTCATTAATGTAATCATTTACTTCTTCTTTCCTTGGAGAAGGCTCGGAAGTATAACCGATGTAATTTAAAGGGACCCATTGATTGGAAGCAACCATACAATTCCTTGAGATATTTATCTCATAAAATTGTGTAGATATAAAAGAAGTATTTAGAGAAAAAATTACTGAAATTGCTATTATGGAAATTGTTAAAAGTGAAAAGATTAATTTTGCATTTTTTATTTTCTCTATACCAAAATAAGAAAAATAAGCAAAAGGCAAAATCAAATTAAATAAATATCTTGGAACTTTATAGGGTGTAAGCAAATAGGAAATTGTAGTTATTATAAAAATAAGCAAAATTGCAATATTTTTTCTGTCAAATTTAACTTTTGTTAACCCAAAAATAAAAAAAGGAATCAAGAAATTCCCAACCAACAGGAAATGGAAAATTGAGGGTTGTTGAAACAAATAATCTCTATATTTAATATTCAATGCCTGTGAGTTACCAATACTTGTTAGACAATGGCCTGTATTAAGATAATTAAATAAGAACCAAGGAGCAAGTGTTAGAACTATAATAAGGAAAAATAACAAGATAGGAACAATATTTTTTCTAATATTTTTGTATAAAAATATCAATAACATGTAAGGTAAACAAGCATATCTAGACAAACAAGCAAGAGCAAAACTAAATCCTGATTTTAATTCTTGATTTGAAAATAAATAAGAGAGAAAAAACAGCAAAAAGGATAAGGAAAGTAATTCTGTTCCATCAATTAACCCGCTTAAGAGTAAGAAAGGGTTTAGAATCAGGATATAAAATAAAGTCTTATCTAATTTAAAAATTTCCGTAAATCTTATTATAGAGATTAGAAAAATAGATGATATAAAGATGATTGCAAGAACTTCGCCTACAAAATATGGAAAAACACCGAAGGTAAAAATGCCAATTAGGACGGGTAATAGAGGGGCTCTAAGCCACTCAAAATAATTTCCACTACCAAATAAATATTTAGCATTTAGCGAATACGATGCAAAATCCCAGGAAAATATAGAGTAGTGTTGATATATAAAAAAAAGTGTTGAAAAAATAAATAATAAGGTGATGAGTTTATTGTTTAGAAAAAAATTCTTAATTTCAACTAGCTTCTCCATAATAAATATTATTCAATTCTTCAAAACTTAAAAAGCGATTGTAAGTTTTCTCATTTATGACCACAGAAGGAGTTGTATTTATTTCATACAAATTCTTCACTGACCTCAAGGCAAGGTTATCAACTTCATAATCAATAGCATAAATGTTCATTGATTTGTTTCTTGCATACAAAGCATCAAGAATTCTGCCCTGCGCATCGCACTTGTCGCAATCATTAGTATAAAAATATAATATTAGAGGTACTTGGGTGGGACATTTCTTGTTGAGTTTCTTGAAGAACAGATACTCTCTTAGTTGGTAAAGATGGTATCTTTCCTGCAAAGATTTCACCTCTTCACTTTCAGGACCAAAACGTTCTTCAAGACTTGCAAGTTTCTGTCCAAGCTCAACCCTTTCCTTTATGAAATCTCTGAAAGAAAGATTGCAAACATTTTTTTCTGAGAGAATTGAATAAGCAAGCTCATAACCTGTCATCTCATAAAGAAGTTTTTCCTGGGTCTGCTTTAACTCAGATAAATGGTAATAGGAAATGTACTGCCCAAAAAATATGCCTAACAAAAATATCAGGCTTGTTATAGCAACCGTAGCAACTAAACGAAAATTTACCATTTTATATCTTTCCTCAAAAACTTATAAAGAGTCATAATCCAGAAATAAAAATATAGGTAACCAGCTGAAACTAAGTAAACGAAATACTTGAAAAGGGTTTTTAGATTAATTTTCACTTTCAAATTTGAAAGAGCATAAATCATGAGTGTGAATGCAAATATTATGGTAATCATCATGAATATAAAGAACTCAGATTTCCACAGGTTTAGTTTGAATTGGTAATTAAGAAGGTTTAGTAGATAGGTTTCCCAGCCTGTTAGATAAATTAGATACATGTTATTTATCAAGTGGAAAACAAAAGTGACAATAATGTATGTGAAGAAAACCACGAGTAAAAGGTTAATTAGTAAGGTGGAAGGCAGGATGAAGAGGCCCAGTTCCTTGTATTTCCTTGAGAACAAGAAAGAGTAATCTTTCAGGTTTGATAACAATCCATAATTCCACCTTACTCTCTGCCTTGTTAAGTCCTTGAACTTGTGTGGTACCTGAGTATGAGTGCTTGCTTCCAAAGCACACCTAACATCATAGTTCTTGCCCAAAATTCTCAAGGCTATTTCTAGGTCCTCAGTAACATTGTCCTGGAATTTTCCAACTTTTTCCACAACTTTTTTCTTGTACAAAGACAAAACACCAGGGGTAATGAAAAGTCCTTTCACGAAAGAATAATTTTTCCAGAAAAATAAAGTTAACATGTACTCAATTTCCTGGAATTTCTCCAGTAATCCTTTGGAATTTTTTGCTTTCCTCCCAGAAACAACAGCAGCAACATTTTTTTCCTCAAAGTAACCAACCATCTTCTTAAGAGCATCTCTTTCAACTGTTGAATCACAATCAAGAACACCTATTATTTCCCCTTTTGCTAAATCCAAGCCATGGTTCACTGAGGCAGCCTTACCAGAGTGTTCTTTCTTTAATACTTTCACTCCCCCAAATTTCTTTGCCTCCTTGTAAGAATTGTCTGTGGACCCATCATCAACAACAATGATCTCCAGATTTTCTTTTGGATAATCTAAATTTTTCACTGATTTCAAGCAGCTTTTTATGTATTTCACACCATTGTAAATAGGAATTATGATACTGATTTTTGGTAATACTTTTGGTTGTGGTGCTGAAAAGTTTTTCCTGTGTTCAAGGAAAAGGAACAAAATGTAAATTGCACTGAGTAAAGTAACAAAAGTTATTACATAAATGATTGGTTCTCCAATAAAATCAAGTCCAGGAAGCATATTGACACTCTCCACAACTAAAGTCAAGAGATTCTGATGTCATATTGCACCAGTTTCGGGCAAAGTCAAGGTTGCCCCGTCTTCCAAGATATACCCAGAAGACACTTTATTACCTATATTAGAAGCACCATTTATATCAGCATTATAGTCTTTTAATCCACAAACAGAACAATTGAAAACTCCCTGCCTTGGTCTTGAGCCTTCACTACCACATTTGGAGCAGGTATGAGAAGTTCCTCTTTCATTCAATTTAATTACCCTTATTCCATTCCAATTAGCCTTATGCTCTATCATTTGGGTTAACTCCAGATAAGGCATATTTGAAACAATCCTATTGAAGTTTCTGCCTTTCACTGAGCTTCTAATCCCTTTCAAATTCCCCAACACAATTACAGAGTTATTGGTCTGTGCAA
>JAGXOL010000014.1 GCA_023659895.1 Candidatus Aenigmarchaeota archaeon LH_S7
TATGATGCTTATAAAACAGCAGAAGCAACTTGGAAAAAAGGTAAGAAAAAATAGAAATTATTTTTGTTTTTCTGGTGTAGTTTGTGGAGTATTGAAGTTCAATCCCCGCAATAGTTCTGGTTTCTCTTCTATGAGTTTCTTCAGAATCTATACCAACACTTCTTGAGATATTTTTCCTTCCTTAGAGTAATTTTTTCTATTGCTCTTTCCAAATTTTCCATACCTTCTTTCCTGTACTCATCCTTTAAATCTACTGCGTTCATAGAATCCAATTAAAATAATTATCTCTTGATTATAATCTTCTTCCTCTCCTACCTCCTTTCTTTTTCATAGTCCCATGTAGTATAGGAGTTACATCTTCTATAACCTTAACTTTCAAACCTGACTGCAAGATTGCTTTTATAGCAGGTTGTGCTCCTCTACCCATGTTCATTTGCCTGTGTGCTCCAGGGGCTCTCATTTTTACATAAATCTCCTTAATACCTTTATTTTTAGCTTCCTCAACAGCCCTCTGTGCTATTAGCATACCTTGATAAGGTGCCCCTTTTAATCTGTCAGCTTTGCTTACCATACCACCACTAACTCTTGAGACTGTCTCAGCTCCAGTAATATCTGTGATGTGAACAAGAGTATTATTTTTACTTGAAAAAATGTGTATTATACCTTTATTACCTTTTTGTTCTTTTCCTCCTTTTTTCTCTTCAGTTTTCGCTTTTGTTTTTTCTTCTTTAGCTTTCTTTGATTTTGCCATAACAAAAGTATTTAAAAATTTATTTATGAAGGGTACAACAATAAGAAAAGCTAAAATCAAGGACTTAGAAGAAGTTTCTAAACTTGCATTAAAACTTCTTAAATATCATGCTAGATTTGACAAATGTCACACACCTGCAAAGGATGCGAAAAAAGTTTATCATAAATATTTTAAATCTGCTGTGTATTCCCCGAAAAAAGAATTACTAGTGGCAGAAAAAAATAAAAAAATTATTGGATTTGCTTTGGGGGGAATTAAGAAAACCTCTTCACTCCTTAAAATAAATGAATGTGGGCTAGTAGATACTATTTATATATTGCCTCATTACAGAAAAAAGAAATTATCTAAGAAATTTTTAGATTGGTTGTTTTCTTGGTTTAAAAGCAAAAAGATAAAATATGTAAATTTGTATGTGCATCCAAAAAATGAAATAGGATTAAAAGTTTGGGGAAAATATGGGTTCAAAGATTCATTAATTGAGAAAAGAAAAATATTAAGAATTAATTAAAACATTTTATTCCAAATCCTCCTTCCTTGAACTCAACTTCCTTGGCCCTTCCAATGTTCTTAATATCCTCTTCTATTAACCTGAAATTTTCCATCAATTCCTCTCCAATACCTATCTCTACCTTGGAAATCTTCTTACCCAAAGAAATCTGTTTGGAAATTTTCCATTTTCTTATTTCCGAAATTATTGTTTTCAATAATTCACCTACTTTATAGTTTCTTTCATCATAAAAACTAGATTCTGGGAAATTTTCCATGTGCACACTTTCCTTATCTTTGAATAATTCTTGATAAATTGACTCAGAGATGAAAGGCATGAAAGGAGCAAACATTTTTGTGAGAGAAATTATTAATTTGTTCAGAGTTGATTTTGCAGCATCAGAATTCTTTTCTTGGTACAACCTATACTTGATAAATTCCAAATAATTGTCACAAAAATCATGTACAAAGAAATTTTCAAGTTCACCCATAGCCTTTGCTATTTCATAATTGTCCATGAATTCCTGTATTTTTTCCAGAACCTCACTCAACTTGCTCAATATCCACTTATCTGTTGTCTCTAACTCTTCAACATCTTTTTCTTCTATAAATTGAGAACAGAAACGGGCAGAGTTCCAAAACTTTGTTAACAAATAAGAACCTCTCTTTAATTGTTGGTCAGAAGGTATTATATTTGAGCCAGGTGTTGCTAAACAAGTCCAATACCTTATTGTATCTACACAGTATTTTTCCATGAGCCCTTGTAGTGTAACAATATTCCCCAAAGATTTACTCATTTTCTTGCCATCTTTTCCCAAAACCATTCCATTAATCAAGCAGTTTTTGTAAGGTTTTTTATTAAAAGCTATTAGATGGCGGACCATCAAATAATAGTCCCATGTCCTGATTATGTCAAAACCATTGGGCTGCATATCAGCTTCATAAAAATCCTCAAATTCCTGTTTTTCTTTGTTGTAAATATTTCTTAGGTAACTATTTACAAAAGCAACTGAAAAACTTGAATCTACCCAAGTGTCAAAGGTTTCTTTTTCTCCCATTAATTCTCCTCCACATTCACATGTTTTGTATTTTTCGTGTGATATAGTAGGGTCAATAGGTAAGTCTTCCTCTTGAGCAACCACAATTTTTTTACAATTGTCACAATACCAAACTGGAATAGGTGTGCCAAAAACTTTTTTACGTGATACGCACCAGTCTCTGTTCATGTTTTGGGTCCAGTCAATTTGTCTTTTTTTCATGTATTCAGGTATCCAATTCACTTTATCAGTTTCCTCAATTATTTTATTTTTGTATTTAGTTACTGCAATAAACCATTGTTCTCTATTCAAAATCTCAACTGGCTTATGGCATCTCCAGCAAGTACCTCTACTTTGATTTATTTGCTCCTGTCTCACGATTTTATCTTCTTTTTTTAAGTCCTCAATTATTTTTTCTCTTGCTTCCTCCACACCTAATCCTTTATATTTTTCATTAATCATCCTTCCATGGTCATCAATACTCTCCACAATATCCAGATTATGATTCATTATCCATTCCAAATCCTGCTTGTCACCAAAAGAACATATCATAACAATCCCTGTTCCGAAGTTAGGATCAACTTCCTTCAGTCCTAAAACTTTAACTTCCTTGTTGAAAATAGGAACTATCAATTTTTTTCCAATCAATTCTTTGTTTTTTTCATCTTCAGGATTCACACCTATAGCAACACAACTGGACAATAATTCAGGTCTTGTAGTAGCAATTTCCACTTTTTTATCCTTATCCTTAACCTTGAACAAAACATGATTTAATTTTGTGTCTATGTTCTCGTACTCAACCTCTGCATCAGCTATTGCTGTTCTGCAGGTAGTACAAAAATTAATAGGGTATTTTCCTCTATAAGCTAAACCTTTCCTATACAAGTCCAAAAAAGAAAGCTGGATTAATCTCTTATAAGAGTTATCAGAAGTTCTAAATTCATAAGCCCAATCACCACAAACTCCTAGATTAAAAATATCTTCTTTCATCTTTTTAATATTCTTTTCAGTCCATTCTTTGCACATATCTTTCCATTTGTTCCTATCTACTTCCTCTGATTTAACATTGTGCGCTTTCTCAACTTTAACTTCTGTTGGAAGTCCATGAACATCCCACCCCTGAGGAAAAAGAACATCAAAACCTTTCATTCGTTTATAACGGGCGATTATATCAATCCAGCACCAGTTTAAAGTGTTTCCCATATGGAATTCCCCACTTGGATAAGGAGGAGGAGTATCAATTAAAAAAGTTCTATCCAAGTTTTTATTAAATTTAGATATGTTTAATTTTTTCCACAGGTCTATAAATTCCTTATTTTCTTGGTATCGCTTATTCATTATTGTCTTTATATAAAAAATAATTGATATTATGGATTGGAAAATTCCCACCACTATTGTGATTCTGACTGCTGTGGTATCTTTAGGGTTTATACCTTTTTTCTCACCAGAATTTTCAGACTCAATAGGAGGAGTTTTTGATAATGTTGAAAACATTTTCAATAAAATTTTCCAAAAAGAACAAGATCTTACAGGGGATATTACATTCTCCCTTTCCACAGAAAATTTGGATAAACTAAAAATAGGGACCCCAACTGAGATGAAAGTTGATATAAGAGATGTTTATTCTTTTGACATAGATGAAAGGGAAATAACAGTCAAAGATGATATAACCTTTACAAATTTTACAGGTTTAATAGTTTTTGAAAATTTTTTGATTTCAGGAGATATCTCAGACATTTCAACAGAAAGTTTTGAGATGGAAGGGGGAGCAAAGATAAGCGCTTATGATAAAAATTTCACTAGTTTATCTGTTAGTAACCTAAAAATAGGGGAGTTAACTGTTACTAGCGGAAAAATAAACACGAAAAGTCCTCAAAAAATAAACGCAAATATAAATGATACCCTTAAACTTTATGGCTTCCAAGGTAATTTAACTTATAAAAAAGATACAATAAAGCTTGAAGGTAACTGCACGAAAATAGAAAGTAAAGGTTTTACTTTGGGTGATTAGTGACTTCCTCTCCCTGAATAAATAGGGGCTTCCTTAACCAAAACATCGTTCTGAATACAGAAAACTAACGAGGTTCTAAAGTCGCTAACCAAACTTACCAAAAAAATTGTATGAGGATTTGAAGAGATTTCTCAAAATTCATTTATCTTCCTGAAGAAGCCATTCACAATTCAGAACAATCAGAATTTTAAATCCTTAACACATTAAATTTAATTTTCTTATTATTAACTAAATCCTTTATCTGCTTTTCCTTTTCTGTGAGCCTGCTTTTCCCAGATTTTATTTCCAAAAAAACAATCTTGTTAATCTTGTTTTTTGAGGCACCATCAAACACAACAAAATCTATAGGGCTTCCCAAGAAACGTACATCAGAGGGAGTATAATTGAACTTTGGAAGAAAAGGTACAAGTTGTTCTTTGAATTTTCCCTCCAAAATACCCCTGCTTTTCCCAATAGCATCCTTTCTAATATCTTTCTCCCTTTTCCAAAGTTTTGCTACTAAATAAATTAGGATTATATTTAAGACAACCAAAGTTATTGTAAGATAAACTAACATAATTTAAAGACAAAAAGAAATTATTTTATGGAAAAGGAAGGTATCTGCCAGATTTGTGGAAAACCAGGAATAATGCACACATGTACTATATGTGGAGCTTTGGTTTGTTCCAATTGTTATGTCCCTAAAAAGAATATGTGCAAAATCTGCGCTACTAAATTTAAATAACTAAGGTTTGCTTCTTTCATTACCAAGTATTTGTTGGTTCTAGAGAAACATATTTTCTAACTAATGTTCTACAAGTAATTCGTTGTGTATCCCTAATTGTTATACAAGTCACAATATTCATTATTAGGACTTGCAGTGCAATTATCAGTTGGACCTGATATAATCTTTTAATATGTTTGTAATGAGTCAATTTTTCCATTAAGATAATACTAGTTGCCTTACTCAAATCTTCCTATTCCAATGGGTAGAGGTGTAGTAACAAATTCTTAACAATCACTTGGACAGGTACTAAAATTCTCCTTATAACCGCAAATCCCATCACCACAAATATTCAAGGATCTTGTGTCTATTGCATCTCTTACCTCACATTCACCTGTAACTTTTAACACACCAGGACCTATTGACTCTGTAATATTTAAAACAACTTTCTCACGAGGCTTTAATATTCCATCAGCATCTGAAAACGTGTATTCATAGTTATTCCCTAAGGAAGAAATATTGAAACTAGAAATATTTAAGCTTGCCCCCCCATTATTCCTAATGGTCATGTTTTCTCCATCAAAATCTGTGATTTCTATGTTAGCACTTTGATAACAATTATTCATAGGCCCCCTTTCTTCAAGCTCTGTAGTAGCCTTACCCATAACACTTTGATAATACAAAAACACCAAAGAAACAGTAGATATGGTTATTATAACAATTATAATGATCACTACCACATTAGATTGTCCTTTCATAAATTATTTAGGTTTATTTAATTTGTTCATTTAACTTATCTGCATTAATCTTAGCTGTTTTCATTAAATCAGGTAATAAATCTTTATTAGGGAATCTTAATTTTAATCCTAATTTTCTCATGTTAACACCTGCTCTTTGAATTAATGACTCTATATTTTGTTCTGTTGGATATCCTATATGAGAAGTTAACTTGAAAACATTGTTTGTGATTTGAACAATACCTTGCTTGAAATATTCTTCATCAAGTTTCAGAACATCTTTTCCATAAAAATTTCCATAAAAATAACCTTTTTCAGGCATCACTTGTATTTCAATAGGTTCCACATTAAGCATGTTTAACAGAGATACTAAATTCAGGGAAATTTCCTGACCAGCTTCACATATTTTGGTAGGTTGTTTTATTGTTATCTTACCTTTCTGCATCTGTGTAGGTATCTTAAATTGCTTGAAAATGCTTATTGCTGGTCCTGCAGGAATTCCTGTATCCCCATCAGGAACAAATATCTCAATAGGAGAGGTTTCACCAGGTTTTGCTTTTCTATTAACTTTTAATTTCCTTATTTTTTTTGCAACCTCAAATATATCTTTGTTGGAGTAAATAATAGCAGGTTGTTTCATATCATCCAAATTTATTTCAAATTTCTTGTCTTTCAGTGCAAAATCTATAATACTCTTCTTTGAGACTAAAGTATAGATCTCTTCACTTTTCAATTTTTCTCTAATATGATGCAGTTGTCTGGAAGGTAATTGAGCCAGGTCAAATAAAAGAATAGAATTATAACTCTCAAAAATTTTCTTTAATTTTTCCAACTCCTTCTTTTTTTTCTTAGATACCATTATAATATCCTGATAGGCTTACCCATAGTGAGTTTTAGATAAACAGATTTTATTTGTCCTTTTTTTGGTTCCAAAAATTCATTAACTTTATCCAAAACAGACTTGTAGTTTTCAATTATCTTTTTCTCTTCCATGTCCTGCTTTCCAATAGGAATTTGAACAAGGGTATTTTTTACAATATTTAAAGAAACAGTCTTCTCTAAGTCACTTATTACAGAATCCAAGTCCTTTGTGTTAGGTGGTAAAGGTATTAGAGATTTGTTTCTGGGTCCAACATACTTACCTAAAACTTTGGCTGCAACAGGCATTATAGGGGCCTCTATAACAAAAAAATCATAATCCCTGGCTATTTTCTTAGCATATCTCTTATTCATTTCCAAGTCATTTTTCCCTAGAACCTTGTGATGCTTTCCGAGATTCTTTCCTTTAGTATATAAAGCATCCAAAACAAAACAAATTTTCATATCCCTAATCTTGTTAGGTAAAACAACTCTTTCTCTTATCCTATTCTCAGGCTTTTTCAAGTCCAAATTTGAAATATTAATTATTAAATCAACTGTCTGGGAAAAATTTCTCTCCTCTTTTTTAATTTCCTTGACTTGCTCTGTTTTTAATTGTGACATTATTTCATTAGTATTAAAATTTAAAATTATTAAATTATATGAAGAACCCAGAGTATTTAGTGATTATAGGTATAATAATAGTTTCAGCAGGAGTACTGATGTTTTTGTATACACTTCAATGTGAAAATTCTGGGTCTGTGAACAATACAGAGAAAGGTTATTTAGGTCTAAACAATGAAACTATGATTTGTAATTTTACTCATATTTGTTTCTATAGAGAGGAAGAGTGGCACAGCCCTGCTTATGGAATGAACACAAACTTAATTGAAGCTTATGAATCGGAAACTGGGAATAAAAAACTTATTAAAAACTTCTTTGAGAGAGATAAGATTGTCATTGCTGTAAATACCACTCCTGGAGTAGTTGATACAACACATTTTGCCCACTATCTAGGTTATTATTTAGGTTACAAAGGTATGGAAAAAGAAATAATCCCCACCACACCTGCTGATTACAATTCAACTAAGCCAGCTTTAATGATCTATGGTCCAGACCCTACGATGAAGGATTCAATAACTTTTGAGGGAGGTAATTTAGTAGTTAGAGGAAATAGTAGAGAGAGCATAAAATTCTTGCTGGGTAAAATTTTGTTAGTTATAGTTGAATAATTTATCCAGCTTCTACAATCAAAGCTGAACCTGTGTAATAAAAATATTCATTAGCAGGAATTGACGTTCTCACTTCAACTTCTGTTGGCAAATCCGAAACCTTGTCAGCGTCTAAAGAAATCGAAACTTTTTCTTGTAAATTATTACTATTACCATCAAT
Organism: Candidatus Aenigmarchaeota archaeon LH_S7; assembly: GCA_023659895.1. Taxonomy (GTDB): domain Archaea; phylum Aenigmatarchaeota; class Aenigmatarchaeia; order QMZS01; family QMZS01; genus JAGXOL01. The sequence continues at coordinate 7,976 of JAGXOL010000014.1, forward strand.
ATCAATATTATTACCTGTATAAGTTCCCTTATCAAAGAATACAATCAATTTCGTGCTTTCTATGTTTTCTATGTCACTCAAACCTTTTCTACTGAATATACTGCTTATTATGTAATTGTTGGATTTTTTGGTGAGCAAAGTCCTTGAGAATTCCTTCTTTATTGTTGTATTAATACAGTCCCATTTAAGTTCATCTCCTCTTTCCACACAACTACATTCTTTACCGGAGGAACGTACCTTACAACGTGCTATACCTTGAAACTCATCAGTGAGGTGTGAATATTTTTTAGGTAAACAGCAAACCCCCGGTTCTACAGCACAAGTAACATTAGGACAACATATCTTGTTTGAGTCTTTAAGTGTTTCTTTACAGGAAAGATCATATTTTGATAGATCTTCAGAAAGTTCCTGATTTTCAGAAAGTTCTCCTGAGTATTCACAATCACACTTTTTCTCACAAATTTCTCCTTCTCCTAATCCACTCCATTGGCTATCCACACATCTCCTTTTACAAGGCTGACCATTTATTGTTAAATCATGTTTTCCTTCAGAATAACAAGCACTATCATAAGCACAAGAACCCTCAGGACAGCAATAGGAAGGTGCATTAGAACTGCTTGTGTAACTTTCTGTGCAGTACATTTCCGACTCACACACATAAGGATAATAAATGATACCATTGGTTGTATCATCTGCTATACACTTTTCTTCTTTTGGAATGGAGACTTCAACAAACATGTTAATATCCTGACCATTTAAATCCCCTGTTGGATAAAATCTTATCTCTCCTTTTTTCAATTTTGCACTTACTACTTTATCACCTTTACCCTTTGCTTTAAGATTTCCACCTGAATCAAAAATTTTTGTATCAGCTCTACTGTCTGGTTCTCCACTACTATTAGTTATTGAAACTTCAACTTTTTTTGTATTCTCAAAATCTAATGGATAAGTGATGGAATAATCCACATATCCATAAGTATCAGGATCTGGATAGACGGTATGCTCATCATAGAAAACAGGGATTTGATATATTGTTTTCCCATTACCTACAGTCTTCCAAATACCATTATCACAAGTTAATTTATGTCCTTCCCACTGAATCTCTGCCCCATTATCATAGCAAATATCTGAATCACCTAATGAATTACTTTTTCTATAAGCACATTTTTCATCAGGACAGCAATAAGCTCTTCCATTACTAAAATCTGGAGCACAATTATTTGAAGAACAAGGATGTGAATCATCTATTTGTGAGGAATCACATTCATAGTAATTACTAATTTTTAAATATCTACAGTCACAACCTCCTGACTGGTCCATGTTTTCTATTGTGTATTTACTATAGGGCACACTTGAAAAACCAATATTGCAACCAGATAAATTATCATAAACAGGAGTATGGTCCATACACCAACCTTTACATCTCTTTGAATCACATTTTCTACCGTTTCCACAGTTATTACATTCTTGGATATACCAAGGATACCATGGTTTATCACTGTACTCGCAATTACAATTTATATCTTTCCTACATTTATATACGTCACATCCACAATCGCCACACTTTTCTTCGTCATCATAACAGCTTCCATATGTATGCCAAGTGATTTCTGGGTTCCAATATTGGTAATTTGAATCTGTTGTAAAGGTTTTATTATGTTGAGATCCAGAATAGTAATAATAAGTTTTTATTGAAGTTGGTGGGGAAACTGCTGATTGAGAACCTATACAGTATGAACCACAAGGATACTCAGAGGAGCAGCCTCTGTCAGAACAACTACAGTCTGGACATATAACTCTACAGGGTTCGTCAGGACAATCAGGTATACATTCATCACCATTACCATTCCCATCACTTACTCCATCTGTACTACTATCAGTATCTGTAGGAGGAGCTAAAACTGTTCCAACTAACCCAAAAACTAAAAAAATCCCAAAAAGGAAAACAAAAAATCTATTCATAATCTCTTTCATTCCTATCTTGGCTGTCCTCAGTTTTTTCAGGGACCTTTTCTTCTTTGTCTTTACCTTTCAAAACCTCTTCAACTTCTTTCAAACCATTCTCTACTTGTTCAGCTATTCTTCCTCTATCACCTCTTCCAAGTTTTTGTTCCTCTAGAGATCTAAGATCATTCTCAACATTATCTAACATTTCTAATAATCTACCCTTATTTTCCTTACTTTGTTTCAAGGATTTCATCCTTAATTTGCACCATTTCTTTCTCAAACCGCGGACTTTTCTGTCAAAACCAAAAGGTAGCATAATAGAACTTTTTCCTAATATATAAATAGAATTTATTAATAAATTTCCCCCATTATTTATGGTAGAACTATCTAATGAAGCTAGGGAATTGTTAACGAGATTCCAAACCCAAAATCAACAATTGCAAGAACTGACCGCACAGAAGCAGAACATGGAAATGAAGAAAATAGAAATAGATGAAGCCCTAAAAGAAATTGAAGACAAAAATGAAATTTACAAAGAGACCGCAGGTCTTCTAATGAAGAAAGATAAAGAGCAAATGAAAAAAAATCTGCAGGAAGAAAAGGAATTAATTGAAATGAAAACCAAGAAAATGAATGAATCGGAAAACCAATTAAAAGAACAAATGCAAAAAGACAGGTCAAAGCTTGAAAACATGATGCAATCTCAAGGGCAATCAAATCAACAGAATCAACAAAATCAATAATCAAAATTTCCTAGAGGGAAAAAAACAAGGTGTTCCTAATTCTGTTGCTAAATGAGCTAGGCAAGTCTTGTGGTACAGCAGGTGTAATGTGAAAAAGTTTGCAATCCTCCAGGATTTCCTGAAAGATTATCAAAACTAAAAGGCTACAAAGGTCTAGAAGTGTATCAAAAAATGATTATCTGATAGCTTTTTCAGAAGTAGAAAATCATGAGGTTGCTGTTGCCCGCGGTCTTCTTTCTTTAGGAGCAAATGTTAGTATTGTTTTCAGTGAAAGAGAAGGTGAATTAAGAGTCTCTGCAAGAGCAGATATGAGAACCATTAGAAAGAAGGAGATGAATCTGGGACAAGGTATTTTCTCCAAGTTGAAAGAAATTTCAGGGGGTATGTGGAGGTCATGATGCTGCTGGTTCTTTAAACACTCCAGAAAAAGACAAAAAAGAAGAGATTAAAAAGTTCATCTTGGAAAACTTGAATGAAAAGTTTGGGGAATTGGAAAAAGTTAGCTAAAAATTTAAAATAAAAAATTTATTCTAAAACCTCCACAATCTTCTTACCAAATTCCTCTGCTGCGTGAGGCCCATTAGCTGTGATTATTTTTCCATCCTGTTCTACATTTTTACCTGTGTATTCCGCTTCTTTTTTCTTTAACATTTCTGGGAATTGTCCATCCCCTGAATCAAAGATTGTTGCTTTCTTTCCTTTCAAAAGACCAGCATTTGCTAAAATACCTGGTGCTATGCAAATTGCTCCAATGATTTTTCCTTTTTCATAAGCTTCCTTTGCAATGTTCAAGACAATTTGGTTCTCGAAATATATGGAAGAGCCTGCTCCTCCAACAAAAATCACTGCATCATAATCATCCACTTTTACATCCTCTATATCCAAATCTATTTCCACGGTTGTGCCAAACATTCCTTTTGCTTCTTTAACCTCCTTAGAAGCTACATTTACAACTATATCACTGGTTTCAAACACTTTTTTTGGCTCTAAAAACTCTTCATCCCTGAATTTTTCAGGGGCCACTACCATCAATATATTCTTATCTTCCATAATATGTTTTTTTAGAAAAGAAAGAAACTTTTGATAGGAAGAAAGGAAAGAAGAGAAAAAAATAGAAAGAGAAGAAGAATGTCTAGAAGAAAAAAACTAACAGAAAAACTCTACTTAGAATTTTCTTTATTTCTCTGTTTTTGTTATCTGGTATATGGGCTCTCACTTCAAATTTTCTAAAATTCTCTCCCCAAATTTAGTAGCAGCTTTTGGATTATTTGCTGTGATTATTTTCCCATCCTGCTCAACATCTGCTCCAGTATAAGTTGCTCCACTCTCTTTTAGAATTTTTATAAAATTTCCGTTTCCTGGATCCCAAATTGTTGCATTCTTTCCCTCTAAAATTCCTGATTTAGCCAAAATTCCCGGAGCAATACAAATTGCTGCTACAATTTTACTTTTTTTATAGGATTCTCTGGCAATATCTAAGGCTGTTTGGTCGTCATAATAAACTGAAGCTCCACTACCACCGATAAATACAACCGCATCATAGTCTGTTACATTAACTTCTCCTATATCTAAATCTACTTTTACTTTTATTTTATCTATCATACTAGTTGCCTCTTCAACACCCTTCGAAGCAACCTCAACACTTGCTCCACTATCCTCAAAAACTTTTTTTGGTTCTAGAAATTCCTCGTCCCTGAAATTAACTGGGGCAATTACCATCAAAATCTTCTTTCCACTTATATTTATATTAGGTTTTATTTCTTTACTTATACCTTCTTTATTAGTACAACCACTTAAGAAT
>JAGXOL010000015.1 GCA_023659895.1 Candidatus Aenigmarchaeota archaeon LH_S7
TATGATGCTTATAAAACAGCAGAAGCAACTTGGAAAAAAGGTAAGAAAAAATAGAGATTATTTTATTTTTGTTTTTCTGGTGAAGTTTTTATTTATTATAGTGATCTAGACACTGTAAAAGATATTAAAGAAAAAGTTGAAGATATGAAGAAAAAAACTGGTAGCCCTTTATTTGTGTATATAAATCAAGGAAAGGTAGCAAGTATTTCTGATACTTACCCTTAATAATCTCATTCATAAATCCTCAATAATTCCAGCTGAGATATTCCTCTGTTACTCTTCAAAAAAATTATCCCATTGTAACTATGGTTTGGTGTGTAGCTGAAGTTTATGAATTCTGAAGTGAAATTTATTTCATCCTGAAAGGTTATCTGTTCACTGGATCCTTTAACCACTGAAACATTCTCCCCATTTATTTCCACACTCAAGTTATCATTGAAAAAGTTCACAACGTGCAGATTCTGGTTAACTGCGAAGAGATAGAAAAAGTTCAAGCTAGGATAAGTTTCCTTCACGAATTCACCAAAATCCATAGAATTGTAAGTCTGGATGCTGGTGTAAGCTAACCACTTATTGAATTGTTTTGCAATATTCTCCATCTGAGAATAATCTGTATCTGGAAGATAAATTTCTTGTTGAAAAGAGGGAATTGCAAGGAAAAATGCTAATGTAATTGCTATGGCTCCTAAAATAAAAATTTGTCCTTTCATAATATATTTAAAGTCAATTTAATTATGTGGTTCGAATTACACTCTCACTCATGGTACTCTAAAGGAGCCATTTTAGGAGAAGAAAGCTTTAGCTCTCCTGTTCAAATGGTTAAAGAGGCAAGAAGAAAAGGTCTGCAGGGAATTGCAATAACAGACCATGATAATTTCAAGAGCTGGAACTCTCTTAAAAATTTGAAATTTGATGACTTCTTTATAATTCCTGGTGAAGAAATCTCCACAAAACAAGGTCATTTGCTTGGGTTAGGAATCTCTGAAGAAATAAAACCTAGTCAAGATGTTCAAGAGACAATAGACAAAGTTCATTCTCAAGGAGGTGTTACAATAGCTCCTCATCCTTTTGACATAGCTAGGTTTGGTTTAGGTAATCTTGCAAAACACGCTGATGCAATTGAGGTTTTCAATTCAGGGAACATGGATAAATTTTCTAATTTAAGAGCAAGAAAATATGCTAGTAAAATTAATAAACCAAAAGTTGTAGGTACAGATGCACACATGAAGGATGTAATAGGAAGAAGTGCAACAAATCTGGATGCAGGTTTTGATTTAGACTCTATCATAAATGCAATTAAAAAAGAGAAAGTTTTGGACCTAAGAAAGAACTATTTAAAAGTTGGTGAAATAAAAGACTGGTATATAGCAAGAATAAACAGGAATTATGAAACAGTAGTAAATCACATTGATACAAACTACAATTTGTTGAAAAAAACCTTTGCAAAAAACATGCTAAGATTATCTGACCAAGAAACAAGAAAATCAAAAGGAATTGCATCTTTCCTCTCTTACACTTCATTAGTCACTTCTACTGGTTATTCAATATTAATTAATTTTCCAAGATGTTTGACATAGAACTTCTTGCGTTAGTTGCCTTATTTTTCATATTCATATACCTGTTTTACCAAGGTGTAAAACTTTTGATGAAATATTTGGTTATTGCTGTGGCTTCAGCAATATTCCCTTTTGTTTTGATTAAATTCTTTGGTGTTGATTTAGCTTTGACTTGGGGAACAATCATAGCTTTCGTTTTCCTTGGTATCTTCGCTTATACAATTTATTTAGGATTGAGTTTCATTGAGAAAATTGTAAAGGGCATTATAAGACTCTTTGGTGGAGGTAAAAAAGAGGAAGAGAAAGAAAAAGAGGATGAATAATTATTTCTTCTAAAGGATATTCCTGAAACTGGTTGCAAGGAGGAGATTTTGGGTATGAAACCAACAATTCTTAGGGAAGATCTGAATAGAATCAATTAATAAATTTAATAGTTTTTAATTATGCTTCAAGTCTGGACAGAAAAATACAGGCCAAAGAAATTGGATGAGATAATAGGCCAAGAAAAAACCGTAAAGAGATTAAAAGGTTTTGTTGAAAAAGAATCCATCCCTAATTTACTTTTTGCTGGAATGCAGGGAACTGGAAAAACTACTGCTGCTCATGCTTCAGTTAAGGAGTTAGATTTGAAAAACAATTTTATTGAATTGAATGCATCAGATGAGAGAGGTATAGACACTATTAGAGTCAAAATCAAGGAGTTTGCAAGAACAAGACCTATGGGAGATGCAGAATTTAAAATAATTTTGTTGGATGAAGCAGATGCTTTGACAAAGGATGCACAACAAGCCTTACGTAGAACAATGGAAAAGTATTCTAAAACTTGTAGGTTTATTTTGGATTGCAATTATTCAAGCAAGATTATTGAGCCAATACAATCAAGGTGCGTGATGTTCCGTTTCAAGCCCTTAGGTGAAAAAGATGTTAAAAAGTATTTAGAAAGGATAGCTAAGGGAGAACAATTGAAATTGGATGAGAAAGCTTCGGAATCAATATTCAAAGAATGTGGAGGGGATTTAAGAAAAGCAACAAATATTCTGCAGGCAGCTGCATCCATAGATAAAAATATAATTGAAGATGTGATTTTGGAGGTTATAGGTAAGGCGAAAACCAAAGATATTCAGGAATTATTAAATCTTGCTTTAGAAGGAAAATTCCTTAAAGCTAGGGAAAAGTTGTTTGACTTGATGATCACTCAAGGTGTGAGTGCTGAGGACTTGTTGAAGCAGATTTATTCTGGAATTTATGACTTGGATATCTCTGATGATAACAAGATAAAGATAATCAAACTACTTGGAGATTACGAGTTCAGGGTTGTTGAAGGTTCAAATCCAATGATTCAATTGGAAGCTTTCTTAGCTAATCTAAAAGAATAAATAGTGCAGAGAAATGGAGTTTAATTTTCTTGATTGTAATCCCTTTTAGTCCTGTTCCCGCTTTGGGATGGAGTCTTCCTTTGATTATTAGAGGCATAGTTCTTACAATCTTTAAGAACAGAGAAAGCTTAATTATTTAATTAAATATCTTATGGTAAAAGATACTAGAGTTGTAAATACAGACTATGTTCAGGGATACAAAGTCACACAGACTTTGGGATTGGTGACTGGAAATACTGTCAGGGCAAAGCATTTGGGAAAAGATATCATAGCTGATTTAAAGAAGATTGTTGGTGGAGAGTTGCAGGAGTACACCGAAATGTTGTCAGAGGCAAGGCAGGAATCAATCAACAGGATGATGAAAGAGGCTAAAAAACTGAAGGCAGATGCAGTGATTAATGTTCGTTTCATGACTTCTCAGGTCACAAGTGGAGCAGCTGAATTACTTGTTTATGGTACTGCAGTTAAACTGAAAAAAACAAAGTAGAAGTTTTTAGCATTTCTTTTTAACTTTTAACATTTTGATCATATTTTTATTTTTCGATTTTATTCTCTTTTAGAAATTTCTGCGAATTTTCCTTCTATTTTAACAATAATACATTATCTTCCTGTTTCCCTCCCAGCAATTTTTTTGCAAATCCTAACCACCTCTATTATTACAGGGTTTAGATAAATTAAATAATGAAGGTTGAAGAATTATTAAAAGAGAGGGACATAGAATTAGAATTTGTAGAAGACAAAAATTATGATTTTAAAGAACTAAAAGGAAAAGAAATAGTTACAAATAAAGGTTTTTTTACGAAGAATTTACTTTTGAATACAGGTTTTGATAAATTTTATACTTTCTCAGAAGCTTCAATTGGAGAAGCAAAGGAAATTGAAAGATTAATTAAAGAAGATGAAATTGTGGGATTTGGAGGAGGAAAAGCAATAGATGTTGCCAAAAAAGTAAGTTCTGATTTGAATTTAGACCTAATTTCTGTTCCAACTGCCCCTTCTCATGATGGTTTGATTTCAAAAAATTGTTCCCTCTATAACGGAGAAAGAAGAGAAACAATTCCAGCAAAATATCCAAAAAAGGTAATTATTCCTTTATATTTATGGGAAAATTCTGGAAACTTAAAAAAAGCTGGAATCTGTGATTTATTTTCAAACTTAGTAGCATTACAGGACTTAAGTCTGGCAGAGAAAAAAGAGGGACAATTCTTAGAATTTTATAAAAAATTGAGTTTTAATGCTATGGAAAAAATCTTGGATTCTGATGATGAAAAAAATCTTGCCGAAGCCCTGATTTTATCTGGTCTAGCAATGGAAGAAACTTCGAGATACTGCTCTGGCTCTGAACACGAAGTTGAAAGATTGCTTGAAAATAAAATAAATAATGAAGAATATTTACATGGTCAACTTGCAGGAACAGGAACTTTAATTAGTGCAAAAGTTTACTCTATTTACTCAGATAAATTAAAAGATTTAAGGTTTGATCCTAAAAATCTGTTTTGGGATATAAAAAATAAAATGAAGAAAAAAGAAATTTATGATTTTGCTTTAAAACCTTTGCTTGATAAAAAATTCAAACCAGAAATTTTAAAAGAAGTTAGCAGGGTAAGACCAGAAAGATTTACTTTGTGGAATGTTATTGATTCTCAGAAAGTGGATTGGGATAAAGTAGTTAAGGAAATTTTAAATTCTTAATAAAAGCTTTTCTACTAATTCTGTTTGTTTATAAATATATTCCCTTTTTTCTGAAATTCTTAATTCTTCAATATCATCATATTTTTTAAGAAAGTCTATGTAGGCTGTGATGTAAGGCTCCAATTTTTCCTTATTTTCCTTGTAATTGTACAGATAGTCCAAAAGGCTTTGAAGTGTAAACTCTTGAGTGACTAAACACATTCCTACCAGAGTTGTATAAAAAGTTGTGACATTAACTATAATAACCTGAAGAACGCATTCTTATTTTCTAAATTATTTACTTTACTGTTACAGATTTTGCAAGATTTCTTGGTTTATCTGGATTATTTCCTTTTGCAACAGCTAAGTGATAAGCAAACAATTGTAAGGGAATAACTGTGAGTAAGGGGTAAAAAATTTCCTCAACTTTTGGAATTTTCAGCAAGGAATCAAAAATCTCATTTCCCTCATCAGAAACTCCAATAATAAAACCTCCTCTTGACTTTGCTTCTTGGATATTGTTCAAAGTTTCTTCATAAGTATAATCTTTAGGACAAATAGTCACAATAGGAGTTCCTTCCTCAATTAAAGATAAAGTACCATGTTTTAATTCCCCAGCTGGCATCCCCTCTGCGTGGGCATAGCTTAATTCCTTCAACTTCAATGCCCCCTCAGAAGCAATTGCAAAGTCAATCCCTCTTGCAATAAAATAGAAATCCTTTTTATCCTTCAATTTTTCTGCAAATTTTTTTATTAATTCATTATTTTGGGAAATTGTTTCCTCTACTTTATCTCCAATCTCTTTCAATTTTATTTTTTCTTCCTGACTTTTGTTTATCATTGCAAAGGCAAGGAGATATAAAACAACCAACTGAGAAGTAAATGCTTTTGTTGATGCTACTGCAATTTCAGGCCCACAATTCAGGAAAAATGTTTTGTCAGAAATTCTATCCAAAGAAGAATTCTCAGAATTAGTTATTGCAACAATTTTTGCCCCTCTTTCTTTTGCTTTTTTAAGTCCTTCAAGAACATCTGCTGTTTCCCCAGACTGCGAGATAGCAATTACTAAAGTATCTTTATCAACAGACTCAGTAAAATACTGAAACTCATGAGCCATTATAACATCTGAAAACTTTTTCGCTATCTTTGAAAACAAATATCTTCCTACAATTGCGGCATATCTTGCAGTTCCACACGCAGTAAAAATAACATTTTTTGCTCTTAAAACTTCCATCACTGTTTCAATCAATTTTTTTTCATCCTGTTCAATTGCTTTTTTTATTGTTTCAGGCTGTTCAAGGATTTCCTTTAACATATAATGTTCTTTCTCCAATTCTTCTTCTTTAAAATCTACTTTTAATTCTTCTATTTTTTTGTTTATATCTTTTCCAGTCTCGACATCAAAAATTTTTATTGTCATTTTAAAACAACCAATTCATTATCATCTAAAAAAATAACTTTATTTGTCTCGTGTATAAATGCTCTTGAATCAGATGCAATAAAATATTCTTCTCTACCTTTATTATTTTTTATTCCAATAGTTAAAGGAGAACCACTTTTTACCCCAACCAAATAATTATAATCTTGATGTATAGCGAGAACAGTATTCCTTCCTCTTAATTTTAAAAATACTTTTCTTATTGCTTCTGGAAATTCAAAGTTTGAATATTCTTCAATCAAATGGCAGATTATCTCAGTGTCTGTCTCTGATTTAAATTTATGCCCTCTCTTTAATAATTCTTCTTTCAATTCTTGAAAGTTTTCTATAATTCCGTTATGCACAACTGCTATTTTGTTGTCTTCATTTGTGTGAGGATGTGCATTTTCTTTTGAAACTTTTCCTGTTGTTGCCCATCTTGTGTGTGATATTCCACAATTACTTTCTATTCTTGGGAAATCTTTTAATTCCTCAAAATCCCCAACATCTTTAATAATTTCAATTTTATCTTTGCTTTTTAAGCCAAAACCCCAAGAATCATAACCTCTATAATTAAGATTTTTCAAACCTTTTTGCAAAATGGGAACAGATTCTCTATTCCCTAAGTAACCGAGTATTCCACACATATTTAGTTAATGTAAGTAACTTTAAATACTTTGTATTACTAAGTATTACTATTGTTAATTACCAAAAATAAACCCAGACTTCTTTGTTCTTTAATTAAATCATTTTTTTGAATATCCCAAAACAGACAAAATGCATAGGGCTAATGGAATAACTTGATTGTTTATGTAATAGTTAAAATCATAACTCTTTGCTTCCTTAGAAATTGTTTTTCTTTCAGGAATTTTTATATCCTTTCCATCAACTAAATTAAGAAAAATTTTAAAAAGTATTTATTTTGTCTTCTTTTCAAATACTTTTTTAAGCTCACTTAAGTTTTCAATTACAAAATCAGTTTTATCATTGTTTTTTTCTTTTGCATACTTCCCTTCACCCCTATTAATTCTTATTGTTATTATCTTTGGAAAAGATTTTTTTACTTCTAATATTGCATAAGGATTGTCTTCGACAAATATTGCAATTTCTTTTTCTTTCAGAATTTTTTTGAGATCAGAGACTTTATTAATATCTTGGGCAATAATAATTTTATTGAAATATTTAGTTATTTTTGAGTTTTCAATTTTCTCTTTTTGGAACTTTTTTTCTCCATAAGAAAGAAGAATAAGTTCGTTCTCTTTTTCTAAATTACTTAGAACAGGCAAAACATCAGGATATACAAACTGGTCTGCTCTGTTAATAACCTTTTTAAATACTTCCTTTAATTTTTTAGGATTAAGTACTGGCTTCTCTTCAATTATTAATTTAAATTGGTTTTCGGAATTATAACCAACAGGACCTTTTGATTTTTGAAAAGTCTCAGAAAACAGTTTATCATTAACACCTGACTCCTTAAATTCTTCCTTTAAAGAGTCAAATAATTTTTTTGTTGAAAATAGAGTGTGGTCAAAGTCAAGTATTATTTTCATGCTTTACTGACCACTCCTTCAAATTTTGAATAATATTTTGTGTTATCTGAAACATTTTCTCTTACTATAGTATTAGGTCCAATAATGCAGTTATTACCAATTAAAATTCCAGGCATTGTTGAAACATTAATCCCAAGTTTTGTATTCTCTCCAATTACTAAACCAAAATATTTTAGACCAGTATTTACTTTTTCTCCTTTCACAATAGTCTTAATTTCCTTTCTATCTAACTTAACATTTCCAGTAACTATTCCTGCTCCAATTCTGCTGTGCTTACTAATTACAGAATCTCCAATATAACCTGAATGAACATGCACATCCTCCTGAAAGATACTCTTTGCAATCTCTGAATGGGCACCTACTAAACAATTATTTTCTATTACAGAATTTCTTACCAATGAGAAATTTCCAACAATTGTATTGTCTCCAATATAGCAGTTCTTCAAAACAGAATTTTCAAAAATTTTCGCATTCTTTCCAACATAACAATTTTCAATTAGAACATTTTTTCCTATTGATGCTGATTTGTCAATATAATTATCTTTCTGCTTTAAAATTTGTTTTTCAATCTCAAGTAAATGCCAAGGGTATTTTAAAGAAAGGGCTTCTTCTTCTACTCTAGCAACAGGAACATCATTTTCCTTCATATATAAAGATAGAGCATCTTCGAAAGCATACATATGTTTAGGAACACGCCTGTAATAATTAAAAAATTCTTTTGGTAATAAGTAGATACCCAAAACCTTTAAATTAGATGGAGACTCTTCTTTTTTTGGTTTTTCAACTATCCTCTTTGCTTTATCTACCTCCATATCAAATATTCCATATAATTCTGGATTATCTGTTTCTTTTCCCAATAAAATCATTTTTGCATCAGTTTGTTTTTTCTTTTTAATCAAAGTATCGATAAAATATCTGATATCAAGATAATTTGGATTTAAAACGAGAAAATCTTTTTCAACAAATTCTTCTGCTTGCAAAACAGCATTTCCCATCCCCTTAGGCTCAGGTTGAGTAACAAATCTTACTTCTGGATATTTATTTTTTATCTCTCTTTCAATATCTTTTTTTGGTCCTTGAATAATTATAATATCTTTTATTCCAGCTTTTTTGACTCCTTCTACTGTCCATTCAATCAATGTTTTACCACAGACTTTAATAAGAGATTTATGTTTTTGATTCAAAGGCCAAAACCTTGAACTTCCCCCAGCTGCTAAAATTACTGCTTGCATAATTTTAAAAGTTCTTCTACAACTTTTTTTGGATTATAAATTATTGGACCCTCTTCAACCAATAAGTTTTTTCCAATAAATTTATTTTTATTTTCTAAGTTATCAAACTTTGTAATCTCAATTAACTGAGGCTCTTCTTCTTTATATTTTTCTATTCTTTCTTTTTCTGGAACAGATTTATTAAAAATAACAAAATCAAGTTCACAGCCAATATATTTTTCAATTTCTTTTGTATAATCTAAAACAGAGAAATTTTGTGTCTCTCCCAACTTTGTCATTGCTGGGCAAATAAAAACTTTTTTTGCTTTGGTTCTTTGGATTGCTTCTTTCATTCCTTCTGGTAGAAAACAAGGAATAATACTAGAGTAAAGATCCCCAGGTCCAAAAATAAGAATACCTGCTTCTTTGATTTCTTCTAAAACTTTTGGATAAGCTTTTGCTCCTGGTTTCAAATAAACATCTTTAATTTTCAGGTTTGGGCTATGTTTTTTAGGAACATCAATTTCATCTTCTCCGATAATTTTAGTACTGTTTTCCAAAATTGCTATAAGTTGTGTTTTTTCTATTGTTGCAGGTAAACACCTCCCTCTAACCTCCAAAAATTCGTGTACAGTATCTAAAACTTTTTCATAGTCTTTTGTAATATACTCTAGACCAGCAATAAAAATATTAGAAAACTTATGACCTCTATGACCTCCTTCAAATTCTTCATGACCAAATCTAAAATTCCATAATTCTTTTTTCCACTCTGGAGCTTCTGACAAAGCCAACAAATGTCTTCTAATATCTCCAGGAGGTAAAACATCAAAATCTTTTCTTAATTGTCCAGTAGAACCCCCATTATCAACCATTGAAGTGACGGAAGTTATTTCAACAGGATATTTTTTTAACTCAGATAAAACAACTTTCGGAATTGCGTTTCCACCACCAAAACAAACAACTTTCATTTTATATTTTAATCCCATCTTTCTCCACTTCCTCTCTAATAACTTCCATAATTTTTGTTTTTGGTTTCTTCCAAAATCTTTTTCATTTTCAAACTGTCCTGTTCCAAAACAGGGGTTTCAGAAATTATTGTGATGTCTCTATTCTTGTTAAATTTCTTTTTGATTAATTCTTTAGCTAATTCTTTGAAATCTGGTTGTTTTGAAGAAAGCTCCAAATGTTTTTTCTCACCTTTTTCTGAGTAATCAATCCCTGAAAAATGTGTGTGCATCTCTTCAAAATCCCTCATTTTGTCCAAAACCTCAGCAAAATTAATTTGTCCTACATTCCTCGCAAAGATGTGAGCAAAATCAATAACTGGAGCGCAATTTTTGACTTCCTTGGAGAGTCTCAAATTTTCATCCAAAGTCCCAAATTGTGATTTCTTTCCTGTGGTCTCTGGCCCTAAAACAACATCCCACTTGTATTGATCAATCTTTGAACTCATCTCTTCGCAACTTTTCTTTACAAGAGAATAAGCTTTCTCTTCATCTAATTTACCATAGAAACCTGGATGAAACACGATATACTTTGCTCCTGCATAATGACCGATTTTGCAGGCATCCAATATTCTTTTCTGGCTCGCTTTTGCTTTTTGAGGGTTACAAAGATTCACATAATAGGAAGCATGTATGGAGAGCTTAATACCTAATTCCCTAGCAAGTTTTCCTACTTCTTTTGCTTTGTCCTCTTTTAAATAAACACTCCTCACAAATTCCAGTTCCATTGCACTTAAACCAAGTTCTTTTAAGTCTCTCAAACCTTGAAAAGTATTCCCTTTTGTAACAGTGGGTAATCCACCAGATCCTAAATAGAACATAATCTTTTATGAAAAATATATTAAATTAATTATATCTTTTTGCATAATGGTTTATGAAAGAAGAAGTTCTGGAACTGGCTAAGAAACAGAAAATCAAAATATATCCTGAGGTTTCTATAAAAACCAAGGATGATTTGTCATTACTTTACACTCCAGGAGTTGCAGAACTTTGCAAAATAATCCAGGAAGATAAAAATAAAATGTATGACTACACTTCTAAAAGAAATTTAGTTGCTGTTGTTTCAGATGGCTCTGCTGTTTTGGGCCTTGGTAATATTGGGAACAAGGCCTCTTACCCTGTAATGGAAGGCAAATCACTTCTTTTCAAGGAGTTTGGTGGAGTGGATGCAATCCCTATTATTGTAAGGTCCCAAGAAGCAAAAGAGATAATTAAAACTGTTGAGCAGATTGCTGATTCCTTTGGAGCAATCAATTTGGAAGATATAGGCTCACCTAAATGTTTTGAGGTTGAAAGAAAATTAAAGGAAAAATTAGATATTCCTGTTTTTCATGATGACCAGCATGGAACTGCTGTAGTTGTCTTAGCTGCATTAATAAATTCTTTGAGATTAATCGGGAAAGGGAAAGATATTAAAGTTGTTGTGAGTGGGGCAGGTGCTGCAGGTATAGCTGTTGCAAAGTTTTTGAACTCTTACGGTCTTGAAAATATTGTTATTTGTGATTCCAAAGGTATAATATCCAAAGAAAGAGAAAATTTAAACTGGGCTAAGAAAGAATTGTTAGAATTCACAAACAAAGAAAATTTAACAGGAAATCTGAAAGATGCAATGAAAGGAAGTGATGTTTTTATAGGGGTTAGTGCTCCCAAAATAGTTAGTAAAGAAATGGTGGAAAGCATGAAGGAAGACCCAATAATTTTCGCTATGTCAAATCCTATACCTGAAATAATGCCTGATGAAACTAAAGAAGCTGGAGCAAGAGTGGTTGGAACAGGTAGAAGTGATTTTCCTAATCAGATTAATAATTCACTTGCATTTCCTGGAATCTTCAGAGGTGTTTTAGATGCAAGAGCAACAGATATAACTAAAGATATGAAAATTGCTGCTTCCAAGGCCTTGGCAGATTGTGTTGGGAAAGACTTAAAAGAAGATTTTGTGATTCCTTCTATGCTTGACAAAGAAGTACACAAGAAAGTTGCTGAGGCTGTTAGGAAAAAAGCTTTGGAGATTAGTATGTTGACACTCTCCACAACTAAAGTCAGGAGATTCTGATGTCATATTGCACCAGTTTCGGGCAAAGTCAAGGTTGCCCCGTCT
>JAGXOL010000016.1 GCA_023659895.1 Candidatus Aenigmarchaeota archaeon LH_S7
TTCCAATAAGTCATTATGTAAGTTTTTACAAATCTCAAATTGTTTTTCTAATCTTTTTTTTGTTTTTCTGTTGGATAAATTCTGTATTTATAATTTTTTACAACTATATATAGTTATAACAAAAACCTTTAGTATGCCAATTGAGCTACCACCAAAATCTGTATTATCGGCTAAGATTTTGGAAGTAGACTTCTTGGTTGTTTAAAGTTAAATTTGGGAAGAACAATTTCGCTATTATAAAAGGTCTGCTAAAACCTATTTCCTTTCTGAAAAAACCCCTAATCATATGCTACTAAGATAAAAATTTCTTCTGTTGTTGATAAATATTCTACAACAACTTTTCCTAACTCTACATTTTTTCTTTTCAAACTTTCAATTAAAGAACTATAATCTGGACTTATTCCCACAACTTTTTTGTTAAGAATAGCGACCCACTGATTTGGGTATTTTTTCTTTAGTTCATCTTTCCGTTCCTCAAGCCAAACTCCATCTTCCCTAAATTGTTTTATTTCTTCTAAATCCCGTCCTGTCAATAACATTTCCTCCATAACTATTTATTAACATATTTATAAAGTTTTTGCATAAAATCCGTGCGTAGTTTTGTATATTCACTAAACAGATTAAAAGGGATAATTTTTATTTTAGTAAGAGGAAGTTTATTGATTCCAGAAAAACACAAAAAAACCTGTTAAGACTAAAACAACAAAAATTATTGAAATGGATTTTGAGTTCGTACTTACTTAAATTTTCTTAAAGCTTTAACAAAATCTAATCTTTCAATTTCTTTTACTTTATCAAAATCTTTATCTTCACTAATTATTGTAAATACACTGTGCTCAATAGCAGCAGATAAATGGATAGCATCTCTTGGTTTTAAATCATATTTTTCCATTAATTCTATCGCGTTGAAAATTATCTTCTCTGAAATTCCAACAATATCTAAATTAGATATTTCAAAAATTTCTTTACCCACCTTTATTCCAAGTTCTTTACCCTTTTCTTTCCAAACAACCCAAATAATTTCATCCAAAGTTAAAGAAGAAGTTATTCCATTCATTTTCCCATTGTTTAACAGATCAATAATCTCTCTACTTTGATCACCCAAAATATATCTATCTAATGAAGAGTAGATAAATAAATTCGCATCTATATAAAACATATTATCTTTTTACTTTATTCCATCTCTCTTCTATTTCTTCTTCATAAGATTTGTTAGGAGATATTTTTTTGGTAATTGGCTCTGTTTCAGCAATTTGCTTAAATACAACAACAGGATCCTCTTTTTCTGGTTCTATATAAATTCTATGATTTTTTAAACTAAAGTAAACTATTGTTTCAGGTTTAATCCCAAGCTTTTTTCTAAATTCCTCTGGGATGATTATCCCCCCATTTGGTCCAACCTTTCTTTTAAATTCCATTAATTTCTCTTTTTCCATCTTCTATCACCTAAATTAATTTGTTTTTAGAACTTAAATAAGTAAGCCCTCTATTGGTTAATTTGGTTAATACTCGTCATTCCAATGGCACCTATTTACTTCGCAAATCAGGAAGGCTCGGCTTAAGCCAAAAAGATAAGTTGGTTAGTAAGTCATAATTTTCTCTCCTTTTTGATTTGTCTCAGATACCCCACTACTCTGTGGTGGGATTAAAACCCATCTAACTAGACAAATATTCTACTTCAATTATATTTTGTTCATTGGCTTTCAAAAAATGTTTATCTGTTGAGATAACCTTATCACAACGTTCATAAATGAAAGTTGTCAAAATTAAAGAATCTATTGTTGGGATTCCCAAACCATATCTATAACCTGCGGAAAGTTCTGCCGTTCTTTCTGAAACAGGAATTAATTTTATGTTTGGGAGTAGTTTCAATAAACTTAAAATTTCCTTTCCAGATTCTGATTTTCCATTTCTAAAGAAATAAACTAAAATTTCATTTATACTTAACACAGAAACTGCTAATTCTTCTTCACCATTAATAACTTTCTCCCAGATTTCTTTTGCTCTTGCATTATCCTTTTTCAGTTTAATAAAGAATCCGGTGTCAACACCAATTACCACTTTCTATCTTCTCTCTCTTTTTTTATATTGTCCCATTCAACATCTTTTAATCCTTCTTTTAATAAATTGACAATTTTATCTCCAAACATCTTTTTGGGTTTCTCTAATATTATATACTGATATCTTTCTCTAACAAAAACCTTTTCTCCTGATTTTAATCCAAACTTTGCAACTATCTCAGGTGGAATTACTACTTGTCCTTTCTCCCCAACTTTTAATTTTTCCATCTTCTCTCACCTAAATTAATTTGTTTTTAGAATATTTAAAGGAAACTATTCATCAAAATTAAATTTTCGGTAGTTGTTCCTTTCACAAAGAAATTTGCATCTATAAATATCATTTTTACCTACTTAAATTTTTCAGTTTCTCTTCAAATTATGACTCATAAACTTTTTTCAAATCCAGTTTAGATAAGTCTCTTCCATATCTCTTTACCCTATCTTCCAGCCATTCTATGAAATTTTCCTCTTTTCTGATAAAAATTTCATGGTCTTTAACACCCATCTTTATCCTCATTTCAGGTTTAATTCCAACTCTTTTTCTAAATTCCTCTGGGATGATTATCCCCCCATCCGATCCAACCTTTCTTTTAAATCCCATTAATTTCTCTTTTTCCATCTTCCTCACTAAATTAATTTAGTTTTAGAAATTAAATAAGCGACTTTTTCTTTTTTAGTAGGTTTTTAAAATAAATTCAAATCGACCTTTGATTAATTTGCCCAATTTGGGATTTATTGCCTCTTAATTAGACAATCTGTTATTACTCTTCTTTTTCCATGTACTGGTTTTCATATCCTTTCCTCTTCCCATACAAGAACCAGTCAAAAGTGCAATTAGTTTTTCCACTTGATGATTTTACCACAAAACGGTCTTCTTTTTTGTCTGAAACATACAATTGGCAATTTCCAGTTGGGGTTAATAAAACCTGATAACCAGAATCCGTATTAATTGTTTCTAAAAATAAAGGTTCAATTTTGACTTCTCTTTCTCCATTTATTAACTGTGATGAGTTAGAAGTTACAAAATTGGTGGTTGGGGCCTCAACTGCAGCCATCTTTCTTTTTCCTTGAGAAGTATTAATTACTGCGTTTTTACTGCCAGTTACCTCCAAATCCCCATTAACCTTGACACCTTCGCCGCCGATAAAATGGCCGGAATATGCATTTGAACCAGAAGCATCAGCTGTTAGCGCATCAGATTTGTGAAATGCTGTGAATTTAGCATAAGGAGTAATTGAGGCAATCGAATCATAAGGTAAGACATCTCTAGCATTATAACCAGATGTGCCTACTAATATTTGAGCAAGGAACGTAGGATCTCCGGCTCTAACATCACCATCATCATTAATATCGCAATCTACATCATCGCAATTATTATTATTGCCAACAACATAATTCATAATACAGTCAGCATCATCCATATTCACAATCCCATTCTTGTCGCAATCTCCTTTTACATAGTCTGTTTTAGTTATTTTTCCACTCACATCCAAATCCCCTTCAATCTTAACGCCTTTACCACCAGTGAAGTAGCCGGAGTAACCTGTATCTGAAATTCCTAAAATTCCTAAAGCGCCGCCAGTACCTTCACCTCTAACACCCCAAAATGTATCTCCAACACCTACTACTCCTTGACTTCCCATTCCACGAATTGCAATACTAGGCACGTCAGCACTTAATCCAAATGCATTTGTGGTTGCACTGTTGGCAATATTTACCACATAACCACTTTTGTCTCCGCTCACATCCAAATCCCCTTCAACCTTGACGCCTTTACCACCGGTGAAGTAGCCGGAGTAATAATCTCCGCTTCCACTCGCTACGAAAGCATCATCATTTTCTGACTCTACACGAAAATTCTTGTAATTCTCGTAGTTCGCACCAAGTATACCAAGATCTCCATACTCTACTTTATTATCACCATCCAAATCCAAGTCGCTTCCATAAAGTTTGTTGCCAAGGTTATCTACTCCTATAACACTAGTCCAACAAGATTGTCCACTTTGACAACCATATACTTCTCCAAGTAAATTTAAATCTAATGAATTAACATAACCGTCTTTGTTAATATCTGCTTGGCCTGAAGAATAAGTGGTGGTAATTTCTCCACTCACATCCAAATCGCCTTTCATAGTTACTTTTTTATCAAATCTGGAAGTACCACCAACACTAAAGTCAGGTTCCCATTCAGAATCTCCGACAATTATAGAACCAAATCCTGCAATTCCCTCTCTTGAGAGTATTGTCCACATTGAGTTGCTTAGCCTAAGTGTGCCAGGAGTTCTTATATCTCCACTCACCTTCAAATCTCCACTCATTTTGTCTCCATCTTTATTAACAAAATCTGAATTACACTCTGAACAAGAAGATATTCCTCCCCCTCCACCAGATGGCCAGCTGGTTCTTTTTTCTCCTCCTAAAGTTATCCCTCCACTCACATCCAAATCGCCTTTCATAGTTACTTTTTTATCAAATCTGGAAGTACCACCAACACTAAAGTCAGGTTCCCATTCAGAATCTCCGACAATTATAGAACCAAATCCTGCAATTCCCTCTCTTGAGAGTATTGTCCACATTGAGTTGCTTAGCCTAAGTGTGCCAGGAGTTCTTATATCTCCGCTCACATCCAAATCCCCCTTCACTGTTGTTTTATCAGAACTTGAATCACCGAGTTGGGTGTTTCCGGTTACTTTTAAATCATCCTTAACTTTAACCTTATTATCAAATATACCTCCATAGTACTTTCCGTCTCCATATACACCTACAAAAGGATGACCAATCCATGCGTTATCATTATCTCCTGCGGTGACTGTTGCATCCACATCTAACTTTCCCCTCATTGTGTCTCCGCTTTCCTCAACAAAATCTGAATTACAGTCTGAACAAGAAGATACTCCACCAGATGGCCAGCTGGTTCTTTTTTCTCCTCCTAAAGTTATCCCTCTGCTCACATCCAAATCCCCTTTCACTGTTGTTTTACTAGAATATGAATCACCGAGATGAGTGTTTCCGCTTACATCAAAATCGCCCCATACTTTTGCCCCAGTTGAGCTACTATGCCCTCCAGGTGGAGGTAGTCCACCAATACCTATTTTAGAGAGTTTAGGGCCTATGACAAATGGAGTCACAACATGGTCCTCAGCCTTCAAATCCCCATTCACCTTCAAATCTCCACTCATTGTGTCTCCTCCCTCTTTAACAAACCTTCTATCGCAATTTGAACAAGAAGATACTCCTCCTCCACCACCAGTTTGATCCACTCCGCAAAGAACATCACCCTCACTATCTGTATACAACTTTCCACAATTTTCCTTATTACTTACTCTTAAATCTTGGGTTTCAGTTTTTCCTAAAACTCCCAGATCATATCTATATCCAGCTTCATTTGAACGAATAGTTACTGGCCCTACCTCATTCACAAACATCACTGGCAGGTTATCACTTCTAGAGAGTCCGAATACCCCTTGTTGAATATAAGTGAAATCTCCAGGAGCATCTCCTAGTTGGATAGTTCCACCTCCATCTACTATTAAATCTCCAGTAATATGAGCTTTTCCTTTAGTGTCTAAATCCTGAACTTCACAAGTTCCATCAGCATTACAGGATTTAGCATTGTTTGCAGCACCACCTTCCGAAGAACTTCCTGCATAATTAAAGTTAACCATTGCTGAACTGATACTATTTTTCTGTCCTTCATTAACAAAATCTGAATTACAATTTGAACAAGAAGGTACTCCTCCTCCACCTCCTGTATCATCTGGCTCACAAGTAACCGTCCCATCAGCCTTAATAACCCTAATTGAAGAACCAGAAGAACAAGAGTCAGAAACTCTTTCTTGAACTGAACTGCTATCGATGTCAGAAGAAGTAATTGCATTATTTTTTATCATTGCTGAACTGATACTACTTTTCTGTCCTTCATTGACAAACGTTTCATTACAATCAGAACAACTTATTCCTCCCCCTCCTGATGGCCATGTTGATCTACAATAATCCAAACAAATATTTCCGCCCACATTCAAATTCCCTGGGAAAGTCCAGTTTGGATTTGAGTAACCAGAAGCATTAAAAGTTCCTGGCCCTATTTGCCCAGGGTAATGTCCTGGATTTGGGTAATTTAATCCTTCTGGTGAAGTCATATAACTTGCAACAGTTAAATAACCTGAACAAAGTAATATAGTAAATAAAATTCCAAAAATTAATTTCTTATTTGATTTAAATAACATAATATTTAATGTTTTTAAGGTATATAAAAGATTTTATAATCCTATAAATTGGTCTTTTATTTTCTGTCATAATTATCCTTAAATATTTATAGTTTATAAATCTATAATTTCTTAGGAATGTTCCTTAAAAAATTCTACATCAGGGAGCTCAGGCATAAATTAATAACTTCTGCAAGCATAAACATAAACTTTTGCTTCTTTCCCGCATAAAGGACATCTTTTTCCTTTTGGTTTCTCTTCCTCTGGATAAAGGGTTCCAGCAATCTCACCTATTTCTTTTATTCTTTCTGCGCAACTTTCCCCTTCTTTATCTCTGGAACAGAAAGGAATTTTCACAAATCCATTTTTTATTTTTTTCTTCAATTCATCCAAATTCTCAGCGTAATCAATTTTTTCCGCAAACCATTCTTTTGCCTCTTTCTTCAGGTTTTCACTTAACTCTTCTCCCATTTCCTTGATTTTCTCTATTTCTTCAAGTTTCAATTTTGTTCTATCACTCTTGTCCCTCCTTGCAACAGTTAACTCATTGTTGTTCATTTCCCTACTCCCCACTTCAATTCTTATTGGAACCCCTTTTAGCTCCCACAAATTGAATTTTTCTCCTGGTGTTACCTCACTTTCATCAATCTTAACCCTATAATTAGATAATTTTTCCTTTATTTTGTTGCAATACTTCAAAATATTTTCTTTCTCTCCTTCCTTTGGTATTGGAACAATAACTACTTGAATTGGTGCTAAATTAAAAGGTAGTCTGAGTCCTTTGTTATCCCCAAAAATAGATATCATAGCTGCAAATGTTCTTGAGATAGGTGGTCCATATGAAGTTAAATAAACATGTTTTTTTTCTTCATTCTCATCTTCGAAAGTCACATCAAAGGCCTTAGCAAATTCTTGGCTCAAATAATGAGTACTTGGTAGCTGGAATCTTTTTCCATCAGGTAATATTGAATCCGCGGCAACAGAAAAATCAGCCCCACTAAACTTATCCCATTCAGGTCTCTTAAAAAACATAAATGGTATTCCTAAATATTCATAAACTTTTTTTGTAATCTCTGTATCTTCCTTAATTTGGTTTAAAGCACTTTCTTTGCTAGGATGAGCTGTATGAGCTTCTATCCACATGAATTCTCTTAACCTTATTAAAGGTTTGGTCATCTTTGTTTCATACCTAAACACAGAACAGGATTGGTAGCATCTCATAGGTAAGTCCTTATAACTTCTTATCCACAAAGAATACATCTTATGAAAAGCGGTTTCACTAGTAGGTCTCAATCCCAATCTCCTTTCCAACTTGTTATCTCCAGCTTCAGTCACCCAAAAAATTTCTGGGTTAAATCCCTTCACATGTTCTTTTTCTTTTTTAAAAAGATCTTCAGGTATTAGAATAGGTAATGAAATTTTCTGGTGATTCTTCTTTTCTAATCCTTTCTCCCAAATTGAATAAAGCTTATCCAAAACAAACATGGCCCAAGGCATGTGAACATAAAAACCTTTTATATCATACCTATCATCAATTATCTCAGCCTTTTCCAAAACCTTAAGGTACCACTCAGAGAAATTCTTAAATTTGTCTACTTTGAACTCCTTTTCCCTGCTTTCCATATAAATTATTTTGTTAAAAACTCTTATGAAAGCATTATCAGCAAAAGTGACTAAAGCTATTAATTCCGGTAGCACAGTCAATTGTGTGGATAATTCTGGGGCTAAAGAAGTGGAAATTGTATCCTTTAGAACCTATAAAGGAAGAAAAAGAAGGTATCCTAAAGGGGGTGTTGGAGATGTAGTCACATGTACTGTAAAGAAAGGAGTCTATAAATTAAGACATAAAGTTCATTTTGGAGTAATAGTAAGACAAAAGAAAGAATATAAAAGAGCTAATGGAATCAGAGTTTGTTTTGAGGACAATGCTATTATCTTAGTGGATAAAAAAATTACTCCTCTGGGTTCTGAAATAAAAGGTCCTATATCTAAAGAGGTTGTGGAAAGATTCTTATATATTGGTAAAATCGCTTCTACAGTAGTTTAATTATATTTATAATTATTATATATTATGACTGTAGAAAGAGCAAGTACAGGTATAAAGGGATTAGACAAATTAATAAATGGAGGTTTTTTGCAGAATGCAGTACTGCTTGTAAGTGGTAATACAGGATCTGGGAAGACCATATTCAGTATGCAATTTTTGAAGGGAGGTGCAGAGAAAAAGGAAAAAGTGTTGTACATAAGCACAGAAGAGAATGTTAAAAGTATTGAAAACGGTTTTAGTACATTTGGATGGGATTTAAAGAAATCTGGTATAGAACTTTTGTCAATGTCTCCTGATCAATTGGAAGAAGATTGGGTTTCATTGCTAAATACAAAAATTGATAAAGGTAAAGTTAAGAGGGTTGTTATAGATAGCATAAGCTTAATTGGATTATATTACAGAGATGAATATAGCATAAGGAGATATTTGTATAGGTTAATCAGCTCACTTAAGCAAAGAAATGTAACTACTTTGTTGGTTTCAGAGATGCCAGAAGGTGAAAAGAAATTTAGTAGAAATGGTGTTGCAGAGTTCGTTAGTGATGGAGTACTTTTATTGGAACACCTTGGTTCAGGAAGTGGTAGATTCCAAAGAGGTTTAACCATAAGAAAAATGAGATGGACAGACCATGACCAAGATATTCATCCTTACAAAATTGTGGAGAGAAAAGGAATTGTACTCAGCAAATAAATTTTTTTATTTTTTATTCTTAGGAAAATTCTTTTATCTTAGCTATAACTTTGGATAGTTTAGTCTTATGTTCCTTTAATTAGTAAACTAATAAATATGTTTTTTTCATAATTATTGTATGGAGAAAGTTAAAACATTTATAGAGGGTTTAGATGATTTAATGGAAGGTGGATTTGTGCCTAACTCAACCATTTTACTTGCAGGGAAAACAGGTACAGGAAAATCATCTTTTTGCATGTCTTATCTTTACAATGGTATTAAAAATGGGGGACCAGGGATTTATGTTTCTACTGAAGAATCAAGAGAGGCAATAAAAGCTGATGCAAATTCTGTTTTTGGATGGGATTTGGATGAACAAGAGAGAAACAAAACTTTAAAAATCCTGACAATCAAACCAGAATTCCCTTCTCAAACTTCAATGGATGAGTCAAAAATCCTAAAAATATATGTTTACGATTTGGTTGATCAAATTGAAGAGCTTGTTAAGGAAGTTGGTGCAAAAAGGGTCGTTGTAGATTCTATGTCTGTTTTGGAATTATTCATAAAGGATAGATTTTTAGGTAGAATTGCGATGAATTATTTTGTTGAATCATTGAGAGAGATGGGGGTTACAGCAATTTTAACTGTTACTATCCCAGAAAATGAGAATGTGCTTTCAAATCTAGGTATTATTGAGTATTTGGTTGATGGTATTATAAAACTTGAGTATGTTCCTGTTACAGAAGAATTCAAAAGAACCTTAACAGTAAGAAAGATGAGAAGGGTTAATCACTCTACTTATATACATCCTTTCGAAATAACAGGAGAAGGTATAAAGATTTCAGGTTTATATGAATAATCAAGCTAAACTTTAACACAAGTCCCTTATTTCTTTGTTATACTTGAACTTGGTTGTTAGGTAACTAGCTATAATTAAATAAGTTTTCTTTAATTTATTTGTTTAATCCTTTTTTCTTTTTTTAGAATAATAGTTTATGGAATTAGGCACTATTGTATCAACAGGAGAAACTCCTAACACCCAAAATTTTTATTTTGTTGCCTCTAAAGAAAGTAAAGTTAAGAAGGGTCTATTTGTTCAGGTTAAGACAAGTGAGGGCCTTTTAATAGGTCGTATTGAGGAGATTATAAAGACAAACAGGTATTTCATGCAACCAGAGACAATTTCAACTTATGAAGAATCTATTAATCTGCATTTTCCCACTGACAAATGGGAGTTCATTCTGTGCAAGGTTTTCTGCCTTGGAGTTCTCAATGAAAATATTGGGAAAACCACATTCCCTGTTTCACCTGGACAGGTTGTGGAAATTGCTGAAAAGGAAAACCTAAAAAAAGCTTTCAAGTTTGCTGAAAATGGTTTAAATCTGGGAAACTTGATTGGTCATGACTTGGAAGTTAAGATGAATCTCAACAAGTTGTTCCAAAAACACTTAGCAATACTTGCTCTTTCAGGAGGGGGAAAAAGCTATACGACTTCTGTTTTGATGGAAGAATTACTCAAAAGGAAGGATGAAGATGGTAAAGCAGGAGTGGTTATTATAGATCCACACGGTGAGTATACCTCATTTGCTTATGATGAAAGATTCCAAAAAAACGTGAACCTGATAAAAGGCAAAGATATTAGGATTGGTTTGACTCATCTCCCTCCTTATTATTACAAATTGTTCTTGCCTAATATGAGTTTTGCACAGGAAAGAGATTTGAACAAAATTATAGAAGGTTTGAAAAAACAAGAGGATGTGTTTAGCATCAAGGATATTTTAAATGCTGTGGAAGTAAGTGAAAACATAAAACAGAGCACTAAGGATGTTTTGTTATCTAATCTGGATTCTTTAAAGTCTTTAGGTCTTTTTGGTTATTATGATACACCTAATGTAAATAATTTGGTTTCTTTAGGTAAGATTTCTATACTTGATATATCCAACATAACCAGTGAAAAGAAAAAACAGATGATTGTTTCTTATTTCCTGAGAGAATTATTTAACAGGAGGGTCAAAAGGAAAGTTGCTCCATTTATTGCATTTGTGGAAGAGGCCCATGACTTTGCTCCTGAAAGGAGCAGTAAGGAAAATTTTTCCAAGGGAATTATAAAGAAAATTGCAAGAGAAGGGAGGAAATTTAATGCTTTGCTTTGTTTAATTTCTCAGAGACCTGTGCATCTGTGTACAACCAGCTTGTCCCAGTGCAACACATTCATGTTTTTGAGAATAACAAATCCTTACGATTTGAAGCATATTGGGGAAAGCAGTGAAGGTTTGACAACAGAGTTACAGAGACAGATCACTTCCTTGGATGTAGGTGAATCTGTGATTGTAGGAGAAGCAAGTCCTTTCCCAGTCTTCGTGAAAGTCAGGGAAAAGGAGGTAAAAGATATTGAAACCAATAAGAATTTGGAGGATGAATGTAGGGAATTTGATGAAAGTGAGGGAAATAAGCGGAAAGATGCCAAAGATTTAATGAGATAAAACTATTTATTATTTTCGGTTGTGGAATATATATATTGAATACTCAAAATCTTTAAATATTTTATCTATATATAAAAAAAATGAGATACGACGAAGATGAGGAATCTGAAGACGAGGGCAAAGATGACGAATAATTTAATTTATAAATAGTGAAGAACTAAAATTTTTATTTTTTATTTTGATTGTTTCTGTGACCTCCTCCACCACCAAATTGATTTTTGGAAGTGGCTTCCAACGATGAAATTATGCTATTGAGAATCATCGTATATAGTTCCTGCTTCCACGACTCGACTTGCTGACTGGTCAGTAGAGGTCAAATC
>JAGXOL010000017.1 GCA_023659895.1 Candidatus Aenigmarchaeota archaeon LH_S7
TTGTTGTTGGAGACCTGAAAGGGATTAGAAAATCAGCAAAAGGTAAAGGTAGAAACTTCAATAGGATTGTTTCAAATATGCCTTACTATGAATTGAGCCAGATGATAGAGTATAAGGCTAATTGGAATGGAATTTCAGTAGTTAAGATTCCAGAAGCATATACTTCAAAAACTTGTTCAAAATGTGGCTCTTTAAATACAACAAGAAACAATCAAACAAACTTTAAATGCAGAGATTGTAACTACCAAGTTAATGCTGACTTTAATGGTGCTAAAAATATTTTAAAGAGGTCTTATGGGTATATCCTGTCTGATAGGGTTGTGAGTGAACCAGCCCAAAACCAGAGCTTGACTCTGGAAGCCCCTCAACTTATTGGGGGGTAGTTCACATTTGTTCTTTGCTTAAAATTGTATTTAGAACTAAGATAGAGATACACCCTATTTATTTAAAATTTTAGATATTTAATATATGGCAGACAGAAAACATGTTAACTTGATAACCATAGGGCACGTAGATCACGGAAAATCCACATTAATTGGGAGACTAATGTATGAGACAGGATCTATTAGAGAGGAAGTGTTAAGAAAACTAAAAGATGAAGCTAAGGAAAAAAAGAAAGAAACCTTTGAGTTCGCTTTCTTCATGGACAAACTAAAGGAAGAAAGAGAAAGAGGGCTTACAGTTGACCTTACATTCAAGGAGTTCAACAGCAAGAATTATTATTTTACAATAATTGATGCACCAGGTCACAGGGACTTTGTTAAGAACATGATCGTTGGTACAAGCCAGGCAGATGTAGCTGTTTTGGTAGTTGATGCAAAAGACAGCGTACAAGAACAGACAAAAGAGCACTCTTACTTAGCAAAGATTTTGGGTATTGACCAAATGATAGTTGTTGTAAACAAAATGGATACAGCAAACTATGACCAAAACAGGTTTAATGAAGTCAAATCCCAAATAGAAAAATTATTGAAAGGTGTTGGTTATAAACCAGAAACCTTGAAGATTGTACCTGCATCAGCATACAAAGGAGACAACGTTAGCAAGAAGAGCGAAAACATGAAGTGGTATGAGGGACCTACAATTCTAGAAGCATTGGATAGTATTACACCACTAGAAAGATCAGTTGATAAGCCGTTAAGATTACCTGTACAAGATGTGTTCTCTATCACAGGTGTAGGAACTGTACCTGTAGGAAGAATAGAAACAGGTAAGATGAAGGTTAATCAAAATGTAATCATAATGCCAGCAGGAACAAAAGCAGAAGTAAAGTCAATTGAAATACACAATCAACAAAGACAAGAAGTATCTTCAGGAGATAATATTGGATTTAACTTGAGAGGAGTTGGTAAGGGAGATATCAAGAAAGGAGATGTAGTTTGTGAAGAAGACAAACCTGCAACAGTTGCAGAGGAATTCACAGGACAAATAATTGTGCTAAACCACCCAACAGTTATTGCTCCAGGATATACACCTGTATTCCATATACACACAGCACAAATTGCTTGTACAGTTACTGAAATCGTAAGAAAGGTAAACCCTAAGACAGGTGAAACCGTTGAGGAAAATCCAGAATACATAAAGACAGGAGATGCAGCTGTTATAAAGGTAAAACCAAAGAAACCTGTAGTAATGGAAAAACAGAAAGATTTACCTCACTTAGCAAGGTTTGCTATTAGAGACATGGGACAAACAGTAGCAGCAGGAGTTTGTATAGATTTGACACCTAAGAAATAATTTTAAATTTTTGTTCAATTTTTTTAAAATTTGACAATTGAAATTACTAAATTAATTATTTAACGTATGCGGATAAAAGAAGTTTGCGGAGCAAATTTGGACGGAGAAACCCGCAAGGTTTCGTAGTCTTTTATCTGCTGTTATATTCCCCGAAGGGCTGAATTTTAGTATAACATTACGAAGCAAAAATTTTGAGTTTGAGTCGCGGCGACTTTAGTAGTAGGGCAAAACTTATTTGAGAACATAATCCCAGCCAGGTCGCCAGGCTTTTTTATTTCTCCAATCTTCATCAATAGCTTGTTTCCAGGTTTTTCCTTTGAGTAAAACATCTAGAGCTAATTGCGGAGCTTGGTGAGCAACAATTGCAATATGTTTGCCATCATAATTTTTCTTTAAGAAATCAAGAAAACTCGACATTCTTTTTTCAACATCTTTATAACTTTCTCCATTTGGGAATGATTTATCAACATAATTTGTCATTTTTGTTTTGAAACTATCAGAGGGTTTTCTTGTAAAATCACCATAATTACATTCTCGCAATCTTTTGTCTTTGATAATTTTGTATTTATTACCAAAACCAAGCTCCGCAGAATCAACAGCTCGCTTCAAGTCAGAACAGAAAACAACATCAAAATGCTTCTTGGAAACAAGCTTACCTAATTCTTTGGCTTGTCTTATTCCAAGTTCTGATAATTCACCTGGCGACCAACCAGTAGCTAGGTCTTGGACATTATCAATTGTAGTTCCATGAACGAAATAAGTGATTTTGACAGTCATAATACTTTAATAAAATCATAAAGTTATAAAAGTTTTGCCCGTAGTGAGCGCAGAGTTGCTTGAATAGCCCAAAACTCTACAATTATAGAAATTACACTTTTAAATAACTCATCAATTTCTTTATCTTCAAATTTGGTTTGATTTACTAATTTTTTAGCTTTTTCAGATAATCTTGTATACATGAATTTGATTTTGTCTTTCGTTTCTTCGAGAGTATGGGTTTTTCTATAAAATGGCAGATTATATTCAAAGAATGTAAGACTATCCGCTTCTTTCAGAATTTCTGTCTCTGGATTTCCACCCATCTCGTGATGTTCAACAAGATATTTTACTTTATCAAAATCAAATCTTTCCATAAGAGTCATTAGATTTACATTATTTATAAAACTTTAGTTTTGGGGGCGTCAATGAACGATTGCACAGAACATATGCCGTTTACGAAGTTCGCCGTAGGCGAATGTCCCGATGGGCAACCGAAGTCTATGTCATCTAACTACAACTATAGGTAAAACCCCTTTATTTATCTCTGATTCAGCAATTTCCATAGGCTTTCCTTTGGTTTTAACTAAAGCAGGTGCCCCATAAGATAATTGCAAAGCTCTTGCTCCTATAATTCTTGCTTTCTCAAATCTTGTCAGCTCCATTATTTATATTAAAATTTATTTATTTAGAATCTCTTCTTCAGAAAGAGATTTATATTAGTTTATCTTTCTTCAGATAACACTTCTCCCATTTCAAAATTAACCTATATACTCGGAATAATTCTTTGGCTTTTGCAGTTGCTTGCTCATTTGTTTTGTTTTATCCTCAATATTTTTCAAGAAATTTTCCAGCTGCTTCACATTTTTCTCCAAATCCTTTAGGTCCACTTTGAATCCAAACATTTTCATCAACACTTTTATTATTTCCTCAGCTGCTTTAGGATCTGTTATTATAGGATATCCTATGGTCTCTCCAAGCATTGCACAACCTCTAATATCTCTTTTCTGTGCCTGCCCTAATAACAAACCAGAAATACCAAATATACTTCCTATAGAATTTTCTTTTTGGAAATAAAGACCAGCTTTTTTGTATTTGTTTAAATCATCCTTGTGGGTTAAAGCACCTAGGACCTTTGGCTTTGGTTTCTCAACACCAATACCAAATCCCCCTAAGGTTAAAATCCTCTCAATGCCTTGTTTCTCACAAAAATCAAGTATTCTCTCACAAATCTTGTAATAACCCACGTATTCAACAGGCTGCAAATCTCCCACCAAGAAAACAAGATCTTTATTTTTGGCTCTGTAATGATAAAATTCCATTTTAAGGGGTTGAATCTGGTTATCAGAGTTTACCACCACTAATGGAAAGAAATAAGGTGAAACCAATTCCGCAAATTTCTTAGCTTTTAGTTTATCAATTAGATATGAAATTGCTACTCTACCTACATTCCCTACTCCTGGAAGGCCTTCAATTAAAACCGGATTTTTTAGTTTAGGTTTTTTTATGTATTTTATTTTTGTTTCCATAATTATAGATTTAGGATTACTTAAATAAACTTGCTGTCACAGTGTTTTCTTTCTTAGATGCCTTTATTTTTATCCTAGGGGGTATCTTGTGTATGCCTCTCTCCCAAATATATTCATTTAGTTGATTGTCAAGTTTTACATCCTCTGCTTTCATGTGTCTCTGCAAAAACTCTCTTATTACTCTTATCGCAGCATTAGCTCTCCTGCTTCTAGGTTTTCTTTTAGCCTTCTTCAAAGGGACTATGTAAACTCTATCTGCTTCTGCCATAAACTATTTTTTATTTTTTTTAATATTTATGGATCTATTGATACCTAAAGCAGAATATATAAAATACAGGATAAATAAGGGAAACCTGGAAAAAAACAAGAAGTTGGATAGATTTATTTCTTTGGAAACCTCAGTAGGCAGAAATTTGTTTGATATTTCCTCAATAGATAATAGATTAAGGATAGCAGCAAAATTTTTTGATAACAAGAGTGTGGCTGTAATTTCAACAGATTTTGATGAAAAATATGTTAAAAAATTTTGCGAGCATACAGGTTTTACACATGTCAAACATTACACCGCTTCAATTTTCTCAAATCCCCAAAACGAGAGATTTTTTGAACCAGATTTAATATTTGTGACTAATATTGATTTAAATAGGAACGCAGTAGAAGAAGCAAACACGAACAAAATTCCTGTAACAGCTTTTTCAAATACAAACTCAAATATTTCTGGTTTAGATTTCTTAATACCTTTGAATACAACAAGCAAAAAGGCAATAGGAGTAGCTTTGTGGTTGATAACAAATGAAATTAAGAAAGCGAGAAAGGAGAAGGAAATTTCCTTTGAAGATTTCATGGAAGCTGAAGGTAGTGAAGAGGCAGAGGAAGTTGTTAATTGAGTTAATAAGTTTTTTTAAACTAAATATAATTGCGGGGGTGTTCGAGTCTGGCCAAAG
Organism: Candidatus Aenigmarchaeota archaeon LH_S7; assembly: GCA_023659895.1. Lineage (GTDB taxonomy): Archaea > Aenigmatarchaeota > Aenigmatarchaeia > QMZS01 > QMZS01 > JAGXOL01. Next base: position 4,967 of record JAGXOL010000017.1, read on the forward strand.
GAGCAGGACTTAAGAATTTAAGTAAAGAAACTTGTTGAAGGGAAGTTGATGATTCGCTCCTTTAGGAAATCCTGTGGGTTAGTCCCTCCGTGGGTTCAAATGGAACTTTTAGAAAAAAAGTTCCATCAAAACAAGCTTTTTCTAAAAGCTTGAGCAAAAAAGAAAGAAAAATAAGATATGGAAATCCCATCCCCCGCAGGAACTTTTAGAAAAAGTTCCATCAAAACAAGCTTTTTCTAAAAGCTTGAGCAAAAAAGAAAGAAAAATGGAACTTTTAGAAACCTTGAAAAACTTTGTTTTCGGGCCCCCATAAACCTTTGGTTTATGAGGAAGTTCCATCAAAAAAAGAAAGAAGTTGCTTAATAAGAAATCTTAAAATTCAATGGAAGATTATGGTAAAGATTGGATTTATACAGGATGAACCCATAATTTGTGCAGCTTTGGGAGTACAAGTTTCTCAAACACCTTTTGAAAAGGGTGACATAAAAACTTTGTACAAGCAATGTTTGGATGATAAGGAAAAATCAAAAAAACTCGTGAACATGATAATGAATAATCACAAACATATGATACTTGGGGATTTTTTACCCTATGTAATCACTTTAGAGGATATTTCTAGATTAGGTGCGATTTATCTTTGGAGAAATGTTAACATTCAAAACCTTATTTTTGGAGCAGGCATTGAAGCTTCTCTGAGAGTAATAAGACCAAATAGATATAAAGATGTTGTGAGTGATTTAGGTAAAGAAGCTTTCAAGGTTTATGAAAGAGCTTTGGAATTAGAAGTCCCAGAAGGAGATGCAAGATATGTACTTCCAGAAGGAACTTTAACAAGAATGATTTTCTCAGCCCCACCAAGGTACTTAGTGAAATTAGCAAATACTTTAAAAATCCAGGAACTAGAAGAGTTAAAGGAGATAGGGGAAAACATAAGTAAAATTGTTAAGGATAATTTTGGGTTGGAAGTACCAGAAGAAACTATGCCTTCAACCTGGAACTTTTGGGGTAACAGAAAAGTTAATAAGGTGGGTTCCCATAAAAATGAAAATGATATTCATTCTGTTTCTCTTAACAAGGAGGTTAATGGAAGTTTAGCTATGCATGCACAACTGGTGAGACAGAGACAATTCCTTTGTGAGATAGAACCTTTGGAAAAGATTTCTAGAAAAGGAAAATTTGTTATACCTCCAAGTTTCCCAGAGGAGATAAAAAAACAATATAAAGAAGTAGCAGAGAAAGCAAAAGAGAAACAATTGAATTTGATGAAAGAAAAAGACCTTAATTTTGTTTATTCTATCTTGATAGGACAAGAAGCGAGCGCAATGATTTATGGAAAAGGGAGTGGGGTTATAGAAACTTCTAAATCAAGAAGTGAGGGTGTTGCTCAATGGGAAATAAGGAATAAAGTGGGAATCCCTGTTACCCGTGAATTAATGGGGTTTGAGGATTTAAGGAAAGAGATAGGACCTAGGTGTTGGAGAGAGGGAATATGCATAGAACCTACAACATTCAAGACCAAGAAAAGTATTTGCCCTGCTTTTTACAAATCAAAAGGAAAATGGGAGGGTACCCTAGAAGAATTATTAAAAACACTTGAAGTATCTGATGAAACCTTTTCAGTGTGAACCATCCCCCAACAAGTTGAGGGGCTTCCAGAGCCAAGATCTGGTTTTGGGCTGGTTCACTCATAACCCTGTCAGGTAAGATATATCTGCTAGATCCCAATGGTAAAAATTGAATTGAGAGACGAAAATATTATTTCTTCATATTCACCTGAATTTTGATCCATCTAAACTATACCTGACTTTCTCAAAATATTGTAATGTTCAGAAATGCAGAACTCTATAAATTCTTCCAAACTTCCATTCCTTGCTTTTTCTAAAAGTTCAAAGTATCTATACTTTTTGTCGGGACTAAAAGCAAATAAAGGCTGATTTTCTTTTAGCAGAATCCATGAATGTAACAACCTCGCGATTCTTCCATTCCCATCAATAAAAGGATGAATTGAAACAAAGATGAAATGGCAGATAGCAGATTTTATAATTGGATTCATGTCCTTACTATAGAAGTGTAATAAGGCTGTAAGAGAAAAATAAATTTGTTCTTTTGAATTTGGAAATTTTGTTTTAAACCCGACAACTCCTTTTCTTCCATAATAAAATTCCCCAGGAGTTTCTATGAGATTATTCATTAAAAGTTTATGCAACTGTTTTATTTTTTCTATATCTATTTTTTCTTTATAAATTCTATAGATTTCTAAAATTGCTTTTTTTGCATTTAGAATTTCTGTTATTTCTCTTGGTGTTAGTTCTGTTGGATAATCTCTAAAAATGTTCTCTACATCTTTCTCTGTAGCTGTATTTCCTTCTGTTACTGTTGTTGAATATACATGCAACTTTATCAGAGCTTCTTCAACCTTTTTCGATTTAATACTGGGAAATTTATGACAAAAAAATTTCTTCTCAAAATTCTTTGTTGATAAATCAAGAAAATTAACATAGAAAAAACTCAAGTCATTTAGGTTTGATCTTATTTTCATAGGTTTTGATCTTGTGGAAGTAACAAACTTGGAATCCTCTAAAATTTTCAAATATTTAAAAACTGTTGGCTTTGAAAGATTTGTTTTTTTTGTTAGCCTCTCAAAAGTTTGCTCTCCATTTTCGAAAAGAGTTTTGAAAATTTTTATTGTTTTTTTGTTTAAAAGGGAGTTGTAATTTTTGTTCTTCATTCTGCACCAATATAAGAAAGCTAAACAATCGGTTACTTTTAGGTTTTTGAAATTTATTCTCAAACCCTCTATAAATTTATCTCTCTTCAATTCCCTAACTTTTTCTAAGATATTTCTATCGGAAACTTTTTCAAAAAGAAGGTTTTTTCTTATTGATTTTGCCAGAATGTTAAAGTCCTCACTTTTCTGTTCTGCTAAATAAAACAATACATCAAATTTTGACAATTCTGGCATAAAGTAAAATATTTTTGTTTTTTATATAGGTTTTTATCCCAATTTTACAGGAAAATTTTACTTTAGAGCGGAAAAATAAAATTATATTTCTTTCTGGATTTCAAATCATCTCTTTTATTTTTTGCATCATCTTACCAACATCTGCCATTGTTTCATAATCAACTGGTAGACTATGTTCTACTCTCCATGCTCTATGCAAAGAATTTCTACTCATTGCAATATGCTGTGCTAAGGCTCTCTTGTTAGATTTTTGTTTAGAACAAACCGGAACAGGACATCTAAATTTAGTACGATCTTCAACCCCAATTAAATTTTTTCTCACCATAAATTTAGTTTATTTTTAAATCTTATAATGAAAATTGTAATATCTGATGTTGATGGAACTGTAATACCATCAAATATGAATATAAAAACTTATAGCTTACTTAAGATATGGAAAAAGTTATCTCTTTATTGAATGAGCACAACAATTGGAGAAAAAATTGCATAAACCTTATTGCTTCTGAAAACATGATGTCCCCAAAAGCGGAAAAAGCTTATGTTTCTGATTTGATGCACAGATACGCGGAAGGGATGCCACACAAAAGATATTATCCAGGTCTGAAATATGTTGATGAGATTGAGGAACATTCAATGAATTCTTTTAAAGAACACTTCAATGCTGATTTTGTGGATATAAGACCTATCTCTGGAACAACTGCAAACATGGCTGTTTTCTCTGCATTAGGTGAAAAAGGGGACATAATTTTAACTTTGGGGATAGAAGGAGGTTCTCATATCTCACATGAAAATGTTGGTGCTGCAGGAATTTTAGGATTCAATATAGAGCACATACCTTTTGACACAAAAAACCTTAACATTGATTTGGAAAAAGCAAAGGAAAAGATTTCCAAATTGAAACCAAAATTTATTGTTATAGGTGGTTCAGTAATTTTGTTCCCTCAACCCATTAGGGAACTTAAAGAGGTCTGCAAAGAAACAGGAACAAAAATAATTTATGATGCAGCTCATGTTTTTGGATTGATTTTCTCAGGTTATTTCCAAAATCCACTTAAAGAAGGAGCAGATATAATAACTTCTTCAACCCACAAGACATTCCAAGGACCATAAGGAGGAATAATATTGGGTAATATTGATAAGGAACTCCAAAAGAAGATAAAGGAAAAAGTTTTTCCTGGAACAATCTCAAATCATCACTTACACAGAATCCCAGCTTTACAAATAACTTTTTCAGAAATGCAGAAATTTGGAAAATACTATTGTGAGCAGATTCTTGAAAACTCAAAAGCACTAGCAAAAGCTTTAACTGAAAGAGGTTTTAAAGTTCTTGGAAAGGAAAATGGATTTTCCAAAAGTCATCAAGTTGTTGTGGATGTATATGACCAGGGTAGTGGAGATTATGTTGCTAAAACTTTGGAGAAAGCAAATATAATATTGAACAAAAACATAATACCACAGGACAATATTGATGCTAAGAATCCAAGGGGACTAAGAATAGGTGTGCAAGAGATGACTCGCTATGGGATGAAAGAAACTGAAATGGAGAAGATAGCTGGGTTCATCAAAGATATTGTTGTGGACAAGAGATCACCTGAGGAAGCTAAGATAGATGTGGCTGACTTCAGAAAAAATTTTCAGGAATTGAAATATTGTTTTTAACTCTTTTTAATTGAAGAACCTAATTGTAAGATTTTTCCTTCATCCAAGTGATTCCCTATTATATGTATGCCTACAGGCATACCTTTTGCTGTTCCACAAGGCACAGATAAATGAGGGAAACCACACAAGTTAGGAGCAACAGTTAAAACATCCATTTTGTAATGCTGAGCTGGAGACAACATAGCTATGTCCACGAATTTTGGAGCTACTATTGGCATTGTAGGTGCAACAATACAATCATATTTTTTGAATTGAGATTTAAACTCATTAATAATGTGTTTCCTAACTTTCAAAGCCTTAATATAATACTTGTCTCTATATCCAGCTTTCCTGTAAAAGGTCCCCATCAAGATCCTTCTTTTCGCTTCAAGACCAAAATATTTTCCCCTAACCTTTGAAAAGTATTCATTATATTTATCTTTTATTTCCTGAGTTGAACCATATCTCATCCCACAATACCTAGCCAAGTTTGTTGAAGCTTCACTCATCGCTATTATATAATAAGCTGGTAAAGCAAACTTTGTTGAAGGCAAGGAAATTTCCTCATATTTAATTCCTTGGCTTTCCAATTTATTTATTTCTTTCCACACAACTTTTTTTATATCCTCATCAACCCCATCAAAATACTCTTTCGGAACACCCATCTTAAATTTTGGGATATTCTTGCCTAAATAATAAGTGTAATCCTCCTCCTTCTTTTCAAGAGAAGTTGCATCCTTTTTATCTTTACCTGAAATCAAATTCAAGCCATAAGCAACTTCAAAACATGTGTTTGCGATTAAACCAATCTTGTCTAAGGAAGAAGCATAATCAATCAAGCCATACCTGGAAACCAATCCATAAGTTGGTGTTAAACCAGTAACACCACAAAAAGAAGCTGGACAACTTATTGAACCCCCTGTTGATTCAGAGATTGCAATGTGCGGAATATCCAAAGCTTTTGTTAAGCAGGCAGCTCCCCCACTTGAACCACCACAACTTCTCTGAGTATCATTAGGATTTTTAGGTGTACCAAAAGCGCAATTCATATTAAAAGAACCAAAACCAAATTCATCCATAGAAGTCTTTCCAATTATATATCCTTTCTCTTTTATGTTTTTCACACAGGTTGCATCAAAGAAAGGAACATAATTTTCCAAAATCTTAGAACCTGCAGTACTTTTAATCCCTGCAGTACAAAGATTGTCCTTTACTGAGAAAGGAATACCTAAAAAGTTATCTTCTCTTTTGCGAGTCTCAAAATGTTTTTTTCCTTCTTTATTGGAAATTGTTATAAAAGGTTCATACTTTTCCTGAATTTTCTCAACATTATCAAAAATTTTACTGAAGAGTTCTTCTTTTTTAGGATTCTTTAAGTATTTCTCCAAATTCATAATATTATCAACAAATTTATAGTTAACCAAAGGCAAGAAAACTCCCAAATCGTGTAGAGGATTTGCCCTTAAAATAGTT
>JAGXOL010000018.1 GCA_023659895.1 Candidatus Aenigmarchaeota archaeon LH_S7
ACTATATATATTTCCATAAGAAATATAGGTTATGCAAGAGAAACTTAGGAATTATTTTTCACAGTATATGAATAGGGATTCAATATTCAGAGACAAAAATTACCTTAATCACAACCACATCCCAACTGAAATTTTACACAGGGATGACCAAATTTCATATATAGCAAAGGTACTTGCACCTTCCTTAAAAGTGCAGCAACCTTCTAACTTGTTTGTTTATGGAACCACAGGAACAGGAAAATCCTTGGTAATGAAATACATTTTTAATGAGATGATGTCCACAAACAACAATGGCTTAAACACAATTTATATAAACTGCAAGCTCAGAAAGACTTCAGACACAGAATATAGAATGCTTTCTTATATGTTGAAAGAACTCAATTTTCCTGTACCTGAAACAGGATTACCAACAGAAAGCCTTTACAACAAGCTTTTTGAATTAATTGATTCTAAACAACAAATTATCTTGCTTGCATTAGATGAATTAGATGCAATGATAAACAAAATTGGAGATGGTTTGTTATATAACTTAACAAGAATAAACTCTGATTTAAAAAACTCCAAAATAAGCTTGATAGGAATTTCTAATGATATCTCATTCACTGAAAGCTTAGATCCCCGTGTTAAAAGCTCTTTATCAGAGGAAGAGATAATATTTCCTCCTTACAATGCTTTGCAACTAAAAGATATTTTATTTAAAAGAGCTAAAAACTCTTTGAAACAGGAAAGTTATTCAGAAGCAGTTATTAGTAAGTGTGCAGCGATAGCAGCACAGGAGCAAGGAGATGCTAGAAGAGCTTTGGATTTATTAAGAGTAAGCGCGGAAATTGCTGAAAGGGAAGAAGAGGATAAAATAACAGAGAAACACGTTACTCATGCAGAGCAGAAACTGGAATTAGACCGTGTTGTGGAATTAGCTAAAACCCAACCAAGACACTCTCAGCTAACCATCTACTCAATATTAAAGCTTTTTGCAAAAGACCAAGAGAAGATGCTTACTGGAGATGTTTATGAGGTTTATGTTAATCTTTGTAAGAAGAATGGATATAGGATTTTAACACAAAGGAGAATCTCAGATTTGATTTCAGAACTTGATATGCTTGGCTTAATATCAACAAAAGTTGTTTCCAAAGGTAGATATGGAAGAACAAGAGAAATAAAACTTGCAATAGCTAAGAAACCTTATGATATTTTGAAAAATTATTTTGCTGATTTATATGAACTATGATCTTAACTTACGAAAAGATAAGGGAGGTAAAGCTAAATGAAAAAGGGGAAAAATTACAAGAGCTCCCACCAAACTTCTTTGAGAATGCATTCAGATATATAAACCTGAAGAAAGGAGCTGTGGAGGAAGAATCAGCAAAGTCATTGGTTTTTAGAATCTTCCAGCTAAGGATGAGAAAAATCTCAAACCTTGCTTACTATTATTACAAGTCAGACAAGCTCCCAGAAAATCTTGAGAGGAATGAGGAAAAACTTTATTTAGATTTAGTTAACGGACTCAGGAATCATTCTGATAGATTTAATAGAAACTTTGAGGAAGCAATGAGAAAGAAAGTTGAAACCTCTGAGAATCAGGAAGAGAATGCTGAAGCCCAAAAGAAAGATAAACCCAAAGAACAAAACATAAAGAGAGTGAAATTTGTGCAGGAAGTACCTGAAATATTTTTACCTTCACAAGGAACCTGTTGTTTCAAGAAGGGGGAAGAGAAAAAACTTGAAGAAGAGGAAGCGAACTTACTTTTAAATAAAGGGTTTTGTGAGACTCTTAAAGATTGAAATGATTTCCTTTTTCAGAAAAATTGAGTATATACTTCTTTAATACAATTTGGAAGGTTATTATCTTTCTCCACCTAGATAGGAATTAGATGAAAATGTTTAAGAAGACCTCCTATAAATAGTCTCCTTTTAAAATTTCTAAGATTCTTCATAGTGTTTTTTAGTAGCTACAATAATATGTCCCTTTGTGGAAGGGTACCTATCTAGAAAAAACAATTCTTTCATATTCATAAATTAGTTCTGATTTGCATATAAAACAATCCTTCAGACACTGTTTTTGCTATCAAAAGCTTTTTCCATATTTTAACTAACTTTTTTAATTTCCCTAGCAACAATCTCAAGATCATTTTTGTAAAGTTTTATTTCCCCTTCAACCTCTATATAATCTCCTTTCTTTAAGTTAGTGTGACCAACATTAAATTTAACAATACTTAAAATCTTATCTTTATCTTCCATGTTAATAAACAAAGTTGAGGAATCAGACAAGTAAATACTTTCAATTGTCCCAGAAGTTTTCACAACTTCATTGAGATGAGATTCATCAATCTTTTCCAATGAAATGAATTTAGGTTCCACAAAATCACTTATAAAATACAATCCTAATAATCCAATGAAAATACAAACAAGAGAGTATTTAGTTATAGACTCCATAAGTTAATTCGAGTAAAAAAAGAAAAAATAAAATCACTAGCCTTTATTTGCTAATTGGTATCTCAATTGTTGAGACATTGATTTTTCCGCCTTCCTTTGCTTCTACCTCTGCTGTGTCTATATTTACAGGTCCAATTTTTGCATCCTTTGCGAATTTGTTCTTGACAATTTGTGCTACATCAACAGCTTTGCTGATTGTGTTACCTCTTGCTTTTACTGTGATTTCACTTGTTCCATCAGAGAACTGAGTTATCACTGCTAATACATAGCTCATCAAAGGCTTTTTTCCAACCAAAATTTCGTTTTCTGCCATTTTTTACACCTCTTCATACCAAAGGTATGTTGAAAGCACTAGTGAATTACCACCAGCTAATTATATTTAATTAAAAAACTTTAAATAGCGTTTTAATAACACTGTTATAATCAAACCAATACTAACTTAGAATTCATTTATTATGAACCCAGTTGTTTCCGCGGTTTTGATTATGGCTTTCTCAGTGTCAATTGTTGCTCTAGCACTTAACTTGGGATTGCCTCTGATTGATGAACAAAAAAATGACTTGGAGTTCCAGCATGGAAAAAATTTAGTTAATTCAATCTCAACAGATATCTCAAATTTATTGGATAAACCAGTTAACTCCTCTTTCCAAAAAAAGATAGAATTCTCAAATGGTGAACTAGAACTCTCAAACCATACCATAGAATTTACTCTAGGACAAAGAACATACAACAGAACTTTTCCTTACACCCAATTTTCAAATCTTACTTTATTATCTGGAAAAAACAATCTTACTTTCACAAAAACCTCAATATATTTTATTGAAATAAATAAATAAGTTTATTTAGTGGACATGATGTTATTATAGAGCAACTCAAAAGAAATGCATCCTCCACCCACAAACCAAACAATATTTTTTCTAAGTACACTTTTCCATTCTTATTATATTTCTAGGAATCAGTTTACAACAATTTCAAAACTCCTCTAATATCCTTGAAAACATAATCTGGATTACATTCTTTACATTCTTCTCTATCCATGACCCCTGTTCTCACAAGTCCTGATTTAACACCCGCATTCTTTGCAGCTTTGTAATCATAAACCGCATCCCCCACAGAAAGAACATCTTCTTTTTCAAAACCAAAATGTTCAATTATTTTCAAAATCATATCTGGAGCAGGCTTCCCTTTTTCAACATCATCATGAGCAACAATATAATCAATATATTTATCCAAACCATTCTTCTTAACAACAAATTCTGCAATGTCTCTTGTATTACCTGTTGCAACAGTAATCCTCATCCCTTTATCTTTTATATTTTTCAAAACATTATCAACAAATTCAAACTTGTTCAAATCCACATTCTCCTTCTCTTCCCTTTTCAGCTTGTGATAATACTTTAAAACCTCTTCTTGTTTATCCTTAGGTGTTAGTGAAATCAAAATATCCACATCTTTTTTACCAAATCTTTTTTTAAGCTCCTTATCATTAATCTCCACACCAAATTTTTTTGCGGTTCTTTTGTACAAGCTCAGCCAGAAATCTATGGAATCAACTAAAGTCCCATCCAAATCAAATATCACAAGCTTTATCATAAAAAACAAAAAAATTAAATATATTCCTTTAGTTTTTTCTCTATTATCTCCAAACCTTTCTTTGCATCATTAACTTTCTTTGCACCAATACAAACAATGCTTCCACTTGAGAACAGAAGGAATGAAACTTTTGGATCACTCAAACGACAAATCAATCCAGGGAAGTTTTCTGGCTCATATTCACTGTCTTCCATTGTAAACGCAATCTGCTCCAAGTTCAATGTGTATCCCAAGTCCCCTACTGCAACAATATTCTCGATTTTAGTTTTATATTGGTTAGGCACTTTAACACCTAGCTTTCTTATCATTTTTAGAATCTTGTCTATTCCACCATTTGCTTCCTTCAAGCTTTTAGCGCCTACACAAACAACAGTTCCTGACCTAAACACGAGTGCGGTGATACTAGGGTCCTTCAAACGAAAAACTAAACCAGGAAATGCTTCTGGCTCGTATTCCGCATCCTCATAATTTTCCGCAACCTTTATTAATGGAAAAACTGCATCCACATGAGTAGAGACAACAACATTTTGAATTTTTATCTTCATTATAAATAAAAGATTTAAAAGTTTTTAAAAACCTTTTAAAGGTAACTGATAGAAAAGTTTAATCCATTTTTTGATTATGATTAAACAGATAGAACTTCATAATTTCAGGTCTCATAGGAACACTAAGTTAAGTTTTACAGAAGGTAATAATATCTTGGTTGGTATTTCAGGAAGCGGAAAGTCAAGTGTTTTGGATGCAATCTGCTTTGCTTTTTTTGGAACAATAACAAAAATCCAGAAAAAGAAAATCAAGCTAAACGATTTAGTGATGAGCAAGCCAACAAAAGAAAATGAATCAACAGTCAAGCTTTCCTTCACATCAAATGAAAAAAATTATGAGATTACAAGAAAAATTTATATGGATAAACCAACTCATGCTGAGTTAAGAGAAAATGGAAAGCTAACTGCAGTGGGTGTGCAACAAGTAAACTCAGCAATTGAACAAATCTTAAAGATGAATTATGACCTTTTTTCCAATGTGATTTACGCAGAGCAAAACCAGATAGATTATTTTTTGAATCTTCCTCCTGGAAACAGGATGACACACATAGATGAATTACTCAAGTTGGAAAAATTTGAATCAATAAGGTCAAAATCAACACGCTACGCAAACAAGTTCAAGAACATGGAAACCTCAAAGAAAGAAACAATCTCCACAATAAATGAAAAAGAACTCAATGAAAACAAAACCTCTCTTGAAAAGGAATTAGAAAATCTAAAAAAAGACAAATACAACTTAGATAAAGAATCAAAGAAAATAGAAAAGGAAATTGAAAAACTAGAAAAAATCTTCAAATCATTAAAGGAGAAAAAAACAAAGGTGGAGGAACTAAAAGAAAGGTTAGCAAAACTAAATGGCCTCATCTCATACTATGATGAAGAAGTAAAGAAATCAAAAGAACTTGACTTAAAAAAACTAAAAGAAGATTACGAGACAAAGAAGAGCAAATTGGAAAAGAAGGAACAAGAAAACCTTAAGATTGAGAAAGAACTCTCAAATATTAATTCAAAAATCAATGAGTTAAAAAAGAACCTGGAAGAGAAAAAACAAGCCCAAGAATTCTTAAAGAAATATGATTCTAAGAAACTCCAAGAACTCAAAACTAATTTAGAAAAAACACAAAAAACCTTATTCCAGAAAAAGATTTTGAAACAAAACCTAGAAGAAGCAATAAATAAATTGAAACAGACAAAGGAAAAATGCCCTACTTGCGACCAAGAATTAACAGAAACTAAAAGAAAAAACCTAATGAAGGAGAAAGAGGAGGAATTAAATAATATAGAAAATGAATTGAAGAAATTAGAAGAATCAACCAAGGAGAAAAACGAAAAATTGAAAGAAGAGCAATCAAATTTTGAAAAGGCAAATTACTTTGAAAGAAGGTTAAAGGAATTGGAAGGAGTAGAAAAAGACTTTGAGGAGAATAAAAAGAAGCTTTCTGAAGATGAATCAAAGAAAGAGGACCTTAAGGACTTAAAAGAGGAGGTGGAAGATTTAAAAGATAAGTACAGCAAGGCCAAGAATTTGGAAGAGAAAAAGAAAAACCTTGAGGATTGCAGGGAACAGGAAAAAGAACTCAAAAGAAAACTGGAGGAAATTGATTTTGATGAGAATCAATTGGAAAAAACAAGATCCCAACTTGAGAGCCAAAAAAACAAAAAAACAAGTTTGGATAAAGATTGGAAATATAAGTTAGAGATTATGGATGAAAAACAAAAATTATTTGAGCAAATTAAAAATAATTTGGAATTTTTGAATAAGAACAAGAAAGAAATAGAATTTTTGAACTATGCTCAAGAAACCCTAACAAAAGTTTCAAATAATTTAGTTGAAATCCAGGAAAATTTAAGGGAGGAATTTGTGAAAACCTTGAATGAAGTAATGAATGAGATTTGGAATGATCTTTACCCATATGAAGATTATATAGGAATAAGGTTCAAGATAGAAGAAAGGGATTATTTGTTGCAACTTTGCGATTTGAAGAACAAATGGGTTAATGTTGAAGGATTCTCTTCTGGGGGAGAAAGAGCAATAGCAAGCTTAGTAATGAGAATTGCCTTGTCAGTAATCCTGGCCCCAAGACTTAAAATAATCATACTTGATGAACCCACACACAACTTGGATTCAAATACAATTAATAAGTTAATAGACATCTTAAAAACCAGGATATCTAATTTAACAGAACAATTGTTTATTGTGACCCATGATGAGAGATTAACACAAGCAGGTACAGGATACACATACGAATTTGTAAGGGAATCATCAAAAAAAGAACCTACAAAAACAAATCCTTTAACAATTTAATAAATCAATTATAGCTTCTATTTATTATAAATATTTTTATGATAAATTATGAGAAGACCTAGATTACCATTTTTGAAGAAGAAATTAAAAGTATCAGAGTTGATGACAACTGATTTAATTACTGTTACTTCTAAAACCACTTTGAAGGAAGCTGCTAAAAAAATGGCTTATCACAGAATAGGTAATGTATTGGTTTTGAAAAATGGAAAATTGGAAGGAATTGTTACAGAAGCTGATATAACAAGAAAAGCAATATCCAAAGGTAAAGGTCCTAATATTAAAGTGATTGATATCATGAGCTCCCCAGTAAAGTATGTTTCACCTAAGGAAGATGTTTTCCATATCTCAGACAAATTATTAATGAATAATGTAACAAGATTACCTGTTATTGACATAAAGAACAAGAAGGTGGTGGGGATTATAACAACCAAAGACATTTTGAGAGTTGTACCTGATTTCTTAATGAACAGGATTGAATGGTTGAGAGTTCATCCAGGAGGAAAAGCAAAACAAGACAAGAACATTAAAGGAGTTTGTGAAGTTTGCGGTAAAAAAACTGAGGATTTAAGATTTTCTAATGGTTTGTGGGTTTGTGAAGAACACGAGTAATTATTTTATAATATATCTCACTTTCGGAAACACTTTTGATTATAACACCGTTATAAATTATAACTAAACTTTCTGTCAACAAACTCGGTTGATTTTCGAGGCTGTCGCATTCGGTTGATAGAAATTTTTAGTTTTCTTTAATTTCAAAAATCTTTTAAATCCGAATTCTTTTAAAAAACAAAATTTCTTTTTTACCCCTACTCATTTTTTCTAATTCACAGCTTTGAAAAAATTCTTTTATCCTATCTTCAGATTCTTTCACAATATCTGCTGCCGAACCAATTCCTGAAACAATAAATATTGGTAAATCATATGCACTCATAACTCCTACTTTTCGTATGACCATGCTAGAATCTTCACCTCCTTCAACGAATAAGACGTATTCATCTATATTATGCAAGACTTTTAATATATCCTCCTGAAATTTGTCTAAAGTTGTCATTTCATCTATCGAAATACCTATATATCTATTTAAAATTCCATTCTGAACAAACTGAGCTATGTGAAGTCCTTTGATATCATATTTTCTGTGTATCTTATCCCGAAGATTTGCTAGTCTATCTCTATCCTCTTCTTCTTCTAGTTTCCTTAGTATTAAACCTATGTTTATTAAAAATAGAAGTTCTTTATCTTTTATATAAGTATTATAAAATTTTGATTCTCCTGAGTTATATATTTCTCTTACTAATTTCATAGTTTTTTCATCTTGGATAAATCCTAGTTCTTTGTTTTTTAACTTGGTGATATATCTAATAATAGTTTCTGAGGACCACTCTAAAACACCTTTTGTAGCACCTTTAGCCACGTCTTCTATAGAACTGTTCGAATTTTTTTTAGGATATATCCCCATACTCTTCTATATATTTAGAAAGACTTAGCTCATTATCGTCTAATATGATATTACTTCCTGGAAGAATTAACATCCTACTTACTCTTATAGGTATTTCTAGATATTTATCCAGAACCCTATTACCTTGTTTATCTAACACAAATTCTCCATCAGAATCAAATCCTAGCTCTTTAAGTAGTTTTACTTTAGAATCTAAAGATACATTTTTTAATGACACAAGTTCCATATAATTAATACTATATATAAATATATAAAAGTATAAAAACACTTTTTTTTACTAACAATTATTTCTTATTTCCTAAGGCCAATTTTAATAAACCTAACCATCTATTTTTACCTAAAAACATTAAATCAGTAGCAACTTGTGATTATAACACCGTTATAAATTATAACTAAAATTTATAATACAGATTTTATAATGACTGAGGAGACTAGTTTTAAGGATGTAATTTACAAATTCCTGAAATCTAAGGAGGAAGAGCTGGTTTACGCAAGTACAAATGAGAAACCTTTTGTAATAGATTATTTTGATTTGGACAAATTTAACCCAGATTTAGCTGAAAAACTCCTTGAAACCCCTGAGGAAATTTTTAACTTGTTTTCGGAATCTGTAAAAGAATTTGATTTGGAAGTTCCTGTACAATTCCGAAACCTGCCACAGAAACAAAGCATAAAAATAAGGGATCTCAGAATAAAACATCTCAATTCTTTTGTTAATGTTGAGGGAATGGTAAAGGTTGCTTCTGAGGTAAAACTAAGAATTTATGAAACTGTGTATGAATGTCAGGAGTGTGGGGACACCTTTACACAAGAACAAAGAGGTTCCACTCTAGTAAAACCTTTTTTCTGTCCAAGCTGTGGAAAACGCTCTGGTTTCAAGATGACAGAAAAGAAAATGTTTGATTCCCGCTGGCTCACAATCCAGGAACCTTTTGAAAGCACTTCAGGGGAAAAACCTGGAGAGATAAGGGTTTTCCTGAAAAAGGAATTAACTGTTCCTGAAATGCAGAGGAAGACAGACCCAGGGAGCAGAATTTTTATTAATGGAGTAATGAAAGAATTACCAAGACAAATAAGAGGAAAGGAAGCAACACAATCTGACACTTATATAGAGGCTAACAATGTTGAACTTGCGGAAAAAGATGTTGAGGAGATGGAAATATCAAAGGAGGATAAAGAAAAAATTGAAGAACTCTCCAAAGACCATTACTTATATGATAGACTAATCAATTCCTTAGCACCTTCTATCTATGGAAATCGCGAGATAAAGGAAGCAATCCTCTTGCAAGCTTTTGGTGGAACACCTTTGGAAATGCCTGATGGTACAAAGATCAGGGGAAATATGCACATTTTGTTAATAGGAGATCCTGCAACAGCCAAATCTCAATTATTAAAGTTAACTTCCAAATTGATCCCTCGTTCAAGATATGTGAGTGGTAAAGGTGTTACAGGAGCAGGGTTAATCTCCACAGTGAGAAAAGATGAATTCACTGGTGGCTGGGTTTTAGAAGCAGGAGCTTTGGTTCTTTGTAACAAAGGACTCATCTCAATAGATGAATTTGAGAAGATGGCACGAGAGGACCAAGTTGCTATGCACGAAGCATTGGAGCAAGGCTCAGTGAGTATCGCAAAGGCAAGCATTGTAGCAACTCTTCCAGCACAAACTTCTGTTCTTGCAGGTGCAAACCCAAAACTAGGAAGATTTGATATCTATACTCCTATTTCTGACCAAATAATAATTCCTCAAACCCTATTATCAAGATTTGACCTGAAATTTGCTTTGCGAGATATTCCTAATGTTTCAGAGGATGAAAAACTTGTTGACCATGTAATTGCTGCAAGACAAGACCTCAAAACAATTGAACCAGAAATAGACCACCATTTGCTAAGAAAATACATTGTCTATGCAAAACAAAACATAAAAGAAGTAAGTCTTTCTAAATCATGTCTAAATAAACTGAAAAAATTCTACATAGACCTTAGAGGTAAATATACAGAGGAAGATAGGATGATTCCAATCACTTTCAGACAGTTTGAGGGCTTAATGCGTTTATCACAAGCATCCGCAAAACTAAAATTGAAAAGCGAGGCAGATAAAAATGATGCACAAAGAGCAATAAGAATAATGCAGTATTCTTTGAAACAACTTGGTTTTGATGTGGAATCAGGAAAGATGGACATTGACAGGATGGAAAGCTCAATTGCAGGAAGCCAGAGATCAAAAATAAGGTCTCTCCTTGATATTGTGGAAAAACTAGAGAAAGAACTAAAAGAAGTTCCTGTTGAAGACTTGAGAGCAAAAGCAGAGGAAGAAGGTATAAATAATTGTGATGATTTAATCCAGAAAATGAAAAGAGAAGGTCTCTTGTACGAGCCAAAGAGCGGATACATAAAGAAGGTGTGACATCCTCCACCACCAAATTGATTTTTGGAAGCGGCTTCCAGCAACTAGTAATGGTTGTGAGACCTAGTTACATATAGTTCCTGCTTC
>JAGXOL010000019.1 GCA_023659895.1 Candidatus Aenigmarchaeota archaeon LH_S7
ATTTAATCGTTTTTCTGACTCTAACCATATTTAATTATATTTTTAAACTATTTTAAGGGCAATTCATCTCCACGATTTGGGAGTTTTCTTGCCTTTTTTAATTATAAAAGGATATATAAAATAACTAAAGAAATAGGGAACACTAAAGTAAAGTGGACACCTTCTTGAACATACACATATTTCTTTGTTTTTTTCAGTTTTTTAATATCCTCATTAGTTACCCCAACAATCTCTTTTCCTGCAATAACATCCCCTTTTTTTAATTCATGAGTTTTGATCCTTTTTTTCATGTTTTCTTCCACAGTTTTTGAATAAATATATATTATTGGTAAAACTCCTATCACAGCTAAAAAAGGTAAATAAATTGAGGCAATTAAGCAAGGTATCAGAAAACCTAATAAAATGCTTCTGTTTTTCTTTAACTGGGATATAAATTTTTTCTTTATTCTTTTATTTAATAAACCATAAACAGAAATATAAATTAGTGAATAAACAGCACCAACAAAAAGTACAGAAAAAAGGAAAAGGAACGGATAAAAAGAGGACAAAGGTGTGTTTAAAAATGGGACGAGAAATCCAATTCCTCCTAATATCCAAGCATCCCCATCACCCCAAATTTTTAATTTAAACAAAATCAGGCCAAAGGATAAGAGGAATATACCTACAAGAATTGAACTGAAAAGATAATTAAAATTTTCAAATATTAATGAAACTATATACCAATAGAACAAGCCAAAGGAAATCATCAGGGTAGGTACTTCCTCAAAGATATCACTTGTTTTCAAATCATAAATTCCTGCAAATAGACTCAAAAGAAAAGCTATGATAAATGGAATTTCTATCATTATAATATTTAAGTAAAGTTTATTCTAATTAAAAAATATTAATTATGCTGGCATCAATAGGTATTATACCTGATGGTAATAGACGTTACTGTAAGAAAAAAGATATAGATTTGGATGAAGGATATAGCAAATCCATAGATAAGGTATTCAAAATCATAGAATGGTGTAAAGAATTTAAAATAAAAAGTCTAACAATTTGGGGATTTTCCACTGAAAACTGGGGGAGGAGCAAAGTAGAGAGAAAAATATTATTCAAATTGTTCGGAGAGAAAGCCAAAGAAATTTTGGAAGACAACCTAGCTAAAAAAGAAGGGGTTAAAATAAGGGTTTTTGGAAATAAGGATAAACTACCTAAAAATCTGAAAAAGATATTTGATAAGGTTGAGAGAGAGACAAGGAAAAACAATAAATTTTATTTGAACATTCTGTTAAACTATGGTGGGAGAAAAGAAATAATTTCCGCTGTTAATAAAATCTTGAAGAAAAATAAAAAATCTATTAATGAAAAAAGTTTTGAGAAGGAACTTTGGATTCAGGAAAATCCAGATTTGATAATAAGAACTAGTGGGGAAATGCGTTTAAGTGGTTTCTTATCTTTCCAAGGCGCTTATTCAGAATTATATTTCACGAAAAAATATTTTCCTGAGCTAACAAAAAAGGATTTCAAAAATATAATAGAAAATTACAAAAAAAGAGAAAGAAGATTTGGTAAATGATTCTCTTAATTTAATGTATAACTATTTTTTCTTCTCAATAACTCTCACTATGTTCATTGACAAGGTTAAAGGTATAGGTACTACTGCCTCAAGTAACCCCACAGTAATCTCTTTCTTGGATTCATTAACTCTAGTTATTTTACCTTTTTCTCCCTTAAATGGTCCACTTAAAATTTCTACTGTGTCCCCTACTTCAAGTTCAACAGAAGGTTTTTCTTTGCCTACATATTTTTTTAGGTCTTCCATCTTAACAGGTTTCTTTAAAATACCTCTCACATGGGGTGTCTCATAAATAAGCTTGTTTATGTCTTCCTCTTCTCCCTCCAAAAAAATAAAGCCTTTCAGCTCTTCTAAAAAGAGGATTGCATTAATATTCAATTTTTTTAGTTTCACCTCTTTCTCCATGAAATCCAGAGCTATCTTTTCCCTTCCTATTATCACTCTTATAGGTGTTATCATAAATTACTAGATAAAATTTATATTCCATTTAATTGAATTCTTTTATGTGTTCTAGATTCTCCACATATGCAGAGACTAAGGGAATACTCAAAAACTTCAAAGTTGATTGCAGTTAATCAATCATAAGTTACAGAAGCAGTTGAACAAATTTTAAAAATAGGTTATGATTTATTTTTCAAGGTAATTTATGCAGAGCAAAAATAATATCAATGCTAAATAAGTTTAAACTTAAAAAATGCAAAAGAAGAAGCAATTACCAACTTTAATGAGAAAGATTTAGGAAAAAAACGCAAATTACATAAAAGATAATCTAAAACATCCACAAATAAAAGAATTAGATATAATTAAAAAGGGGGAACCAAACTATTATACTTTATTATTGAGATTATGTTTGGATAATCCACGCAAATTTATTGAATATTTATCTAACAAAGGAATTCCATCAGATATAATTAGGTATAATTGCAAGCCATTATATAAATATCCCATACTAAGTAAATTTAAAAGAGTTTGTCCAAATTCTGAAAAGCTTTTACGAAGCATTACTACACTCCCTATCCATCCTGGACTTAAGAAAAATGAAATCAATTATATAATTTCTACAATAAATAATTTAGGAGTTAATTATGACATTTAACAAAAACAAAGTAAAAAAACATTTTACAGCCTCTGCTTTAATTATTAATAAAGAAGGAAAAATATTATTAGTCAACCATAAAAAATTGGGTGTGTGGCTTTATCCAGGAGGGCATATTGAGGAAGGGGAAACTCCAGATGAAACGGTTGTACGTGAAGTTAAAGAAGAAACTGGTTTGGATATAAAAATAATTGGTAGCAGAGACAATAATTTATCTGACTTAGAGACAGATGTTTCTGTTTTACATCAACCTTATGTTATATTATGTGAAAAAATAAATGGAACTAATGAACACTATCATATAGACTTAGTTTATTTATGTGAGATAAAATGTGAAGATAATATTGAGATATATTATAATCATAGAGAATCTCGCAGTATTGGATTTTTTGGATTAGAAGATTTAGATAATATAAAATTGTTTCCTAACTTTAGAAAACTGATTGAGAAAGTACTAAAAGAAAGGGTATAATATTTATTTTAGATGTCCGAAAATTGACTCTCACAAAATTAGAAATTTTGCTTGGCACTTCTGTGTTTGCCTAACAGCAATTTAACGATTTCGCTCCGTTACACTCCACTACACCCTTTGGGAAATAAATCCTTCAGATTTACTTCTCTTAATCGCGAGTTATACAAACAAAAACTCCACTCCCAATTCAAAGCCAACTACAGGGTTTTCAAGTTTGAAGTTAGTCAAGACTTGTGGTGAAATTTCACCTATCACACCAACTTCTTTGTTATTAACAAGAATTTTCGCAACTCTTCCTTCAATAAATTTTGAATCAAAAGTCTTTTTCAATTTGTAGTTTGTTTTCAGATTTGAAAGGAAAGATTCCAGGATAGAAGAGATTTCCTCATACCCAACTGAAGAATTAGTTATCATAGAGGAAAGAATGATTTTTTCCTTGTCTTTTCTAACAACCTTTCCAACCTCAAACACTTTCTGGGGTAGTTCATGATGTTGATTCTTCGAGAAGAAATCCAGCAGAGGAGGGATTAAGCTGGTTCTGATTTCCGTGTAGTTTTGGGAAGCTGGATTTCTGATACTGCACAGTTTTTCCTCTCTTTCCATCTTCTCGTTTTCTTCTTTTTTGTTAGTTAGGATAAATGATAAGATTTGTTGGAAACCTAAACCAATCATTACTTCTTCAACAACTTTCGAGAGTTTTTCCTTTTTGTTCTCTTCTCCAACAGTAAATATTTTCATTCCTTGAGGATAAATATTGTTGTAACCAAAAGATATTGCTATGTCTTCTATCACATCTCTTTCATCAAAAATATCATACCTGTAAGGAGGATAAACACATTCTATAAATTTGCCTTTTTGAGAGCACTCATAACCTGCACTTCTTGACAAAGTCAAGATTTCCTTGTCACTCAAATTCAAGCCTAAGATTTTTCTCGTGTTTTCAGTACTTATTTTTGCTCTCCCTTTATCCATTACAGGATGTATTAATTTCTTATTTTTGTATTTGGTCTTCACTCTCTCAATTTTCCCTCCTCTCTCAGCAAAATCCAAAGCAAGCGAAAGTAAAGTTAAATTAACAAGTTTCTCATCTGTTCCTGTAACATCAATGAAAATGTTCTTTGTTTCTGGGTTTATTCTTCCCAACTTGTTTGAATTAATTATAGGTGGCATGGATATAACCTCTCCTTTTTTGTCAATTAAAATTGGTATTCCTTTCTTTACTAAGTGCTTATATTTTTTTCCTTTTTCATGTTTTTCCAATACTTGTTTAGGTGTCATTGATTCATTGTGTTCAAGAGGAACAAATCTTATCTTTTCTGTTCCTAATTTGTATTCAATGTTTGGGGTGATTAAATCAAAATTTGAGATTCCTATTGCTATTTTTTCCCTTTCCCTGCCTAACAAAGAATGTAATCTCTCTTGTTTCTCCATCAGTTCCTTTATTGCTTCATCATTTAATTTAATTCCTTTAACCACGCAACAAGCAATATAAGGTCTTACTCTTTCCATCTCTTTACTAACAGAAACTTCAATATTAGAATCCTTATAATCCATTTTGGTTTTCAAGTCTAGATGGAGTTTTATTTCTCTTGCTATTCCTTCCACGCTCCACAAGTCAGCTCTGTTAGTGTCTTTCATATCAACTTTTAAAGTATCCTCATTAACTTCTTCTATCTCCCCCTTACAAAACATTAGTAACTCATCTAATCTATCTATAGATAGATCTCTACCAACCAGTTTTTCTAGCTCCTTCTTTGAAATTTCAATCTTTGGCATAGTAAAATGTGTCTCTCAACCATTTAATATTATAAGAATAAAGCTCCCTAATATCATTTATTCCAAGCTTGAACATTGCTAACCTATCTATTCCCAGACCCCAAGCTATTACTGGTTCTTTCACACCAAAAGGTCTTGCCACTTCTTTCCTGAAAATCCCTGCTCCACCTAATTCAACCCAACCTAGTTTCTTGTGCTTCGCTGATATTTGCACAGAAGGTTCTGTAAAAGGATAATAATCAGGATAGAATTTTACTTCTTCTGCATCTGCTACTTCCTCAGCAAACTTCTTTAATAAACCTAAAAGGTGACGGAAGTTTAAATTAGGATCCACAACAATACCCTCAAATTGATAGAACTCCAATAAATGGGTTGCATCAACAACATCAGGTCTAAACACCTTCACTAAGGAGAAATACTTTCCTGGTATCTCCAAATTTTTCAGTTGCATAGCTGACAAAGCAGTTCCCTGGGAGATGAGAACATTTCTTTTTGCTTTCTTGTAATCCCAACTATACTTCCAGCTTTCCTCGTGTTCCTTCTTTACATCCTTTGCTAAATTTTTTTCCAACTCATCTTCCTTCATGTCAACATAAAACATATCATGGATATCTCTAGCGGAATGGGTTTGTGGCATGAACAAAGCATCGCAATTCCAAAACTCAGGTACCACTACCTTAGGTTCCATTTCCTTGAAACCGAGTCTTATCAATTTTTCCTTGATTTCATCCAAAAATTTCTTGTAAGGTTGTTTCTTTCCAGGATAAATTTTCTTCCCAGGTGCTTCCACATTATAAGGCTTAAACTTCACTTTCTTCCAATAACCTGTTTTCAATAATTCAGGAGTCAGGTTCAAAACTTGTTTTCCAGCGAGCTTCTTTGCTTCCCTTTCCCTTTCTGTTATTTTCCTCACCAAATTCCTTTTAATCAAAATTTTGGATTCCTCTTCTTTTAATTTTTCTTTTTCAGCTTTTTTTAATAGCTCTTCTAAATCATATTTTTCCTGGAGAGCCTTTTTACCTTTTTCATTTAATTTTAATTTCCCTCCTTCTATTTTTACCCAGTTGTTTTTCTTAGCCCATTGCAAAGCAATGTTGAGGTTCTCCAATTTTTTTGCTTCATTAAAGGATAGTTCTTTTTTCTGGAGTTTCTGAATTAAGTTTATTTCTGGTAATCCTTTTTTCAAATAATTTTGCCCTTCTTCTGTCAGAATATACATAATTACCTAAAATCAATAATACTATAAGAGATTGGATTACGAAAATCAATTTTACTTGAAGGGATAACCACCAATCATAATTAATGTAAGAAATTTTAAAAAGATTTGTATTAAAATTTCAATAAAGATTATGGGAAGGTAGCTCAGGTTGGGAGAGCGCATGGCTGAAGACCATGATGTCGAGGGTTCAAAGGGAACTTTTAGAAAAAGTTCCATCAAAACAAGCTTTTAGAAAAAGCTTGAGCAAAAGAAAGAAATTGCTTAATAAGGAACCTTTTAGAAACCTCGAAAAACTTTGTTTTCGGGCCCATAAACCTTCGGTTTATAAGGAAGTTCCAAAGAAAGGTCTCCACTACAAAAGAAAAATAAGATATGGAAATCCCTCCCTTCCCAAAAATCACAAATAATCTAAAATATTTCTAATCTCTTCTAGCAATTCTTTATTGGTTTCCTCATAATTTTTCAATTCCCTATATTCTTCCTTTGTGATGAAAGTGTAAAGGATTTCACCTTCTTTTATTTGCCTTCCCACAATCACTTTAGGTATTGAAATAGCTGCTTTGTCCTCCTTTTCCATTTCTTTTATATTTTCTCCTTCTTTCTGCATCTGCATGATTTCTCCAATGATTTTTCCATTAGAATTCATTAATCTTGATTCCACTGCCAAAGCTCCCTCAAGAACCTCTACACCAACTACTGCAGGATTGCTTTGTCTGAAAACAAAATCTGGAAGTAATTTTATTTTGGCTATTCTTTTCATTCTTTGTTTCTGCTCTTCTTTCTTTTCATTTTCTATCTTTTCCTTCCATTCTTCAAGTTCCTCGTAAAGTTTGTAGATTATATCTCCTTTTATTACTTTTATTTTTTTGTTCAATGCTATTTCCTCAAAAGGGTTATTCACATTGAAACAAATCAAGACTTTATTTTCCTTAGAGGTATCTTCTAAGGTAATAAGATCCTCTTTTGTTGGAGGACCTATTTTTGCTCTCTTTATTGGATAATCCTTGAACAAGTTTAACAACGCTTCCAAACCCCCAACATTAGGAGCTCTTAAAATAATACCTTCTCTTTGATTTTCTATTTCAATTTCCTTTTCCTCTTCTTTCAGCTTTTCAATTAGTTTTTGTTTTTCTTTTTCAGATTTAATAACCTCAAAGTTAGCTCCTGCAACAACATCCTCCAACTTCTTTCCAATTATCTTCACACCTGAAGCAGCAGTAACTTTGTTTATGTTCACGAATTTTTTTTCTGCTCTTATGTCTTGAAATCTACCTGGTTTTAGCAAAGCTCTGATTCTTGCTTCTGTAGGAGGTTGAGTAGAAACTAAAATGTGGTCCCCTAATTTCAGTTCTCCATCATACAATATAATGTCCACATTAATCCCTAATTTATCATCTTTCTTCACTTCAAGAAAAACACCTTTGCCTTTTTTGGAAAGCTCTAACTGGTCTATCAAGAATTTTTGGGACAAACCAACTAAAACTGTGAATAAATTAGGGAGGCCTTCTCCAGTAATCCCTGAGCAAGGCACCACCGCCAGCTCCTTAGTAAAATCCTTTACTTGAGAAAAAATTTCTGCATTAAATCCATGGTTGGAGAGTTCTCCTAAAATACTGTAAATTTTCTGGTTAAACTCATTTCTTGCCATCTCATTTTGGGATTTCCAATTTTTTGAAAAATCTTTGTCATCATTTCTCCATCCAGGAACCCTATCAATTTTCGTTAATGCCACTACAAAAGGGGTCTTGAACTTCTTGAGGATTTCCAAGCTTTCCTCTGTTTGTGGTTTCAATCCATCATTTATGTCAACAATCAAAACAGCTAAATCAGCAATTGCCCCCCCTTTTTCCCTCATTGTGGTAAAAGCTAGATGACCCGGGGTATCTATAAAAAGTAATCCAGGGATCTTAATTTTGTCTTTTATTGGCTTGAGATAATCCTTAGTGATTTCAAAAATAATTGATATTGGCATGTCTGTTGCCCCAATGTCCTGTGTTATTTTTCCTGCTTCCTTTTTCGCGACAGTAGTCTTTCTGATGTAATCCAATAGAGTTGTCTTTCCATGGTCTACATGACCTAAGACAGTCACAATAGGCTGCCTTATCCCATCTATCTTTTTTTCCATATTGCACCACCTCTTTTATAGTGCAGACCTTTAAAGGCTGCTTCATAATAATTTGTTAAAGTTTTAGTTTTAGAGTTCTTCCTCATAAAGATTGCAATGAGGTATTCCATATTTTCAGCCACACGAATTTTCGAAAACTAATTTTTCAATTATTTTACGCATCTTTTTCCCAGAAACAGGGATTAACCTTGTCATGCATTAATTCTTGAAAATTGAGCAATCTTAAGTTAGGGGACCACCTTTCCACAAGTCATCCTTCATTTTCTTTCCTGTTTGTTTTTCCCACTCCTTTATTGGAATTCCATACTTCTTTCTAATTTTTGCTCCATATCCTAAACCATTGTACGCGCAGAAAGGTATAATACCATCTTCTGTTGCATAATGAATAACACATCTCTCTAATCTTTGTAAATCTATATTCCAGGCATCCTGGAACCACATGCCCCCTATATAAAGTGTTTTCTTCTGGACCTTGCCTATTTTTTCGTAACTACCACTTACAATAGCATCCACTAACAATCTCTTCAAGGAAAGATCTTTTGGTGCTTTCTTGCTATCAACAAACTTGTTAATATTCCTTAGCAATGAAGCAGCTAATCTTGTTTTTCTTAATATATTTTTTGATTTAGATTTTTCTTTCAGGAAGTTCATCATCCTTTCCACATCAACAAATTCAGTTATAGGTAACAATCCATCATCTTCAACAATCAAGTAAGTTGCTGAACCGCAATTAGGTGAGCAACCAAATCTCACTTGTGGCTCGTTTTTCAAGGATTCAATCAAATCAGAAATTGGATTAACAAATGTTGGGGGATACCAATCCCTAACCTTAATTTGGCCATTTGTTTGTTTTTCAACTTTCCTGTGGACCTCTGAGAAAGAGATCCTCTTTTCCTTTATTTCCTTGTCCTCTAGATTTTCTATTCTTCCCACAAAAGCGACTGGCTGGAAATTTACACCTCTAACAACATCAACATTTTCTGCTGCAAAGTTTATAATATCTCCTAATTGGTTATCATTAATACCATTTATAACTGTTGGTACTAATACAACCCCTAACCCTGCTTTTCTAAAATTTTCAATTGCTTTCTTGTTTTGGTCAAGCCAAGGGTTTGCTTTTTTATTTGTTCCATCAAAAGACATATAAATTGTGTTGCAGCCTGCTTTTCTCCACTCTTTGGCAACTTTTGGGTCTTCACTTGCTTTTATGGAATTTGTATTAACTTGAACGTGTGTAAATCCAAGTCTTTTAGCCATTTTTATTATATCTACTAAATCCTCCCTTACTGAAGGTTCCCCTCCTGTGAGTTGAATTGCCTTGCTTGGAACAGGCTTAACATTTCTTGCTTTTTTCATCATTCTTTCTATTTCCTTCAGGGAAGGCTCATAAATGAAACCTTCTGCACCACTATTTGCAAAGCAGTAAGCACATCTTAGCTCGCACCTGTTTGTAACAAAAAGATTTGTTAGAACTGTTTGGGACTTGTGTTCATCGTATAAATTAAAGGTTTCCACATTTTTGTTGGAGCCAGTTTCCCAATAATTTTGGAATTTCTTGTATTGTTCTGGCTCATCAGAGATTATTGACCTAAATTTTCCGTGTTCAGGGCATTCTTTAACCATATAAATACCATCTTTTTCTTGCCTCCTCTCAGCTTTTAATTTCCTGATTTTACCTTTTTTCAAACATTCCGGGCAAATAGAGGAAGTTTCCTTCACATCTCTTGACATAATAATTTATAAGTTTTTAAAATATTATAAGTAAAGTTTAAAGATCTTTGTTGACACTCTCCACGACTAAAGTCAGGAGATTCTGAGATCGCACTCTGAACCACAAAGCCTTTCGGCTGACTTCTTT
>JAGXOL010000001.1 GCA_023659895.1 Candidatus Aenigmarchaeota archaeon LH_S7
CCTCTTGTTTCTCTGATATCCTTCCCATAGAACTTGGTTTTCTTGTTGGAATACTACACCACAGACGCAATATTTTTTACTCCAAGATCTATAGATAAAACATCAGCATAATTTGTTTTTAATTCCTGTTCTTTTTGAACAGTTATGTTTAAGAACCAATCTTTTTTAGTTTTGATTAACTTTGATTCAGATAATTCATAATTCAATAAATCTTGTTGTTTGTTAGAGAAATTAACAGCAACCCATATTGATTTGTTATAAACAGGGACTTTTACCCAATATTTAGATAGCTTGTTATCTGTTTTCTTAACTTTAATACAATCCTTCCTGATTATCAAAGGTTGCTCTTTTTTAGGTTTTGTTCTTTTTGTTAATCTCTCTGCCTGTTGTTTTGTTGCTGAATAGAGTTTTATATCTTTGTATAATGGAAGAAAATCTACATCCTGCATTTTTAGAATATCCTGAAAATTAGAATATTCTCTCTCAAGTTTTTCTCTCTTAATATTAGTTGGTCTAATAATCTTGGTTTGAATTGTCTTTTGCAGTTTCATAATTCTCAAGTAGTTTTCTGACAATATCCTCAAATGTCTCTCCTTTCTTTCCCAATCTCTTTAACATATTATAGGTTGATTTCTTTAATTGTATAGTTGTTATAGCCACCATAAATATATACAGAAAACTTTAAATACTTGTTTTTGAACCCAATTCATCTACCCTCACTAAAGTCTGTAGCTTTCTTGGGGATTATATTGTAAAAACTTTGTTAAGAAGAAAATAAATAGTTATGGACTTCCTTGAAATAAATACAGATTTGCACATCCATTCTAAATATGCAAGAGCTGTCTCGCAGAAAATGGAAATACCTATTCTCGCAGAGCAAGCTAAGTTGAAAGGTGTGCAATTAGTAGGTACAGGGGATTGCTTACACAAAAAATGGTTGGAACATTTAGAGAAAAATCTGGAAGGAGATGGAATTTACAAATACGAAAGTACAAAATTTATTTTGCAAACAGAAGTACAGGATAAAAATCGTGTGCACCATGTGATTTTTCTACCAAATTTCACCAAAGCTTATGAATTGAGGGAGAAATTTTCCAGATTTTCAAAAGATATTGATGCGGACGGGAGACCCTGGCTTTACTTGAATGGTAAGGAAATAGCTAAAAAGACTTTGGAGTGTGATGGTTTAATAGGTCCTGCTCATGCATTCACACCTTACTTTGGGCTTTACGCTCATTTTGATTCCCTGAAAGATTGTTATGGAGAATTCGTGGATAAATTATCTTTCTTAGAGCTTGGTTTATCAGCTGATTCTTACATAGCAGATAAGATATCTTATTTGCACAATTTAACCTTTCTTTCTAATTCAGATTCACATTCACCTTCCCCTCTGAGACTTGCTCGTGAGTTTAACAGGATGAAGCTAAATCAACTTAATTTTGAGGAATTTAGGAAAGTTTTTCAGCAGGGAGAGGAAAACAAAGTCACATTAAATGCAGGTTTTCACCCTAAACATGGAAAATATCATTTAACTAGGTGCAAAAATTGTTTGCTTTTCTATAAATTAGAGGATGCAAAGAAACAAAACTGGAGGTGTGGTAATTGCGGTGGAGTTATAAAAAAAGGTGTAAAAGACCTTATAGAAGAACTTGCTGACAGTGAGGGAAATCCAGAAAGACCAAAATATATACATATTTACCCATTAACAGAAATTATTGCAACTGCTCACAACATAAAGAGCTTTTTTTCCAAGTACGTTAAAGAAATCTGGGACAAGTTCATTGAGAACTTTGATAATGAGATCAAGGTATTGATTGATGTTCCTGTTGAGGAACTTGAGAAAATTGATAAAAGAGTAGCACAATATATAAAAGCTTTCAGGAATGATGAGATTGAGCAGATTCCTGGAGGAGCAGGAGAATATGGTAAATTGTTGCCTTTAGGTAAAAAAGCAGAGGTTAAATTCTTTAAGCACACACAGAAAAGTTTAGGAGATTATTAATTTTATGTTATCTGGTTTAATAAAGAAATTTAAGTTAGTTGATAATCCAAAGATTGAGCAAAAAATTTATAAAATAGTAAACGATGAAATAACTGCTAACCATACTTGTGTGAAACTTTATAACTTAAATTTAGAACAATCAAGAATTTCAAGAATACTTAGTTCAGGTATTTTGGGAATAAATAAAAAACTTGTTCCAACAAGATGGAGCATAACAGCAGTTGATGATATTTTAGGGAAAAATTTGATGGAGGAGATAAGGAATTATGATTTGATAAATGATTATTTGGTTTTTGAGAACGAATACATGCATAACAGATTTTTTATAATACTGATGCCTGACAAGTGGGAATTTGAGCAGATTGAGAGCTGGTTCCCTCAGACTTTATGGAATCCCTCCCAAGAACCTTCTTTGTCAGTAGAATATGAATTCCACAAAGGAAGAAAAAAATATGCGATTAAACAAAGTGGAGGTTACTATGCTGCACGTTTTGCAGCTTTGGACTATCTATATAAAATAAGAAGGCAAGCAAAGGTTTTGATGATAAGAGAAGTTTATCCAGGTTATGATATCCCTTTAGGTGTTTGGGTTGTTAGGGAAACAACTAAGCAAGCTTTTAAAAACAAACCAATAAAATTTAATTCCTTGGAAGAAGTTTTCAAGAATTTGAAAACAAGATTTAGCCCTGAAAAATACAAATTTGCGAGTGAAATACTAAAACAAAAAAGAATTATAGATTTTTAAAATTCCAGTTCATTTACCCGTTCCCAAGTATTTTCATCCAGGACTACAATTTTGTTATCTCCA
Organism: Candidatus Aenigmarchaeota archaeon LH_S7; assembly: GCA_023659895.1. Lineage (GTDB taxonomy): Archaea > Aenigmatarchaeota > Aenigmatarchaeia > QMZS01 > QMZS01 > JAGXOL01. The sequence goes on from JAGXOL010000001.1 coordinate 2,811, forward strand.
ACTATATATAAGTAATCATCTAGATAAATACCTCTTCTTGCACTTATATCAGTTATTGCTTTCTCAAGTTTTATTTCATAGTTTTTATAAGAGAAAACATATCCACCCTTACTTCCAGGAAGGAAAAATATTTCATGTTCTTTGTCAAGCAGGAATGCATGATGAGTATTTAAAATATCAGACCAATATTCCTGTACTCTATATTTACTAACTTCTTCAGGATTTTCTGGGGAGGAAACGTCAAAAAGAGAAATTTTAACTTTTGAGCCTTCTTTTCCTATACCCAATATTTTATCTTTTTCTAGAGGATGTAAGTAAGATGAATAACCAGGAATTTTCAATTCTCCTTTTATTTCAGGATTTGTTGGGTTAGATAAATCAACTACAAAGAAAGGGTCAATCTGTTTGAAAGTAACAATATAACCTTTATCTCCAAGGAATCTCACAGAATAAATTTTTTCCTGCAAACCATAATCTTTTATTTCTCCAATAATATTCAGGTTTTCATCTAAAACATACAAGTCATTAGTACTTTCCCCCCGCACTCCAACTGTTGTTGCAACCCTCAAATTATTCTCAAATTCATCAAGAGAGAACTGATTTAGAGGTTTTCCTGGAATTTCTCCACTTGCTTCAAATTCCAAATCAAGGTTTATTTTTGCGATTCCTGTTTTTTCAAGTTCTCTTATGTGTTCCTTTAAATAATGTCCTCCTCTGTTTGAAAGTTCATTTTCCAGTTTTACACTCTCATCTCTACTCAATGAACTCATGTACTGTTCCAGGATTGTTTGTAATTCAGTCATTTTTGCCTGATCACTTATGTCATAATCTCTCAACTTATTTATATCTTCAATTAGATAAGAAGGAACCAAATCTTTGCATTCATCATTTATGAAGTTACAAACTAATTTAACAAAATCTCCATTGTAAGAATAAGTTATATAAACCGCATTATTTGACATATAAACAACTGAATCACTTGAAGTGCCTAAAAAAGAAATTGAATCTTCTGTTTCACCTGAAGATTGATTTATTAAGAAAGTGTGATAAAGTATATCAACAGGAATTTTTTTAACAGGGTGATATATTTTATTATACTTAACATGAACTGGATTTCCCTTACAAGTAAGGGGTATAATAGGGTAAGAGGTATGTTGATTGATCTGGTTTTTTGTTATTAAATATATTTTATCATCATAAAGTCTTGCTGAAACAAAACTACTGTTTAATTTAATTTCCCATTTCTTATCAGGATTTTCTGGGGAGGAAACATCATAACCATAAACTTTATCTCCGGAGAGAACTACTAAAATATTTTCATACAATAAAAGTTTCCCTGTGCTGTTTATTTCTGCCAAATTTTTCAAATTATTTGGAGGAAATGCATTTACAACCTTTGTTTTTCTTTTATTTTCATAATGTCTTCTATAGGTTCTGTATTTCCGACTACTTGGAGAAAAATAAATTTCCTTACCATTTGTTTTTACAATATCTGGCTCATCAATTCCAAGAACCTGGACATTTGTTTTAGAAACCCTTTCAGGTTCTGCTGTTTCTTCACCCAAACCTCTTTCTGATTTTATATGAGCACCAGTTTGTTCTGCCGTTGCCATAGCCTTAGTAGTTCCATCCCCCATACCGTAATGTCCCAAATTTGATGATTTTGCTGATTCTTTCAGATAGTCTCTGAATTCATGTTCTGAAGAGAATTTTTCAACCCCTACAATACCAGATTCCTGATGTGTTAAGACAGACTCAAACAATACAAAAGCTAACCCTAAAATAACCAAAATCACCAAGACACCAACAAACTTTAATTTTTCTCTACTCATAATTTAATAAAGATATATATAAAAAGTTTGATTTTCTCTTGCTCATAATTTAATAAAAATTGTATATAAAACCTTATGCAGGGGTAGCCAAGTCTGGTCAAACTGAACAGAAAAGGACCATAGGCGCAGGGCTAAGGACTCTGTCTGTTAGTCGGTTCGGGAGTTCGAATGGAACTTTTAGAAACCTCGAAAAACTTTGTTTTTCGGGGCCCCATAAACCTTCGGTTTATGAGGAAGTTCCAGCAAAAAAAGAAAAGAAAGTCCAACACTTCAAAGAAAACAAGTTTCGGAAATCTCCCCTCCTGCAGTTGAAAATAGACTTTATTTTTTATGATTATTTATGGACCAAGATACAAAAGCAAAAGTAAAGGATATGGAAAGCAAAGGATGGATGACAGTATCTTTTATATTTGAGGTTTTGGGAAATAACAAGGAAATTGTTGAGAAGAGCCTAAAGGAACACATAGGAAAATTGGAAACAATAAAAACCTGTTTTGTTTATGAGAAGAAATTTAGTGAGGCAGAAGAAGTGAAAAAGCCTATCAAGAATTTGGATAAAGGTTATTCACAATATGTTGATGTTGAATGTATGGTTAAAGATTTAACAACTTTATTTGTTATAGCAATCTCTTATGGACCTAGTTCTATAGAAATAAACAAACCAGAGAAAATGCAATTAAAGTCAGGGGATTTACAACACTTAGTGAACTTGGTTGCAGGAACAATGCATAAGATTGCAGAGTCTGGTTTAGGAGGTATAGTTGCAACACCTAAAGAATGAAACTTTTTGGTAAGAAGAAAATTGGAAATGTAAAACAAGCAATTTTAGTAAGAAATGACCTTAATATTGGTAAAGGTAAAATAGCAACCCAAGTAGCGCATGCTAGCTTGGAAGCTTACAAGAAAGCTGATAAAGATATTATAAAAAAATGGGAGGAAGGAGGAAGCAAGAAGATTGTTCTGAAAGTTAATTCTTTGAATGAACTCTTGGAATTCAAGAAAAAGGCTGATCAGTTAAAAATCCCTTTAGCCCTAATAAACGATGCTGGCTTAACACAATTGAAAGAAAGCACTACAACCTGTTTAGGTTTAGGCCCAGATGATGAAGATAAGATTGATAAACTTATTAAGGATTTAAAGTTGTTATAGTATGCTTTATCTAGTTGGTGCAGGACTTTGGGATGAAAGAGATTTGTCATTGAGAGCTTTGGATATTTTGAAAGAATGTGATGGGATTTTTGTTGAGAGTTACACTTCAATATGGAAAGGTAAATTGAAAAAGTTAGATTTGGAAGTAAAAGAAATTGGAAGAAATGAAATGGAGGAAGGAGCAGAAAAAATTTTGGAAAAAGCTAAGAAAAAGAAAATTGCAATATTGGTTCCTGGAGATCCTTTAACTGCAACTACTCATTTTTCAGTTTTAGAGGAAGCAAAGAAAAAAGGAATTTCTGTTGAAATAGTGCATAATGCTTCAATAAAAACTGCAATAGCTGAGACTGGATTACAACTTTACAAATTCGGGAAAACTGCTTCAATATCTTGGGAATACAGTGAATATCCTTACGATTTGCTTAAACAGAATAAAGATATAGATGCGCACACCTTGTTTCTCTTAGATTTAGGGGAAAAACCTATGTCACCTAAAGAAGGCTTGAACAGATTACTGGAAATAGAAGAAAAAAGGAATGAGAATTTGATTAATAAGGAAACTACTTGTGTTATTTGTTGCAAACTAGGAAGTAAAGAAAAGAAGATATTTTTTGGAAAAGTTGAAGATTTACTAAATATTGAGGAAGTCCCTGCAGTAATCATTTTACCAGGAAAATTGCACTTTTCAGAGAAAGAATTTGTAGGTTTTTATAAAACTTAGAAATTAAGTTATGCCCGCGTCGTCTAGTCCGGTCAAGGATGTCGGCCTTTCGAGTAGAAAGGAATGAGACTTAGTGTCTATGAAGATAGCCGGTGGCCCGGGAAAATCTTTTTCCAAAATTTGAAGGTTTCGGGGATTCAAATCCCGGCGCGGGCAGTCCCTTATAACTTGTTTAAATTGACATTTAAGCAACAATTAGCGCCCTTTTAAAGTTTAAATACAAGTTTATTTATCTAAAATGGTTGAAGGAACTGTTAAATTCTTCAATACCTTGAAGAACTTTGGTTTTATAACTGGAGACGATGGGAAAGACTATTTTGTTCATTCAAGTGGATTGAAAGAAGGAGTAAGTATAAAAGAAGGAGATAAAGTCTCTTTCAAAGCAGTCAAAGGAGAAAAAGGAGTCAGAGCAGAAGAAGTAGAAAAAACGTAAATAATAGCTTGTAAATTGTTTGTAGTTTTCTTTTTTTAATTTATTGTTGAAAACTTATTTTAAAATATATTTATAAATATGATTATGTCATTCTAATTTTTTTTGAAAAATTCATTGAAATTGCTTTTTTATATTTTTAACTCCTGCTGGTCCCAGAATTATCAAAGGCATCTTTCTAAATAAAAACAAAAAATTATTTGGATTCTTCCTTTGCTCCTGCTTCTTTCAATTCTCCTTCTTCTTTCTCTCCACTGAAATATTTTTCCCAGATCTGTTTCTCTTCTTCTGGCAATTCCTGCCAATGTTTTTCACCTTTTACTTTTTCCCAGAGTTTCTTTGTTCTATCATAAGTTTCTGAACCTGGACCAGCAATTCTACCTTTGTCGTCGTAATCTATTGAAGCTTCTACTCTATTATATAATTCCTTTGTATTCCCTATCCTTCTCTCAATTTCATAATAAAGAACTTTAGAATCATTCAGTATATGTCCTCCTCTCCCTAGTCCTCTTATCACAGGCCAAGCAGAATAATATGCTTTTGGGTCCTCCTTCAATCTTTTAGTGATAAGATCTCGTTCTTTCTCTGGAAGTACTGCTACATATTCAGTTATTTCATCCTTCATATACCTAATCTTACTCTCCACTTCTTCAGATATATAATCATGTACATCTATTTTTCCTGTCTCCTTTGCTATATCGTAGCAAGCATTTTCTAATCCCAGAATTCTTGAATATGCTTCTTCTCCCTTTTTTGATAACTCCGGTGGCTTTGTTGCCTCTACAAAAGAATCCATTATACTATTGTATACTTCACTTTTTGGATCTTTTGCTATACCATTATTTTCTCCCATATCTTTATTTCCTACCATTTTTACCACTAATAAATAATGTACCAAAACTATATATAATTTTCGGTGATAAAATATATATTTTCTACTATCTAATAGCTTAGAAATAAGGAGATTTTTAAAGTTTTAAACAAGAAGATAGTAATTTTTCCAAAATTAAATAAAAACAAAAAATTATTTGGCTTCTTCCTCTGCTCCTGCTTCAATTTCTTCTCTTACTCCTTTCAATGTTTTCATCGCTTCTTTATATGTTTTTGAACCTTACAGTTACTCAAGATTATAGACCAAAGGCAAGAAAACTCCCAACTTTAGTCGTGGAGATGAATTGCCCTTAAATAATTTAAAAACAAGTATAAATATGGACATACAGGTCCTGTATTGTCTTCTGGGTATATCTTGGAAGACGAGGTTGCTGACCCTACAATAGTGAAATAAGGCGTCTGAAAAAGGTGACTCAGCCCTAAACTAAAGCGTGTTAGACCAAAACCTCTGCTATAGTAAGTTTTGTTAGCGACTTTAGAACCTCGCCAGTCTTCTGTATTCAAAACAGTGTTTTGGTTAAGGAAGCTCCTGAATTCATTCAGGGAGAGGAAGTCACTTCCGCATAAACATGAGAAATCCCAATCATAAGAATCTGTTTTTAAGTAAGATAGATTTTCCTGCACCATTGAATAGAAGATATTTGAAATATAATAGTCAATAGGTTGTACATTTTCATGCATTTTTATCACAACAAGCATTAATGAAACCTTTAAATAAAGGATGAGGATTTAGTGGCCTGCTTTTGAACTCTGGATGTCCCTGAGTCCCAACAAAAAATTTGTGCTTAGGTAATTCAAGGAATTCCATTAATTTTCCTTCAGGACTTTTACCTGAAAAAACCAAACCTTTGTTTTCAAGTTCTTCTATATATTTCGGATTAACTTCATAACGATGTCGGTGTCTCTCAACAATATCCTTATTTCCGTAGAGATCGAATACTTTGGAATTATTTTTTAAGTTTGCAGGCCAACCACCTAAACGCATGGTAGCACCATACATCTTTTTTTCTATAAGCTCTTTTTGTTCAGGAATTACATCAATGACAGGACAATCTGTATTAGAATCAATTTCTGTAGTATGAGCTTTAAGACCACAAACATTCCTTGCATATTCCACTACTGCAAGTTGCATCCCAAAACAAAGACCTAAATAAGGAATGTTATTTTCCCTGCAGTATTTTATAGCAGATATTTTACCTTCAACACCTGTACTACCAAAACCTCCTGGAACTATTATCCCATCAAACTCTGAAAGAATTTTATCCCCTTTCCTCTCAATATCTGTGGAAAAAACTTGTTTTATTACAGGTTTTAAATTAGAGTTATAAGCAGCGTGTTTTATGGCTTCCATCACAGATACATAAACGTCACTGTGTTCTGCATCACCAAAAGCAACATATTTCCCTACAATACCTATTTTTACTTCTTTTTCAGCTCTTTTAATCTTGTCCACGAATTCCCTCCACTTTTCAGCATCCTCTTTGTAATTTAATTCAATATTTTTTAGGATTTTTGCAACAAAATTCTGTCTCTCAAAAATCAAAGGCATTTCATATATGTTTGAAACATCAGGATCATCAATTATGTTTTCTTTTGGAAGGAAACAACTTGTAGCAATTTTATCCAATCTTGGTTTGTCCATTCCTCGCTCAGATCTAACAACTATGAAATCTGGGACAATCCCTGTTTCCCTTATTTTTGCCATTGCATGTTGGGTGGGTTTTGTTTTCAGTTCCCCAACATTTTTTAGTCTGGGAACATAAGATACCATTATTGTGGAGGATTTATATTCTTGCATCAAGTCCCTGATTGCATATAAGAAAATAAGATTCTCAATGTCTCCTGTAGTTCCACCAACTTCAACAACTGAAACATCAAATCCTTCTGAGGCTTTTAAAATCATTTCCTTTATTTCATTTACTATGTCAGGAATAAGTTTTACATCTTTTCCACCATACTCCAAAGCTCTCTCTTTCTTTATAACACTTGAGTAAACTTTTCCTGTTGTGATGTTGTTGTTTTTGGGAATGTTTATGTCCAAGAATCTTTCATAAGTTCCAAAATCTTGATCTATTTCTCCACCATCTTCAGTAACAAATACTTCTCCATGCTCTGTTGGACGCATAGTTCCAGCATCTATGTTAATATAAGGGTCAATCTTTATTGTAGTAACATTATGACCCGAATCTTTAATCAATCTTGCAACAGAAGCAGTTACAACACCTTTTCCTAATCCTGAGAGAACCCCCCCTACAACAAAAACAAATCTTAAATTTTTCTTTTGGGGCTCCATATAATTTTATATAATAAATTTAAATAATTTATTTTCCTTCAGCTTCTTTTTGTTCTTTTTTAACGAGATATCTCAGCTTTTGAACTTTTAATCTTTCTCCACAATTGCTGCATTTAATTGAAAAAGGTCTTTTCCATTCCTTTGTGGTGTATTCGTAATGCCCACATTTTGGACATATGTATTCCACGTGTGCTATACCTTCGTAAACCAAAACTCTTATCTTTCCTGTTTTATCAAGTTTTCTCTGAGTGTGATATTCGCAGTCACTAGGCTGTATGTTTTTTTCTTTGATCATTTCCTGTATCTTTCCAAACTTTGCCATAATATTTGTTTTGCTGGATCTTCCTAATAAATTGGATTTATGGGGCCCGAAAACAAATATTTCGAGATTTATAAAAGTTCCCTTCTTTTTTTGCTGGAACTTTTTCTAAAAGTTCTATTTTTTGCTCAAGCTTTTTTAAAAGCTTGTTTTGATGGAACTTTCTCATAAACCGAAGGTTTATGGGGCCCCGAAAAACAAAGTTTTTCGAGGTTTCTAAAAGTTCCACTGGACCAGGCAGGATTTTCGTATCTTATTTTTCTTTGGAACTTTCTCATAAACCTTGGGTTTATGGGACCAGAAAACAAAGTTTTTCGAGGTTTCTAAAAGTTCCCTTCTTTTTTTGCTGGAACTTTTTCTAAAAGTTCCATTTGAACCTGCGACTTCCACGTTATCAGCGTGGCGCTCTAACCAACCTGAGCTACTAGTCCATATAATTATTAAATTAATAAAAAATCTAATTAATTGGAATTTTGATAAATCCCATCATAACCTTTTTCACTCCCAGAAGTTTTTGCAAACACCAATTGGCAAATTCTTGCGTTTTGCTTTATTTTTACTTCCTTGGATACATATAATAAAAACTGGCTTTTACCTTTAAATCCAGAGTCCCAGTAACCAGTTGAAACTGTCATTCCCATTCTCAACAATGAACTTCTTGGCTTTGCAATTCCTATCAAATTCAAAGGTAAATTCACTGTTTCATTAGTCTCAACTAAGTAACAGCCTTCTTCAAGTTCCCACCAGCCGTGTTTGTCCTCCTCATTTTCTTTTTCAGGAGTCATTTCCTCAACTTTAGAAAGTTCTCTTTCATTGTTTGAGAAATCCAATTTTCCCTCGCTTTTAAACCTCTTTATCTTCCCAACAGTCAAATCAATTCCATTAGGTGTTAGCTGATGTTTCAAACTCATATAACCTTCCACAAGATTTTCATTTTCAATCTTTTCCTGAATCTCCTCTTTTGTTAGTATCATAATATTAGTTCCCAAAATTATTTTAAAATTATGTTTTATGGGCGGATAGTTCAACCTGGCAGAATGTCGCCTTGGCAGTCGAAACCTCCAGCGGGTTTCAACACATCCAGCAACCAAAATCCAAATTGGCGAAGGCTGAGGGTTCAAAAGGAACTTTTTCTAAAAGTTCCCTCCTTTTTTTGCTGGAACTTCCTCATAAACCTTGGGTTTATAGGGCCCCGAAAAACAAAGTTTTTCGAGGTTTCTAAAAGTTCCAAAGAAAGATGTTTGAAAATCCCTCTCCGTCCATTCTGATTATTCTTGTTTCAAATAATCATGCATCCAATCAAACACAGGACTGACAATATAACCATTCTTTAAATTATCAAAAACAAAACATTTTTCAGAGCCCCAATACCAATAAGAAATGTAAGCACAAATTATTGAATCTAAAAAATCCTCATATTCCTTCAATGCTTTTCCTCTCAAATCTTCAACTTTCTTTTTGGTTTTAGGTAGGGATTTTGTTTATATCCTTTCTCTTCAAATAAATCTACAATTTTTTCACTTCTTAGACCATCATATTTTCCAAGAACTTTTCTATTTGTAGGATGAATTTCCTGCATGATATTTTCTAAAGAATTTCGTTATTAATCTATCAGAATATCTTGTACCTTCTTTATTTGGAACCACCAAAGGAGCATCTATTGATATTAAAGCACATTTATTCCCAATTTTTTCATAAGTCCAATCAACGATTTCTTTATTAGTTTTTATTTTAGGATTAAATTCTTTTAATTTTCTTTCCTTTTTGTTAGATTCTATAATACTAATTGCAGTATTATTCCTTTCAGACCAAGCTAAATCAATACCAATAAAATATATAATAACTTTGGGCCCGAGGAGATTCTCAGGAACTCTTTAGAAACTTTTTTTAAAAGTTCCTTTTTTGCTCAAGCTTTTTCTAAAAGCTTGTTTTGCTGGAACTTCCTCATAAACCTTGGGTTTATGGGGCCCCGAAAAACAAAGTTTTTCGAGGTTTCTAAAAGTTCCCTTCTTTTTTTGCTGGAACTTTTTCTAAAAGTTCCATTTGAACTCCCGACCTCCGGCTTCTACGCGTCTTTAAAAGAACAAAACAGCTCTTTCTTGATAGAACTTCTTTTCTAAAGAAGTTCTGCCTTATAAGACCGACGCTCTAACCAACCTGAGCTACGGACCCATATATTAAAATTATAATAAAATTAGAAGTATGAGAGAGCTCATAAAACTGGCTGAAAAAATTGAAGACAAAAATCTTAGAGAGAAAACTGTAAAAACCCTTAAAGAAGTTAATTTAAGCAACAAGAAACTGAATTATAAGCCCTTGAAATTGGATAAATCTCCTGCTGGTTATCCAGGATTCGAGCACCACATGGAAGAAGGTGGTTTACTTATCCACACAAAAAATGTTACAGAATTAGCAATAAAAATTTCAGATTTTGTAATTGAAAAATATCATAAAATTAATAAAGACTTCGTGATTGCAGGAGCATTGTTACATGATTTAATGAGGGTTTATGATTTTGAAGACTCTGATGAAGGATATGGAATCACGAAAAAATTATTGAACCATGAGGAATTAATAGGCTGTGAACTATATGCAAGAGAATTCCCAGAGGAAGTTGTCTATATTGTTTTGAATCATGTTCAACCAAGTGGTTTGATACCAGAGGCATTGATAGTTCATTTTGCTGACACTATTGATGCACACATGGATGTTTATATTAAGGAATTAGTTAAGAATTCTTTTAATCTGTAAGATGAAAGAAGAGGCTGTAAGATTTTTGGAAAATTTAAAGGAAAAAGTGAAGATTATTTCCCATAAAGACACTGATGGTTTGTGCGCTCTTGCTATTTTATTAAACTACTTAGAAAAGAAAGGTATTGATGAAGAGCATGAATTGTTAGAGGCTTATATAGAAAATTTAGATACTTTGGATAACATGATTTTCATAGATATAAGTTTGGATAATGTTTCAAAATTTGTTACAGATAATACTTTGGTTATAGACCATCATCCATACACAAAGAAGATGGATAAAGTTTGTTTTTACAATCCTAGAGAAAAAGATCCAAAAGCGTATATACCCGCAGCATATTTGATTTATGAGATAATTTCAGAGATTGAAAACATTGATGAAATGAAATGGATTGCTGCGGTAGGCATAATGGGTGATAGGGGTGATTTGAACTCAAAGTTTTGCAAGGATTTTGTGGAAAGTGTTGAAGACAAGGAAAAACTGGAAATGATATCAAGATATATCTTTTCCTCTGATTTAATAGATCACACTGAAGGAATGGAGAAGGCTTTACAAATTGTTAGGAAAGCAAAAAGCCCTGATGAGGTTTTAGAGAACACCTATTTGAAATATTGCTATGAGGAAATCCAGAGGAAGCTGGTTGAATCAAAGAGAAAGGTGGAAAGAGAGGGAAATATACTTTTCGTGGAGGTAAACTCAAGGTACAATATAAAATCAATTATTGCTTCCCAAATTCTGGAGAAGGAGGAAGGTGTTATTGTGATTGCTTATTCTTCGAGAGATGATTATTATCACATAAGTGGAAGAACGAACACTAGCACGGACCTCGGAAAAATATTCAAGAAAACTGCAAATATTTGTGGTGGTATGGGTGGTGGACACGAGAAAGCTGCTGGGGCAAGAATTAACAAGAATAAAATTGAACTTTTCAAAGAAGAGGTTATTTCTGGGGTTGAAGAAAATTAAATAATCATTTGTATCTTACAGATAAGTCCCAAGAAAGCTACCGATTTTAATCGTGTAGATGAATTGTCCTTCAATACTTTTAAAACATAATTAAATATGGACATACAGGTCCTGTATTGTCTTCTGGGTATATCTTGGAAGACGGGGTTGCTAACCCTACAATAGTGAAACGGCGTCTGAAAAAGGTGACTCAGCCCTAAACTAAAGCGTGTCAGACCAAAACCTCTGCTACGGTAAGTTTTGTTAGCGACTTTAGAACCTCGTTAGCCTTCTGTATTCAAAACGGTTTTTGGTTAAGGAGGCCCCTAATTTATTCAGGGAGAGGAAGTCACTCCTCCTAATTTGTGAGGTACATGGCAAATACCACAGATTCTGCTCACTAAATCAGGTATTTCCTCTACTTTTTTTCCGATTAGAATTTTTTCAAATTTTCTTGAGGATTCATATATATTAACTTTAGGAATTAATTTTTTTCCATCTTTCTCTAAAATAATTGTTGCATTACCTCCCACTCTAGTCATTTCATGGCTCATGATTAAATATTCTCAAAACTTCTTTACTCTTTTCCTTAAATCCATTTTCTTTCATTTTCTTCTTCCACTCCTTTAAATTCGCATCTTTTGTTATCCCTCTACAACCTATGCAAGAAGTATTGTTTTCTGGGCAGATTGCTTTGCAACCTGCATATGTTATTGGACCTGCACAAAATTCACCTTTTTCTATCAAACATTCATTATTGTTTTTCCTGCACTCGTTGCAAACAGGTGTTTCCAGATCTCTTAATGTTTTTCCTGCTAAAAGATCATTTATCACTTGTAAAAATTCGGAACCAGTAATAGGGCAACCTCTTAATCTGTAATCAACCTTAACATATTTTTCAACAGGAACTGATTTGTCTTTAGGTGTGTAATTTGTTTTTCTTTTGTTCTTAGCAGAAACAAAGTTTTGCATTGCAGAAATTCCTCCAAGAACTGCGCAGCTGCCCAAGGCAATCAAGTAATCAGTTTTTTCTCTGATTTCTTTTGCTAATTCAATTTCTTCCTTTGAAGAAATTGCACCTTCAATAAAACCTATATCAAATTTTTGAATTTTCCCTTTCTTTAAGATTTTCATGTATTTGAAATCAAGTTTTTTCCTTAGTTCCAAAAATCTCTCAGCTTGGTTTAGAATCTCCACTTGACATCCGGAACAACATGTGAACTTAAACACACCAACTTTCTTCTTTACCATCCTAATTCACTTAAATCTTTAATGTCCAAATAACGAAACACAGGACCGTCTTTACAAACATAAACATCATTAATATTGCAATGACAGCAAATTCCTAAACCGCATTGCATTTTTCTCTCCAGGGAAACAAAAATATCCTCATCCTCAATTCCTTTTTTCTTTAATTCTGGAATTGAATATTTCATCATTACAGGAGGTCCACAAAGACAAACCACAGAGTTTTCAAAATTCTTAACCTTGTTTATTAGTTTTGTGACCACTCCTACGTTACCTTTCCATTTCTTATCACCTTTGTCCACAGTTAAATGAACATCAAAATTCTTGATCTTTTTCCATTTTGAAATTTCTTTTTCGTAAATAATATTTTGAGGTGTTTTGTCTCCATAAAGCAAGGTTAGTTTGTTATAACAACCTCTCTTTTGTATTACATATTCGATTAGTGATTTCAAAGGGGCAAGTCCACAACCCCCACTAATAAGTATAATATTTGTGTGTTCAAACTCATCCATTGGATATCCTTTACCATGAGGTCCTCTAACACCTATTTTATCCCCTTCTTTAAGATTGAAAAGAGCATTTGTTACATTACCTGTTTTTCTTGCAGTTATCTCAAAATAATTTTTGTTGAAAGGGGAGGAGGAGATCGAGAATGGTGCTTCCCCAACACCGAAAACTGTGATTAAGACAAATTCACCTGGATCAAAATAGAAATGTTCTCTTAAAATTTTGTTTTCTAGTTCTATTTGAAAAGTTTTCGTGTCCTCTGTCTCTTTTATTGTTTTTTTGATTTTCCCAATATTTGGTGTATATATTTTCATTTTATTTCCTCTAAAAACTTTTCGTAGTCAATTCCTACAGGACAATGTGATATGCAACGGCCGCAACCAACACACAAGAATTCATCATAATGTTTTTTTCCATATAAGAATTTGTGACTTAGGAATTGCCTCACCCTATTAACTCTTTTATCTCTGAAAATAAAATCTCCTGCGACTCTTGAAAATTCTTTTGACAAACAGGAACTCCAGAATTTTTTTACTTTGCCTTCATTTTCAGATTTTGGAACTTGTACTAAATCAAAACAATAGCACATAGGGCAGACTACTGAACAAGCAGTGCAGGAAAAACATTTCTTGAAGTGCTTTTCCCAGATCTTTGTGTTGAAATTTCTTTCTATTTTTTTGTCTAAATCTTTTGCTAAGAAAAATCTCTTGCATTCAAAAAAAGTTTTCTTGAACGAGTTTTCCGTTCTCTTGAAGATCTTGTGTTTCATCAATTTTTTGCCCCACTCACTCCCAATCTTTATGTAAAATTCTTTTCCAACATCTGTTAATAACAAATCAAAACCTTCCTTTAACTGGTCATCCCCTAAACTTGTGCAGAAACAATTTTCCCCAGCTTTGGTGCAGTTAATTGCTATGATTTTCGTGTTTTCCCTTTTTATTCTGTAATAGAATTCCCCACCCAATATTTTATCCAATTTCAACAGAGCATTTACATCACAAGGTCTAATTCCATATATCACTTTTTTCTTTGGCTTTCCAGGATGCTTTATTTTTATATTATTGGATTTCTTGTATTCAAATATTGTTTCTCCATCAGGGAGGAAAAAATTCTTTGGAGGGTAATCAGTGTTTATATAATTCTTCACGATTTCATCCGCGGAACTTACTTTATCAAAAATAAGAGAGCCATTCTTTTTTACAGGAGCTATTACCTCAAAATTTTTGTTTAACAGTTTCACGAATTTTGGGAGATCTTTTTTCTTTAGAACATAATACATTATTTAATTACACATTACTCTTTATTAAATCCCACGCAACAATCAAATCTATTATTTCAGGAATCGCTTTTTCCACTTCTTTTGATAGACCAACTTCATATTCCATTGATTTTGGTTCGCAACCCACAATTAATATTTTTGTCTCAACACCCAGCTCTTTAGCCACGAGAACTATCTTATCTATTTTAGTCTCATGGATATTTGTGAGTTTTCCTTTTTTTTTAAATCAGATAATTCAAAGTTATATATTTCTCCTGGGTTACCTTCTCTTTTGATAGCATCCACAACAATGATTTTTTCATATTGCTCTATTTTGTTTAGAAGAGCAAAGACTCCTGAACCAAAATCTTCCACTTCAACATTTTCAGGTAATTTCTCATTTTTGAGTTTTTCTATTACTAAAGGACCAAGACCATCATCACCCCGCAATTTATCCCCTAAACCAGCTATTAAGATTTTCCCAACAATTAAACTTAAATATAAGGTATTTGTTACTTAACTATTTAAATTTTTATTATTGTTATGAACGAAGACAGACCGATAGATGCTTTAAACAACTCTAGAGGAAGTAGAGTACTCCTAAAGCTAAAGAATGGTACAGAAATGTCTGGAACATTGAAAGCTCATGACTTGCATTTGAACATGTGGCTTGGAGATGTGGAGATCAAGAAAGAAGATGAAACAACCAAATACAAGAATATGCTTATAAGAGGAGACACAGTACTCTATATCATACCATAATTTCTGAGTTGACTAGAAGGTAATATTAAAAATTTTACTTAAATATAGATATGACAAAGGGAACTCCTAGTCAAGGAAAAAGAAACAAGTTATTGCACACTACATGCAAGAGATGTGGTGCTCATGCTTACAATATGAGAAAAAAATTCTGTGCTAAGTGTGGTTATGGAAAGTCCAAGAAAGTAAAGGATTTTTCCTGGAGAAGTAGGTCTCTTTTAGGGAAAGGAAATAGAAAAAAATAGTTGACAATAGAAAATTTTATTCTAACTTATTTTATGTCACAGGAATTGAATGATTTAGCTAAAAAATTACTTGCAAATGGAAAGATAGCCAGTCCTGAGGCTTTGGAAATCATAAGGAATAGGAATCTTTTTGATGAAGTTTTGAAGTTGGAGGAAACCATAATAAAGAAGAGTACTTTGGAATCTTTAGAAAAAGAAAAATTTAAAAATGAACAGAAAATAGAGAAAGAATCTGAAAAAGAATTAAAACAAGAAACAAAACTGGAAGAGAAACCAGAAGAACCAAAAAAAGAAGAAGTAGAAATAAGGAGAGACAGGAAAAAGAAGGTTGCTGAGGAACATGATGTAGATTTCAATATATACAATTCAGAGGTAAAGCATGTAGAACGGAAAACCTCTGATTTCATTAATTATTTTAACTCAAGGTACGAGTTGATTCAAGGAATGTTGATGAAGAGAGTAAATCCAATTTCTATTTCCAATGTTAAGAAAACTCGGAATGATGAAGTTTCTATAATAGGGATGGTTTATGATATCAAGACAACAGCTTCAAACAACAAGATCATTGAATTGGAAGATCCAACAGGAAAACTCTCTGCAATGATAACTCAGAATTCTGAGGGAAGTCTTTTTGAGGAATCAGAAAATATTTTGAAAGATGAGGTTTTAGGTGTTAGAGGTGTTTTTAAGAACAATTATCTATTTATAAGGGAGCTTATAAGACCTGAGATACCTATTACCAAAGAAATAAAGAAATTGGATGTGCCTTTGTCCTGTGTTTTCATCTCTGACTTGCATGTGGGTAGTGTTGATTTCCTTGAAGACACCTTCAAGAAATTTTTGAAATGGTTGCATTCAAAGGAAGCAGAGAACGTGAAATATATTTTGATTGCAGGGGATTTGGTTGATGGTATAGGAATTTATGCTTCCCAGGAGGAAGACCTATCAATAAAAAGTGGGAAGAAACAATATGAACACACTGCTGAATTATTGAAACAAATACCTGAACATATTAAGATCATTGTTCAGCCAGGTAACCACGACATTGTTGGTAATCATGAACCTCAGAACACTTTGAAAGATACTGCATTATCACAACTACCTAATATTGTTTTTGGTACTAATCCTTGTTGGGTAACTTTGGATAAGATAAAGATATTGATGTACCATGGTTATTCCTACGACAATTTGATAAGGGAATTACCTTCAATCAGGCAGAAAGGTTATAGGGAACCCACTTTACCTATGATAGAAGCTCTTAAAAGAAGGCATTTAGCACCTACTTATGGCTCCTCCCTAGCAATACCTGAACAAAAGGATTATTTGGTTGTAGAGGATATACCAGACATTCTCCATTCTGGGCACTTGCATACTGTAGGAATGGATAATTACAAGAATGTTTTAACCATTAACTCTGGAACATTCCAGGGGAGAACCAAATTCCAGGAAATGTTAGGTCATGTGCCTCACCCAGGAATTTTCGTGAAGGTTGATATGGACACCAGAAAGAGTAGAATGGTAAATTTGAACAATTATTAGGTCAAAATTCTGAAGTTCAAAAAATTAAATTAGGACATAGACCTTAAAATTTAGGGATATGAGCCAAAATAAACTTATTTATATATCTCTTACCACTATGTAATAATGGAAATATATGAAGTTGGAAAGGATGAAGGAAAGAAAGAAACAGGAATACCTCAACACTATTCACCAAGAAACTTGGAGGTTCATTTAAAAAATGGAGAAGTAAAAGTATTTCTTCCTTCTGAAAAATTTCTATTAGAGTATCATAGGGATTTTAGTGGCGAGAAAGAATTTAAGTGGCATTATGATTTTTCTCCAGATGACATAGAAAATATTGAACCTTCAGAAGTAGCAAGAGAGGTAGAAGTTCATTTTAAGAAAGGGAAGATAGAGCCTTATTCTAAATCTGGAGGTTTACTACTAAAATTAAATATGAAACATCGGAATAAAAAAGAATTTGAGAACTGGTATAGTTTTTCTCCGGATGACATAGAAAATATTGTATATCATCCAAAACATAGAGAAAAGATTACTGATCATACCTACTGCATTGAATGATTAATAGATATTCTTTAATTTTATACATTTACTTATATGGATTATGGAACAATTGGTTTTATCATCTTCATTGTTGCTTTAGTCATCCTTGTATATTGGAAGAAAAAAAATCTCCAAATTCAGGGAGTTTTCGTGATGTTGAAGACAAAAAAACTTAGAACCCTAATAAAGAGAGCTGTAAAAAAATATCCTTTCTTTTGGAAAACTTATTTTACAACAGGTGTTATAGTTGGATTCCTTGCAATGGTATTTGGAATTTTTTTCCTTCTTAACAATGTAATCAATCTTTTACAGGGTTTTGGTGCTCCCACTCTTTCTTTGGTTTTTCCAGGGCCAACATCTTCTTTTTCAGCTCATCCAGGTGTTCTTTTAGTTCCTATATGGTACTGGTTGATAGCAATTGTAGTTTTGATTTTCCCTCACGAGCTTTCTCATGGTTTAGCGCTAGCTTTAAACAAGTTGAAAATTAAGTCTTTAGGTGTTTTCTTGCTCTTGTTCATACCTGGAGCTTTTGTTGAGCCAGATGAAAAACAATTAAAGAAAGTAAACAAGTTCAAAAAATTGCAAGTGTATGCAGCAGGTTCTTTTTCAAATATTGTTACGGGGATTATTCTTGTTTTAATTTTCCATCTTTTCCTGTTCACAGCTTTCTCTTATGAAGGTGTAGATTATGGATATGCAAGAGATATGGTTAATAGGTCAGAAATAATAGAGACCAATAATTTGTCTGAGGGTTTGCTTGAAATAAAAACTTCCCAAGACACTTATTTAGCAACAAAATCTATTTTGGATAGACAAGTTAATAATACAAATCTTTTGTTGTTTGATGACTGGCCAGCTGCGAGAAATAATTTATCAGGAAGTATCAAAAAGATAGATAATATTGAAATAACTTCTTTTGATAAAATGACCAAGGTTTTGTCTAATTATAAACCAGGTGATAATATTAAAATAGAGACTTCAAAAGGAATTAATAACATTACTTTAGCAAATCGTAAGGGTAAAGCATTTCTAGGAATAACTTACCCTCAAGGATATACTTATATTCTTAACATGATTCCTAGCGAAACAGTGGTTGATTTTGTATTCCCACAGAGCTACAAGAATTATGAATTGCAAGCTCTCCCAGAAAGCGTGGGAAATTTCCTTTACATGCTAATATTTTTTATCTACAATGTTTGTTTTGGTGTCGCAATCATAAATATCTTACCAATAAAACCATTGGATGGAGGTTTGATAACGGAAACTTTAACTAATAAGAGATTTGCTAACGCAATTTCATTAATTTTCTTTGCAATCTTGGTCTTTATCATAGCAGGACCTTACTTATTGTGAAAAAAGAAAAAATTAAATGCGAGATTCTTCTTCGTATTTATCCATCACATAATTCACTGAAATATGTCCATTATTCTTGCTTACTCCAGAGATCTTTATGTAATTGTCTCTACCAGCTTTTATAGGGTCTTCTAGTATATCATTTTCCATTTTGTTTATCATATTATCTGCTTCCTCTTTATTATTGAAAAGTTTGTAGAAATTATTTTCAACCTCTGAACTCTCGAAAAGATTATCTAATGGGATACTCACCTTTGCTTAATTTCTCGTAGGACATATAATTATTTTGGAAATTTTGTATATGGTATTTGTGGTTATTGAAGGAATAGATGCCTCAGGT
This sequence comes from Candidatus Aenigmarchaeota archaeon LH_S7, assembly GCA_023659895.1. GTDB lineage: Archaea > Aenigmatarchaeota > Aenigmatarchaeia > QMZS01 > QMZS01 > JAGXOL01. Next base: position 21,917 of record JAGXOL010000001.1, read on the forward strand.
AAGGCAACACAAACCAAGTTTTTGGTGGAAAGATTAAAGAAAGAAGGTTATGAGGTGGAAACCATAGATTTTCCTCAATATGGAAAAAAATCCGCAGGTCCTTTGGAAAATTACTTGAATGGAAAATATGGTTCTTCAAAGGAGTTGGGTGCTTACATACCTTCTATTTTCTATGCTTGTGACCGTTTTGATTCTTCCTTCAAAATAAAGAAATGGCTTGATGAAGGTAAAATTGTTATTGCTGACAGGTATATTGCTTCAAACATAAGTCATCAGGGTGGAAAAATCAAAAATCAAGAGGAAAGAAGGAAATACATAGAATGGCTTTACAATCTTGAATATAAAATTTTCAAGATACCTAAACCAGATTTTACAATTATTTTGAAGACTTCTCCTGAATTTTCAGAGAGATTAGTTGGAAAAGGTTATGATAAGGGAAAGGAAGAAAAACGAAAATCTTATCTGGGTAATAAGAAGAAAGATATCCATGAGAAAGATAAAGAGCATTTGCTCAATACATTGAATTCTTATTTAGAAGTAGCTGAAATGTTTCCTGATGATTTTAAGATTATTAACTGTTTGGAAGAGGGGGAATTATTATCAAAAGAGAAGATTCATGAAAAGGTTTGGTCTGTTGTTAGAAAATTGTTATCTTAATCTTTGAATTTTTCAAAACTTTTTTCCAGAGCTTTTATACCAGGTAATTTTTTTCCTACAAGAAAATCAACAAAAGATCCTCCACCCAAACTTACATAACCTAATTTGTTGAAATCAATTCCTAATTTCCCCAAAGCATCAGTTGTGTTTCCACCTCCAACTAAAGAATTTTCTCCCAACATTGAAAAAATATCATAGGTTCCTAACTGAAAATTTTCATTTTCATAAACCCCTGCAGGTCCCTTAACACAAACAAATTCAGAATCTTGAACTATTTTATTATAATTTTTAATTGTTTCTTTACCAATATCAAGAATTTGTTTTTCAGAAGGAAGTTCCTCAACAGAAATCTCAACTCTATTATTTTCATTTTCTATAGCTAAGTCTACAGGCAATATTATTTTTTTACCTAATTTTTCTAACAAAATTTTTGCTTCATCTAAATATTGTATGTAACCTTTGTCATGAAGAAACTTTTCTGTATGACCTAAATCATAACCTTTTGCTATCAGGAACAACAAAGAGATGACACCTGTAACAGGGAAAACAATATCTTTTTCACCCCATCTTTTCATCAGTTTTATAGGTTCTTTTGGTTTTGCTCCACCTAAAATGAAACATGATTTGGAACTTTCAAGTTTCTTTGAAAACTTTTGCAGTTCTTTTAATTCTCTCTCGAAAACATGGCCCGCGATACAAGGCTTTAATCTTGAGAATCCAACAACGCTTGCGTGACACCTGTGAACAACTGAAAAAGCATCTAAAACAAAATAATCAATTAAGGGAGCTAGTGATTTGACTAATTCACTTTCAGAGTGTTCCTCAATATTTTTTTCAATTTTTTCATCTTCATAAAAACGTGTGTTATCTAGTAGAATTATATCTCCTGCTTTCATTTCCTTTATTCTTTTCAACTCTTCCCTAAATTCCAAGAAACCCACAGAATCCAAATATTTATTCAATAGTTCAGTGTGTTTTTCCAAAGATATAAAATCATCTTTGCCTTTTCTTCCCTGATGTGCGAGTAAAACAATTTTTGCACCCTCTTCATGTAATTTCTTAATAGTTTCAATGTGTGCTTTTAGTCTTGCATTTTCAGATAACCTTTTATTTCTGGAATCATAAGGTAAATTTAAATCTACTCGCACAGCAACAGTTTTGTTTTTCAAGTTAAAATCCTTCAAGGTAAAGAACTCCATAAAAATACAATATGGTTTTAATTTATGCTGGGGTGGCAGAGTCAGGTTAATGCGGTGGACTCGAGATCCACTGGACCTAGTCCGCGCAGGTAGGTTTTTCTTGAAGAAAATCCCTGTAATCAAATCCTGCCCCCAGCGTCTAAGTTTACTATATATGTTTACCCTCACTAAAGAGATAGCAAAAGAAGGGTAAATATGGAAGGCCAAGACTATTGGGAAGATTATTATAAGAGAAAAGTTAAAAAGATAAATAAAGACAAGAAAATTCTTATAACTTTCTTAAAAAATAAGAGGTCTGAAAGGGTTGGATATAGAAGGATTATAAGGTGGTTTGCCTTTAGATACAAAAACAACAATTGAGGAAAAGAAAAGAAACTTTAGATAATTTAAGTACTGAATCCCTAAAGAAAGATAATGTTAGAGAGGCTTTTAAGGAAGCAATAAAGGAATTAATTAGAGAGAATCCTGATTTGCTGCAGGGATTGAAACTTTAATATTCTTCTTTCACAGTAGATACAATTTCTTCTAATCTTACAGACTGGTCAGGGGATACAGCCTCTGACTTTCCAACTGGCTTATTTATAAAACAAAGACAAGGTTCCGGGTCTCCCAAAATTTTAAAATTATGTCCACCATGTCTATGTGTAGCTCCACTAACTTTATTAATTCCTTTAATTTTTGATCGAGTGGTGAGCAACTGCGAACCAAATAAATAATCTCCTTTGGTTGCATGTGGAGTAAATTTATAAACTTTTAATTTTTGTGAAAATTTAGTTTTATTTTCATCTGTTGTCTCCTTTTTTATACCACACATAGCATGCTTATATAGTATTATTTTTTTTATACTTTCATGTTCTTTCTGACACTGAGCTTCAAATACTTTTGATATAATACAGTCATCCACACCTGTAAATTTATTTAAAAAGAACATCTTTATTCAAATCTTATTTTTCCTTCTTTTTCTAAATCTTTAAGAATAAAATGTGCTTCTTCAAATTTAATATTAAATCTATTAGCAATTTGTGAGGTGGTTGGTTTGCCCTTCTCTTTTATAAGTTCAAATACTTTTTGCTTTAATTTTTTAGATAAAAGTTCTAATCTGTCAGGTTCTGTTGAGAGTATCTCGTTAGGAATTGTTAAAACTAAATTAGAAATATCTGATACATTTGCCAGGTCTGGCACCAAAACTTGAAAATACTCAAACATATTAACTTTCCTTTTTGTCTACGACTTTTTTCATATCCGGCTCAAAGGATTCTCCAAATTTTTCTATTTCATCAGCCAACTTTCTTTTTTCATCTGCAGAGCATTCAAATAAGTTCTGAAGTTTTCTGTTAAGCATAGATGATTTAAGAATAAAGTTTATTAGAATATCTTTTTGTTCACTTGTTAATTTTTCAGATATTTCCTCAATTAAATTTGGATTATCTTTTAATTCATCAATTATTTTATAAGCATCCGGGTATTTATCCTGAATATCAGCAAGTTTTCTAATAGCCATTGAATTACCTTTTAAAAATAAACTATAAAAATCAGTAAAATCAACAAAAAAACTATTATCTATTTCCTTCATAATAATACCTATAAAATATTTATAGGTCTATCTAAATTAATCTTCAAACCCTGTTGTTGCCCCAACTTCTTCTTCAATACCATCATCTTTCATAATGATTATTTTAACAGGTCCTTCAGAATGTTCAACTTCAAATTTCTGTGGGTCTCCTCTGAGTTTTGTTGCCGTTTCAAAAAAGTCCTTTTACCGGTATTACTGAGATTATCGAAGCCTATGAAAAAGATAATCCAATTGATTACAAATCTTTTGGTATTCCAAGAAAGAAATTAAGAGAAGTTCTTTCAACTTATTTTGAAAATCCAGATGAACTTATCGACAAAGCACTGAAAGAAGGTATTATTTACTAATCGAGAAGTGGATTTTTAAGAGTTATTTAACTCTTTCGGTTCGTTGTTATCATCTTATTTATCTTTCTTTTTATATTTGGATTGTCTATAGGACTAAACTTTAAATTTACTCTTAATTTAGAAAATAAATCTAAAAGAAACTAATTTCTAATAGTTGGATATATGGTTTTTCAAAGATATCGGTAAGATAATTCCAAAGCAATAGCCAAAGTAGTGAGACACTATATTTATTATATGTCCACCAGAAATAAAAGTGGGTGGAAACAAAATCAGTGCTCCAAATAATACGAAATTGGTAGTTAAGCCAAAAAGGAGTATATTTTTATTATCCTTTCTTTACTGCTCTTACTTATTTTGAAAAATTTAAAAAGAGGTTTTTTTATAATATCTCGATTTGGTGCCTCACCCAAAAAGAAAAAAATTGATACTGCTAAAATAACTATAAAAGGTAAACTGCCTATATAATAGAGAGCAGGAAAAGAAATATTAAACAAAAATATTGACCACAAAAAAGAAGAATTTAGAGAAATTTTCCACGAGTATTTTATATAATTATAAACAGAAAAAAGAAGATAACCTAGAAATCCAGCATCAATCGCTGAAAAACCTAAAATAGGTGGAAGATTTGGTAAAGTATAAACAATTAGCAAAGAATTGAGAATTGGTAGTATTGTAACAAATGTTAAGGTAACAACATAGAGCCTTTTTCTATTATTCTCAAACTTGAAAATCAAGAAGATAAATAAGAAGTAATAGATCAAATTTCCTGCAAAATGAAAAATCTCAGTATGTACAAAATTTGAGAAGTAAATGCTTATTAAAGTTGGATTTGATGGCTGCAAAATAAAACATTCTTGGGGGAAAAGAAAAAGAAAATTAAGAAAAAGCGGAATGAAAGTGAAGAAAATTAAATAGTCAATTTTTTGTCTTGGTTTTGTAGAACTATAATTCTTAAGCATTATCAAGATATAAAATCAATTGTAACTAATTGCAATTTTGATTTATCAAAAGGTTCAATAATAGGTTTCTTAAATATTCCCTTTTCCATTAAAAAGTTATTCAGTTCTTCAACCCTTTTCTTCCAATTACCCTCCTTTTTATATTGTTTCCAAATTCTCCTTAGTATCTGCAATCTCTTTTTTGTTAGAGGGATTTTTTGTAATTTATCTAGTGTAATATCCCATACTCTCTGTATATTATTATCTGAAGGAAATTCTTCTAAATAATCATTAATTTCTTTTTCAATTGAATTAGCCATTTTTTTTACAAAAGTGGAACTTTTTGATTCGCTATGTTCTTTAAATTTTGTATCACTTTTTTGGCTAGAATATACTTCATTGTAATCTTCTTCTATTTTATTCAAGATAGTTCTATTAACCTCATATATCTTCTCAAAGAAATTGGGAATAACCCTCACCTCTTTTTGTTTACAAGCTATGAAATCAATTATCTTTGTTTTACTGGTTATTATTGAATCTGTATTTATATCATATAAATACCAAAAATGGAAATCTTTACCATATTTGTAATAGAAAAATATGCCCGAAATTTTGTTTTTCTTTAATCCACTATAAACACCATAAGGTATCTTTTCCAATTCCTCTAGAGCTTTATTCTTCATGAAATCCTTTAATGGCTGGTAAAATTTCTCACCACCACCAAAAGCATCTTGTTCTACTTCTGCGAATATTTTGGGATCTTTTCCTTTAATCTTTCTAATAATCCCAAAAACCTTGGGATGAATTTCTTCTCCCAAGATAGTTTGATCTAACCCTACCGATTTATCAATATCAATAATTTTATTCTGCAGAATTTCAACCAATTTTAGCAACTCTTCTAACTCATCTTCTGGAAAAAAATTGTAGACAAATATTTTTTTGTAGGGTGAACCAATCCTGTCTATTCTTCCTGCTCTTTGAATCATCCTTGTTGGATTCCAATGCAAATCATAATTAATGAGATATTTAGCTGTTTGGAGATTTTGTCCTTGTGACAAAACATCAGTACTCATTAAAATATCAATCTCTTTTTTGAAGAATTTTTCTATAATCTTTTCTCTTTGTTGAGGATTTTTGTTCGTCAAACCTGAACTCGAAACTGCTTCAATTTTCAGTTTTGAGAATTTTTTATCCTTTATTATTTCATTATAAATATAATTTAAAGTATCTGCATAATAAGTAAAAAGAACTATCTGCCCATCTTTTGACAAATTTAATAGTTTATCTTTAAGAACATTTAATTTAGAGTCATCTTCTGGTTTGATGGTATTTACTTTTTCAAGAATTTTGCTTAATAATTTAATGTCTTTGTCTATATCTCTAAATAAATCTTCTATTTTATAAAGGTCTTTTTCAAAAACGTCAAGTTTTGTTCCTTCCAAAGATTCGAATTTATCTAAATACTCTTCTATATCCTCCTCACTTATTGATCCAAAATTCTTCAATAACTTACTAAAATCTTTTTTCCCTAGGATTTTACCTGCTTTTAGGCTCTTCTTTAATTTTTCCAAAAAGTCTATGTGTCTCTTAATGCTTATCCGAAAAGATTCTACACTACTCTCTAATCTTTTAAATAAAATTGTCCTGAAAATACCCCCAATCTGAATCATCCTGTTTAAAACAAACATTTCTTCTTCTGTCTTTACCCCTCCTTCTTTATATTCAAGTAGATGATAATAAGCCATTTTTAGATTTGAAATTATATCAGAAATCTCTTTATACATGCCTTTGTAAGCATTATCTAATTGATAGTTTATGTTTTCAAGAACTCTTTCCGGAAAAATTATCTTTTTCTGCTCTCCGTTAATCTCTATATAAGCATCAGGATAATTTTTAATAATATAGTCTCTTGTTCTTCTTATTGAGATTTCATTTAGTAAGTCATTTAGTAAAGAAGGGTTGTCCTTTGCCTGTTTAAAGAACTTGAATAAATCGGGAATATTTTCTTTAATAAATGAAGATCTATCCATCAAGATAAGAAGCATAATCTGCCAGTATAAATCCCAGAGGGTATTGTTTATTGGGGTAGCAGTTAAGAAAAGCATATAAGGTTTTTTACCCTTTTTAGCAATATTGTCATTAACCAAAGCGAAAAAATTCTCCCACCTGTTTGACAATGGATTTCTGAAATTATGGCTTTCATCAACAACTATTAATTCTACATCATCAAATCTTCCGCCAAGAGTTTTCTTTGCTTTTTCTAAGAAATTTTCTGAGGCTAAATTTTCCTGAGACAAAATATTCTCTTTAACATCTATCTTTTTCATCTCCTTAGCCCACATCCCCATTAACTGAGCAGGGCAGATTATCAGAATGTTTTTTCTTTCGTAGTATCCTATTCTTTCAAGAATTTTTTTAGCAATCCAAGTTTTACCTAACCCCACAGAATCAGCAACAATACAACCACCATATTTCCTCAATCTCTTCCATATTCTTTCAATAGCAGCATCCTGAAATTGAGCCAAATTTACTTTAGTCTCTGGAAGTCCTTTTGGTTTTTCATTTTTTCCCTCTTCTACAACATCATCTTTTTGAAATTCATACAATGTCTTGATATAGATATCGTAAGGTAAATATTCCTTGCTTCCAAATCTGGAATTTTCCAAAATTTCTATAAGCTCATCTTTAAAGTCTCTTGATTCTGCCCAGAATTTTTCAAACCATTCTTTTCTTGTGAAGATTGCCTGGGATTTCTGTTTCCAGGTGTTTAATTCTCCATACCTTGTTAGTCCTGCAGCAGTAAAGTTAGATGAACCAATAACTATCCTATCATCAAAAATATAGGCTTTTCCATGCAGGAACTTTTCAAATAATCTAATTTCAACATTCTTTCTTTTTAGAAATTCAATAAACAACTTTATTGTTTTATCCTGCTCTTTTGTTAAATCAAAGCCTTCAATCTCTTTTCTTATTTCCTTTAAAAGAACGTCTCCAAGAGTTGTTTCATTCTGAATTTCCGGGGTTTTTCCAAGTAAAAGCCTGAATCTCTCAACACCATTTAAATTATCTTTGATCATGGCAAAAGCCTGAATATTGAAGAAAGCGGTTGCTATGTCAAAATTTGTTTTTGGATTCTCTCTTAAAACATTATTCAGGAAACTAATCAACTTGTTTCCTTCGCTGTTGTCTATTATTTCTTTTGGTATTGGCATTTTAATCACTTTTTATGCTATTAAAGTAGCTTTTTAAATTTTCTTCTAAAATCTTATAAATGAAATTGAACATGGGCAAATCGTCATAAATGAAATCTAATATTCCAGTACTCATAGAGATTAACTTGTACTTTTTTCCATTAGTTTTGACCTCTTTTTTAAAGTTTTCATGTGAAATTTCAGGCACTTCTTCGTTTTCCCCTTCTTCATAAATTTCAACTTCTAAACCATCTTTACTTCCGTCACTTAGATAAAAAAACTGAATTTTTGGTGAGTCTTGGAATGACTTATACTCTTCTTTAACATCAAACTTTATCATAACTTTTGATATTCCTTTAAATAAAAGTAATTTTTCTTTAATCTCTGGGAAATTATGGGACATCAGCTCAGAGTAAACTTTTGGTAAGCTATCAAAAAATATCCTTAGGTTATTTTTGACTGCATCTGGAGAAAATGTATTCCATATCCATCCGCTACCATCTTTTAATCTCGAATAGTCTTTCGGCGAATAAACTCTATTTATATCTTTAATTTCTCTTGATTTCAAAAATAGAAACATTTCTTCAAATATCTTTAGTGGGAATCTACCATTTCCGATAGGTATTCTTGGGATGGAATCATTCTGAGTTATTCTTTCTTTTACCTTTTCTTCTACTTGTTTTCTCTCATTATCCATAATCTGGGAGATTAACATGTCTGGATCAAAGTATGGTTTCCTATACAGGCAATCTGAGTAATTCTTAATTCCATTTCTCTGATTCTTGATTAAGAATTTAATAGCTTCATCCATCCATATAGGTAAATATTTATAAAATGCATATTCTATTTCATTAATATTAAATGCATCCTTTTTATCTAATCCCATCTGTTGATGAAATCTATCTATAAAACCAAAAATAAATTCTTTAGCTAAAAATTCGCTTACATCATGTTTCAATAATCTGTTTTTTAATAATCTAAGCATTTGAGCTTCAACAATTTCTAGTGCATATCCTTTGGGATTAGATTTTATAGGATTCTCCGCAAAATGTGCTGTAAAGCCAAGTCCCTCTTTCTCTAACTCTCTGTGCAATCCCTCGTTGACCTCCTTAATCTGAACATCATTTTTATTGGTAGATATGGGATAAAGGGCATAGTGTATCATATTATCTTCAAAACGATAATACGCTAAGCCGACTTTCCATGAGTTTGGATAAAACCTCTTTTTAATAATCAGGAATTCATTTTCTAGTAGACTATTAAACGAATCTAAGAAGAAATGAATTTTGATAAAGTCATCTTTAACTATTCTCAAAGCAGGATTTGATTTCTCAGATAAATTTTTATAAGAGTCCTTTAGTTTATCGTATTCTTTTATCTTCTTTTTATAAGATTCAGTAATCTTTTTCCAGTCTTCAATATAACTACTATTATTATCAATGATGTTCTCTTTTTTGAACGTTATAGTTATTGTTTTTTGATCCTCGGTGTGTAACTCACTTATTAATGAATTATTTACATGAATCCAGAAAGATTTATTGTGATTGACATCAACACCAATCAGTAAAACCGGATTACAAGTACTGGCCTCACTATAAGAAATAAGCGAGATAGGACATTGTAATTTGTGCTTATCCCCATTTTCTGGTAATGTCCTTATTTGAACTTCTAATTTACCAATGGGCGACCTGTTTCCGTTAACTAATTCTACATACCCGTCAATGTTCGGATACTTATCACGTTCTTTTATGTCAGCCTTTACTTTCTCATGATTAAGGAGTTTCTTGAAAGTGTCAACTGCTTGAGTTTCTGCTTTATCAGTATTGCTATATGGTGCAGCTCTAATTTCTTCATTCATTTTAATTCCTCAGTACCCATGAGCTTTTATTACCTCTTCTGTCTTTTTGAATAAGTCTTGATTGTATTCTTCTGTAAGAGCTTTAAGTTCATTCATCAATTTATTGACATCTTCTGTTTTGATATAACCGTTTTGAAAAAAATCTTCTAATTTGTCATTATCAATAACAGAAATTTTGTATTCAAAATAAAGTTTTACCAAATGTATTAGTGATTTTAGAGGAAATAATACTACTTTTAGGCTAAAGTCTTTTTCTAATGTTTTTATCATCTGATTATCTTTTTTATTATTCAAGTCAAAATCATAAGCGAAGATTATAAAATGGGGAACTTTAAATCTAGAAGTAACATAATCCTTAGTATAGGCTTTAAGATACTTCCTTATTTGATTTTCGTGTTTTTGTAAAGGTAATTTTCCGCCTTTGTAACTCTTAATTTCTAATGGGATTAACAAACTTGGAGCACTTTTTATTACAAATATAACTCCGTCTGGCTGATTTTTTTGGCCTAAAAGCTTTGCATTAAAAAGGGTAATTCTCAATAAGTCAGCTACATATTCTTGGAACTTTTCACCTTGAACTTTAGAATTCTCTTTTCCTTTTTGTAACGCATAAGTTTCAATGTTCTGTATTATATCCTTCCAGAATTTTTCAATATCTACTAATTTTTTAGTATCTCTATATTTTAATTCTAATTCTAATTCTTTTCTTTTTTCTGATATTGACATTTCAATAAGTTTGAATTCTTTTTCAAAGAATTTTTTATCAAAAATCTTTTCTAAAGTTAGCAAACCGATATCTCCCCTAGAAGATAATGTGGACAGGGTAACTTCTGGACTAAAACCAATAAAGACATGAAAATCTGGAGTGTAGTTTTTAGACCAGCCTTTTAGAATATAAAGATCATTAAACCCTATTTTTTCTGTTGAAACCAAAACTGAAATCTTGAAAACTTTCCCTTGTAATAGAAATTTGTTATTTTCTTCAGCTATGATGCTGTAGCCTTTTAGAAATCTAAGAAATTTTTCTTTAAGATACTGAATTGTTTTTTCTGTATCTAAACCAAATTCTCTAAATGCAATGTTAGAAATTCTTTTTCCACATTTTTTACAGAATGTAAATTCCATTCCTTCGGAAACACATGCAACACCACCACATTCACATTGAATCTCATATATTTTAGTAGCTCTAAGCTCCTCTAAATCATTCTTATCAAAGAACTTTATGATGCTATCTCTTTTTACAGATAATTTTCTAGATAATTCTAAGTCTGTAAAATGCTTATCTGTTCCTTTGGATAACATTATTGAGGTAAAGATTACATTATCCTTATTCAAGCTCTTTGACATGCTTCAACAAAACCTCCTTCAATTCTTTAAAAATATCCTTTATCTGTGGACGAAATGTTATTTTACCATTATCATAGAAGCTGATTGGTTTTTTGCTCATGTCCACTTTTTGAGAAATTAACTCTTTAGCAGATTCTTTAATCTTAATTCCCCTATCTTCAAAAAGCTTCAATGTCTTTTCTACATCAGAGCCTTTTATATGAATTTCATCTGCTCCAGAAAGATTTAATCCAGTTGCCTTTACTGATTTGAATCTAATGTTTTTATCTAATTTTCTATATTCCTCTTCATTTATTTTAATCAAGTTTATAGAATCTTCTTTGAGATTAAAGTGATTTTGAAGTAAATCTTTAACAATTTCAAATTTGTTATAACTACTCGTTCTACATTCTATAATGGATATATCTGAATGATAGATGAAATATAAAGTGAATGGTCTTCTAAATCTAACATTTATTGGTTCTAATGTATTAGGTTCCTCTACGTTGCTATATTCGTAAGTATGTGAATGAGCATTCACATTAATTATACTTTGATTATTCTGGGAAATTATTTTCTGAAATTCAAATATTAAGTCATTATCTTTATCTACAATTTTTTTGCTTTCAATTCCTTTAAACTCTAATTTCTTGTTTGAATAGGAAAAAAATACAGATCTCTTTTTAAGAAGACTATAATAATTTACGAGATATTCCAGAAGCTGTTTATCTTTTCTATACAATTCATTTACAAAATCTTCTTTTTTTCTTGATTTTATGTCTGGAAGTTCCTTTCTTAATCTGCTTATCTTAACAATCTTCAATGCTCTTTCAATTAATTGATTTTTATCTTTCATCGTCTCAAACTCCCCGCCTTCTCCAATCTCTGCTTCACCAACTCGCAAACACTCCAGTAAACCTCTTTCCTCTCCTCCTCCGTCAAGCCGAGTTCATCAAAAATAATTTTGTCAAGCTCTGCCCTATCAGGAAGAGGTTTTGGCTCTTGTTCTCGGATTGGTTTTGATGGGTCAAGGCCGAATTCTTCGAAGATTGAGTGAACTTTTCTCTTAGAAATTTTACCGAAAATTTTTTTTAAGAAAGAAGAATTTATTTTGTTAGGATTTGGTATAAAAAATTTTCTTACTTCATATATCATTGGTTTATTTAATCCTTCCCCGAGAGAAAACCTTCCCAAAGTTTCATAAAATAGAAATGAAATTGCCGAATTAAGCATACAGCAAATATTTTCTTTATTGTTTTCTTTGAAATATAATCCGTACAAATTATAGTCAAGAAAACAAGTAATGTTGTTAAATGGTACAATAAATCTTTCACCAATTTGACTTGAAAAGATAAAATCAGGGGCTTTTACTTCACCTGTAGAATACCAATTGTTTCTTCCTTTAACACTGGGAATCTCAGTATATTTAATCCCGTCTTTCTTTTGTTTCTCAGCCCACTCTATATAACTTAAAATATTTGTTCCTTTAAGTTGTTTTTTTGATTTATTACAATATAAAACATAGAATCTAAGGTTGCTTTCATTTAATATAATAGTTTCATATTCTTTAGGTGTTTTTAAAATTTGTTTAAGATATTCCTTTTCAATACCAAGTTTCTTAATCTTATCTTTATCTAAATAAAAGAATTTATTGATTCCGGATTTTATTCCTGGAGAAACTTTAGCAATCTTTCCTAATTCAACTAACTTCCCTTTTCCCTTCTCCAAAATTGTATAGAATATATCTGGAGCCCTCAGATATTTCCCGCCCCATTTATTGCCTTCATAACTTCCAGCTTTGAATCGGTCTTTTTTATCATAGTTTTCTGGATATTCCCAACCATCTTCAAGCAAATCTCCTTGTAAAATAGGAAAAACTCTATAATCTTGTGTTGTTTTAACATTCTTCACTAACTCAGTTATGGTTTCTCCTCTTGTTTTGACTTTAGCATTTTCAATTTCAATCAAATTCTTTGTATTTAAAACCTCTTCAAATGGTTTTTTGAACATTACAAATTTTGCTGTGTGATTCAACATAGGCCAATCCTTTTTACCATCAACATTCAAACCTTCTATTCTTTTATCTTTAATTATAGGAGCACCAAACAAAGCAATAATGGTATTAACATCAGCATGAGCAAAACTTCTTTTTGGATTGTCATAAATTGCAGTTACAGGAGCATACCTTAACAGAAATTCCTGCAGATTCCTACCATAACCTACATCAAGCCATGAATTAGAAGTAATAAAACAAAATGTTCCTTTTTCATTCAACAAACCCAAACCATGAAAATAGAAGTAAGTGTAATAATCACTTTTTTTATTTATCTTATTAATAATTGGAAAAATATTTTTTACAGACTTAATCAGCTTTTCTTTATATTCTTTTCTATCTTTTAAAGTAATTTCTGCTTTTAATTTATTCGGTGGAGATATCTTTTCCTGTCTCACATAAGGAGGATTCCCTATAACGATATCAAAACCATTTTTGTCCCCGAAGATTTCAGCAAAGTCAATATCCCAGACAAATGGTTTCTTTTCCGGATTTTTCAGAAGTTCTTTAATTTTCTTTAGTTTTTCAATTTCTTCTTCAAATTGCTGAATTTCTTTTTCTGTTGCATTAATTTTTTCTTTTTCTTTCAGATAAACCTCAGCCTCAACATTTATCTCTGAATTAAACAATCCTACTTGTTTTCCTTGTTTCTTCATATTATTTTCCAGAGATTCGGTATCTTTTTTTAATCCCTCTATTCGTTCATCAATTATTTCCTCAAATAATCTGGTTTCTTCGCTTCTAACTGCTTCAGGAGTCTTGAATTTTACTGTTGGAGAATTTTCAAAATATTTTCTCTTTTCCTGTTTTAGATTATCTAATTGCTCCCTTAAATGTGGTTTTATATCCTCGTTTGTTCTGAGATTAAAACTAAGCCCCCCAATTTCCTGAATTAATGAATCTCCAACCCTTAGATTAAGATTTAAATTAGGTAACAGAGGGTGTTTTCTCAATTCCTCTTTTTTAAATTCTCCTTCAACAATCAATTGCAACCACAATCTTAATTCTGCTGCATGACTTGCCCAAGGCATTACATCAACACCATAGAGAGAATACTGAAGAATTCTCTTTTTCAACTCAAAATCCGTCAAATCATTTTTTATATTTGCATACACCATTCTGTAAAGTTCTGCGAGAACATTCAACAATCCAACTAAAAAAGCTCCTGAACCGCAGGCAGGGTCTACAGCAGATAAATTATCCAGAACTCTTTCTATCTCATACCAAATCTTTTTATCACCAAATTCTTTCTTAAGTTTTTCCTTCTCCTCAGGAGAATCAAAAACAAGATGATAAATTTTATCCTTTGGAATGTCAGGCAAATGTTTTGACAAATATTCAACTATTACTCTTCTGCACATGAAATCAACTTCAACTCTCGGAGTGTAGAAAATACCTAAATCATTCCTGTCATAAATCTCCTCAGCTACATTAGCCAAAGACTCATAGACATAACCAATCATCTGAGGATCAACAGCAACCTCTTGGTCTAAAGGTATATCTTCTTTTATTGTAAAATTATATTTCTCAAAGAAATCAAAAATATTCTGAAACAATTTATCAGTTATTTCTACCTTCAATTTATCTAAATCATTTTCTTTAAATAAGCCACCATTCAGATATGGGGAATTAGAAATTACTCTATTTACTTCTTCCGGGTAACCAGTTATTTCATTTGAACGGTTATTAAAGGCTTTGAGGAAAATCTGTTTAAGCCATATTTCATAAAATTCATTGGAGTTATATTTTCCCAAATTTTTATACGACTTCCACAACCACCCAACAAATTTTGGATATTCAAGCCATTTCTTTTTTGAGATAAAATAGATAAACATTAATCTGTTCAGGAACTGTAAGGTAAATTCATGTGATTCTTTTCTTGGGATATTCTGTTTATTCACTTCATCCCTCAATGTAAAAAATATTTTCTTATAATCTTCAAAAAATGCTTCTGTTACTCTTTCAACGCTAAATGCTTTCTTCCATTTTCTCCAAACATCACGCCAGTTAGTTTCTCCTTCATAACGAATATTCGAAAGAGTTTCAATAATAGTATAACCTTCTTTTTTGTTTATAATTTCGTCTCTATCTATAATCAATTTTGTTAGTTTTAGTTTATGTTCGCCTTTTTCAGTTTTTTCACGATTCGGTAACATAAATACAATTTCAGAATAATCAGTTGCAAAAATCAATAAAAAGTGTAAATATTGTTTATCAAAAGCTGTTGTAACAGATCTTATAAAAGAAGGGTTCAATGTTTTTGTTTCAAGCAAAAAAACAGGTAGGTTCTCACCAAAACTTGTAATTGAATACAAGTTCTTAATTCTTTGAACATCATCTTTTTTGAAATTAAAGGATTCTTTTTTTCTTTTCGTAGTTTTATAAGAATAGTTCAAATGACTAAACAAAGTAAAAATATCATCTGCAGATTTAATTTTGCCAATATGCTGGTGTATTTTTCTCCTCAATCCTATATTATCTTCCATATTTGAAACTACTATTTCTTATGTTCATTATTTATCAAAAGTTATTTTAAGTGTCATAATATATAAATAAAACTAATATGATTATAGGATAAACATATAGTAAACTTCTTAATATACCCCCAGCGAAGCCTTTAAAATAAGGAAGACTATAAAGTGAAGAAAGAATCGACAAAAAGCGAATAAGATTTCTTTTAAATATAATTAAAATACCTATTTTTTATCATGGCAGAAGTTAAGGGAGAACTAGGTCTTCTCCTTTGGTTGTTAATGGTAGCAATCCTGGCTTATGCAGGAGTTTCAGTGACATCAGGATTTGTTGGTGGTATAGTGATTGCGTCAGCATGGCTTTTCGTGAGAAGCGCTTTGCAGAGCTTTGGTGTTAAAGATAAAACCGTACACAATTTGTTTTTATCAGCAGCAGGTTTCGCTTTGTTTGCAGCATCCTTTGAATTACTTTTAGTAGCTGTTCAATCAATAGCAGGAGGGATGTTTTGGATTAATTATTTGATTTCATTAGGCTATGTACTTTCATGGATAACTGCTTTGGTAGCTTCACTAACATTGGCTGTGAAAAACTTTTCTTAATTTTTTCTTTTTTATAAATCAAAGGCAAGAAAACTCCCGAATTTATTCGTAGAGATGAATTGCCCTTAAATAGTTTAAAAACATAATTAAATATGGTTAGAGTCAGAAAAACAATTAAATGTAAAATAATAAAACCAACAGAGTTAAAATTAAAACATTTAAACAAAGAATATAATAATGTCCAAGAACTGCTACAATTAGAATCTAAAGGAATTGAATTTCTGCCAATCTTTCATTCTCTAAAGAAAAAAGTTTATTCTGCTAACTTACAACAGGCTTTAAGATTTTACAAGAAGATTAAACCAAATAAAGAATATCCAATATCCTTTAGAAAGGATTTGTTAGAAGTCAGGAAAACAGATAACAAACTATCTAAATATTGGGTTAAAATACCTACTAAACAAAGAAAAGGTGGTTTAAAATTAGCAATTAAATCACAACCTTTTAATTTTAAGGATTATGAGATTTGTGAATCCAAACTATTTAAAAAGAAAAATAATTGGTTTTTAAATCTAACAGTTCAAAAGGAAGTTGAACTGAATAATACTTATGACTCTGTTCTTAGTCTTGATTTGGGACAGAAGTATATGGGCGTATCAGTGATGCATCCATCTACTTTAATGATTCCTAAATTCTACGGCAAAGAAGTCAGAGGAATAAGAAGAAACTACGACTATATTAGGAAGCAACTTGGCAAAAATAAACTACTTAAAGAAATAAAAAGATTTGGACAGAAAGAGCAAAGAAAAGTAACTGATTGTCTCCATAAAATCTCTAATGAAATAGTGGATTTGGCTCTAACCAGTAATTCTACTATTGTTGTTGGAGACCTGAAAGGGATTAGAAAATCAGCAAAAGGTAAAGGTAGAAAGTTCAATAGGATTGTTTCAAATATGCCTTATCTGGAGTTAATTCAAATGCTTGAATACAAAGCAAATTGGGAAGGAATAAGGGTAATTAAAGTAAATGAAAGAGGAACAAGTCATACCTGCTCCAAATGTGGTAATGAAGGTTCAAGACCAAAGCAGGGAGTTTTCAATTGTTCTGTTTGTGGATTAAAAGACTATAATGCAGATGTGAATGGTGCTTCTAATATAGGTAATAAATTGTCTTCTGGGTATATCTTGGAAGATGGGGCAACCTTGACTTTGCCCGAAACTGATGTATATGAGACATCAGAATCTTCTGACTTTAGTCGTGGAGAATGTCAAAAATAATGCTCTACGTAATAAATTTTAAAACCTATGAACAAGCCACAGGTACAAACAGTATAAGATTGGCTAACATAATCTCTGAAATAAAAAATAAATTAGAGGCAGACATACTCGCAAGCCCACAAATTGCTGATTTGGAAAAAATAAGCAAGATAACACCTTCCTTGGCACAGCATGTTGATCCTATTAATTATGGTTCTCACACAGGTCATGTCTTGTCGCAATCAATAAAAGAAGCTGGTGCACAAGGTAGTTTAATAAATCATTCTGAAAGAAAACTTTCTCTGGAGAAAATAAAATCTTGTATTGATAAACTGAAATCTCTTGAAATGAAATCAATCTGTTGTGCAGGTGATTTGAAAGAAGCAATGGAAATAGCAAAGTTTGCTCCTGATTACATAGCTTATGAGGACCCTGAGTTGATAGGCAGTGGAAAGTCAATTTCTAAGTACAAGCCAGATAACATTGAAAGATTTGTTAGTGTTTTGAAGGATATAAATTCTGAGATTATTCCTCTTTGTGGTGCTGGTATTTCAACTAAGGATGATGTAGAATCTTCCAAGAAATTAGGTGCTAAAGGTGTTTTAGTTGCTTCTGCAGTTGTTAAGGTAGAAAATCAAAGAGAAGCTTTGTTGAATTTGATTTCTTAATTATTTAATTTTAACAGTCTAATTATTTTATAGCCCCGTCGTCTAGTGGCCAAATTCTTCTTTCTTTAGAAAAAAAGAAGCTTTTGATAGGAAGAAAGAAAAGGAAGGCTAAACTCCCGTTTTGGATGGAACCTTCCTCATAAACCTTGGGTTTATGGGGCCCCGAAAAACAAGTTTTTCGAGGTTTTAAAAAGGTTCCAGGGTTATGGATGCTGGCCTTTGGATATCAAAGGTTGGAGAAGCTAAAAAATTATTTTGGCTTCTATGATAGAAGACAGCCAGAGACCGCGGTTCGAATGGAACATCAAAAAGATAAAATTTACCAAATCCAAAAGAAAATAAGTTTCGGGAATCCGCGCGGGGCTATTAAATGTGACTTCCTCTCCCTGAATAAATTCAGGAGCTTCCTTAACCAAAACACTGTTTTGAATACAGAAGGCTGGCGAGGTTCTAAAGTCACTAACAAAACTTACTATAGCAGAGGTTTTGGTCTGACACGCTTTAGTTTAGGGCTGAGTCACCTTTTTCAGATGCCTTATTTCACTATTGTAGGGTCAGCAACCCCGTCTTCCAAGATATACCCAGAAGACAATACAGGACATGTCCGTCCATATTTAATTATGTTTTAAAAGTATTAAAGGACAATTGAGCTACACGATTTAAATCAGGAGTTTTCTTGCCTTTGGTTAAATATAAATAATTTAAAACAAAATAATTTTATGAAGAAAGGTGTTAGCTCAGTAATGAGTATTATTTTATTAGTTGTTGTGGGAACCTCTTTGTCAGGTGTGGCTTATCATACTTATACTTCTATGACTAAGGATATTATTTCTGTTCAGGAAAAGCAGATAATAGGTGAGTTAGAGTTAGAAGAGTCAAAGGTAAGAATAGAAAAGGTTGGATATTGTAGTGTTAATATTAGGAATGTGGGAGACAATGATATAGATGTTAGTTCTTTAGAGGTTTATATAAATGATAAACATTTTAAAATTCCTACTACAGAAAATATTTTAGAAAAAAATGAGAACATCAGAATTAAGATAACTAGAGATATGTTGTCTGATTTGGAAGCAGATATTTCTTTAAAAGTTGGAGGAAAAGTTAATGATATTGGAAGAATTATCTGTCCAATTCCAGTAAATGGTACCTTAAGAAAAAATAATTGCAAGTCTGATGAAGTTTGTGTAATTGCTTTTTCTGCTCTTAATAATTCCCATGTTGAAGATTGTTCAGAAGGAAATTATCTTTATAAATTGTGTGTAGATAATATTAATAATGTAACGATTACTTCTTCTGATTGTTCTGATGAAGAAGGTAGTCTTATTACTATGTCAGGGAATACAAATGCTCAAGTTGAGGAATATCATTTACCTATAACAGGTTTTGCAACCAAGAAAAATGTTTGTATAAATTCTTCTTTAGGAGATGTAAATTGTATTTATGGTAATTGTTCGTCAAGTTATTATAATCCGCTTTTTTCAATTTCAAACTTAACAATTTCAGAGTCAGCAAACGCTCATGTAGGAGATAAAGAGCACTATAACAAAGTAGTTTGCTGTAGGATTCAATAAAAAGATTTTATTATAAATAAGAAACTATAATTATGGTAGAAGAGTATGAAGTGGTTCCTATCACTCCTTTGAGAAAAATAGAAAAAAGGTTGGAAAAAATGGAGCAAGGATCTCCTGGATACAATGCTGTTTTGAGAGACTTGACAGAAATGATGAAGGAGAATCAAAAAGTAGTTGATAATCTGGTGAATACGAACTCAGAACTTATATCAAATATAGGAACTTTATCAGAGAAGTTGGGTGAGCTGACTAAGAAGTTTGATGATTTTATGGATAGCATAGAAGTTGCGGAAACGAGTGAAGAACCAGAAGAATTTAAAACTTTGAAGGAACAGAACAAGAAATTGGAGGACACGAACCAGGAATTATCTGATAGACTGAAGAAACTGGAGAAGAGAACGAAAATGGCAGCTTTGAGTAGGTATTACTATCAAAGACCTCAACAACAAGGAAGTCAGAAAGGAGGGCAGTATTAATTATGGGAGAAGAAAAAAAGAAGGTGAATTTTGATATAGACCAAAATAAAGAGGGTTTTTACGCGAATAATATAGCAATTTTTAATAATCCTACTGAATTTGTCCTTGATTTTACTCAAGTCACACCAAGAATAAATATGGTTGAGGAAAAACAAATAGTTACTTATGTGGTCAAGCATAATGCTGTTGTCCTAGAACCAAAGCAGGCAAAAAATTTCTTTAATTTGTTAAAAGAGAATATTGAGAGATACGAGAAGAAATTTGGTAAGATACAACTACCAAAAGGAAAAAAGCAGAAGAAAGAGGGTTTACCAAAGAATTTTTCTGATTATATAGGTTAATTTGTTTTTATTTTTAAATAACTTTAATTATGGCAAAGGAGAAAAGAAGAATGCCTATGACAAATGCTGGATTAATAAATTATTCAGAGGAGGTAGAGGAAGGTATTAACTTAAGACCAGAGATTATATTAGGGGTTGGTTTTGGCATTTGTGCTCTTGTCTTGATATTGAGATTTGTGTTGATTTGATTTTTGTATTTTTTATGAGGTATTAGCTTATTCTCTATAATCTCTTCTTTTTTTAGAGGTAATAGATATTTATTTTTTGTTCTCATCTTTTTTACTTGTTTTTTTCTCTTTACTCTTTTCCTCTTTTTCAGTTTTTTTCTTCTCTTTTACCTTGACCTCTTTTTCGTTCAAAACTTTTATTTTGTTTTTTGAGCAGTATTCTTGGATTTTTGCCCTCTTTTTATTTCCTATTTTGGAACTAATTACAATTTCCTTGGGTTTTTTTTCTTCTAGTTCATTTAGATTGCTTATAAATGGAATCTCCTCTTTTTTTGGTGTTTTATATCCTATTTTTGGTTTAAGGCCTTTCTTACCTTTTTTTATTTTGTTGGAAATCCCACGGGGCTTTCTCCACTTTCTTTTCAGTCTTTTAAACCTCCCTTCTTCAGATCTTTCAAATATTAATTTCATAACATATAGAGAAATTTTATAAAGTAGTTCATTTTGTGGTTACAATAGGGTTTTTCAACACTAGAAGGGTGTGTTCAGAATGTGATATTTTGGAATCTCCTTTTAAAATTCTGTGTACACCCAAACAATTCCTGTCTGTTAGCTCCTTTAATGCAAGTCTTAATTTTATTCTACTTATATCTAACCAGCGATCTGAGAAAGGCATCCCTTCCCTATCTCTAAATTTTTCAATTATCTCGCGAGCTTCTTTTGTTCTACAAGGTTTTTCTTGCATCAGGGAATATGTTAAAGCGCGGTCATCATCTTTCTCTTTAATGAAATTTCTCCCTCGGGTTGCGAAGGGCTCTATTGCTATTGTTTGACCTTCTTGCAATTTGTAATGATAATCATTGTTATAGTTTGGAACTCTTGGCTCTGCGTGAACTAAAAATCTTTCCAATCCGTGGCCTGTAAGGTTTGTTATAGGGTTTAAATTGTAGTTTTTAATTGTTTCTTCTATTTTGGTTGCTATCTCATTTACATCTATTCCTGGCTTAACAAGTTTTATTGCCTCCTGTAGAGCTTTGTCAGTTGCTTCCACTAAAATTTTATCTTCTTCTGAAAGTGCAACTGTGCAAGCAGTGTCCGCAATATAACCCTCAAAAGAAACACCAACATCCAACTTAACCAAATCATTTTCCTTGATTGTTGTTTCATCCCCTTTGTTAGGTGAGTAGTGAGCAGCAATTTCATTAATTGAGATGTTTAAAGGCCAAGCAGGGATTCCCCCTAATTCGCGAGTCCTTTTTTCAACTTGCTCAGCAATGTCAATAATCTTAGTTCCTGGCTTCACCATGGATTTACCTTCCTCTCTAACAGTTTTAGCAATCTCACCAGATTTCTTGTATTTGTCAATAATCTTTTGGTCCATTTTTAATTTAGGATAAAAATTATTTAGATTACAGATAAAGTCCCAAGAAAGCTACCGATTTTAGTGAGGGGAGAGTGTCAATTTTTTCTGTTCTTTTTCTACTACTGCTTTTTTTTCTCCAGAGGGTTTTTTGATTGTTCCACCAGCTTTGCTTATTTTTTCCTCAACTGTTTTGCTCCATTTATCCGCAATTATTTCAACTTTTTTATTTAACTCTCCTTCTCCAAGAAGTTTCATATATCCAAGTTCTTTTAAATTGATTTTGTTTCCTTTGAATTTTTCCAAATCCTTCAAGTTAATTACTTTTTCTTCTCCTTCCTTCTTCAAGGTTCTGTGAACAAAGTAATTAGGATTTTCTTTTAAGGTCTTAAAAATCTTGTGAGTTTTTGAGCCAGCCATTCCACTACCTCCTTTGTTACCTTTTCCTCTGTGCCTTTTTTTGCGGCCATAGCCACAGCTCCTTGAACCACGCATCTTCTGAGTTTTAGTTTTTCCCATAAGAACTTTTTTTATGAAATAATTTAAAAAGGTTCTACCGAAGGTTTATGGGGCCCGAAAACAAAGTTTTTCGAGGTTTCTAAAGGCTTCCAAATCACTTCTCAAGAATGTCTATATGAATCCCTAATCTATCTTCTAATTTGTCTATCTTTTTCCCTCTCTTCCCAATCAATTTAGGGATTGCTTCTTTGCTGATATAAATTTTAACCTTGTTACTAGAAACAAATTCTATTTTAGCTCTTGGGTCATATCTTTCAATTTCCCTTAGGACTTGTTCTCTTGCTAATTTTTCCACACCTGAATCTTCTTTCTCTTTCTCCTCAATAGGTACAACAATTGTTTCCTCCCCATAGCTGTAGATCTCATATTCCAGTTTTCCTGTTTCAAATGAGTGGACTTCAACTAGAGGACGTGCTAAATCAGCTTCCTGCATCCCTGATGGAACTCTTACCTGCAGATTCAAGGAGTAAATTTCTTTTATTTCCCCATCCTCAACAAAGATTATTGTGTCTATAATGTTTTGTAACATTCCTAGTTCAACCTTTCTTATGAATCTTTGTATTGCATCAATAGGATGGGAAGCATGAATTACACCTATCATTCCAACCCCAGCAAGCCGTAAATCACTAAAAACCCTAAAATCATAAGAAGTGCGGATTTCATCAAAGATTGTGTAATCAGGTCTAACCAACAACAGGATGTCCGCGGTTTTACCAAAATCCTTTAGCAAAGGAGCGTATTGAGTTATTTTTTTATCCACCTGCAAGTCCCTAGGACTTTCCATAGTCTTGACTACTTTATTCTTTTTGAGATAAAATTCTGCCATAGAAGCTGCTAGAGTTGATTTTCCACTTCCAGGAGGACCTGAAATTAAAATTCCCTCTGCTTTCTTTTCAACCCTTTCTTTCAATTTATCAGAAAGTTTGTAATCATCTAAATCTAATTTTGCAATTGGTCTTATAATAGTTATTTCTTCCACACTTGAGAAGGGGGGTCTTGTAATAGAAATTCTCATGTCCCTAATTTGCAAGACCATTGCCCCGTGTTCTTCAAACTCAACAAATCCATATTCTTCCCTTCTCGCTTCTGTTAAAATATTTCTTGACAAACTTTCAAACTCATCTTTAGTTAGTTCCTCTTTTCTTAGTTTTTCAAGTCTTATTTTACCTGGCTTACCTCTTTTTGCCAGGGGGACACAATTGACTTTGAAATGGAGGGACATTGTGTTTTCCGTTAAAAAAGGAAGGAACTCAAGTTTCTGCTTCTCCTTTTCAACTTCCAAATATTGGACTTTTATATTATATACCTCAGCCACCAATGCTTGCACAAGGTCTCTTGTATACAAAACAGCTTTGTATTTCTTTGCTACATCCCTTATCATTGAATCTATGCTACCAGATTTAGCTAACTTAATTTCCTCCATGGTGGCTTTCCTTCCAACAAACTGCACTTTTATTTTCCTGTTGTTCAATTCTTTTATTTCCTCTAACCCAAGAAATCCTATTTCCTTACCTTTGTTCGCTTGTGCTTGCAGTTCATCAACAACAACTTCAGGAATTATAACTTTTATGTTTTTCAATTCTCCGCGATCTATTAATTCTGTAAGTTTTTTGGAGATTAGTATGCTTGTGTCAGGGACTATCTTTTTTTCTTTTGTGTTTTTATTTTGTTCAGTTTTAGCACTCTCTCTACTCTTTTTCTTAGTTGTTTCTTCTTTCTTTTTAATCATAGTCTTGATTTTGGCTAAGCTTTTCTATTAAAATAGAAAAGTTCCATAATAAATTGAATAAAATAATATTATGGATTTGAGTATAGTTGAAGGGGAATATCTTGTAAAAACTGCTAGGGAGGCAATAGATTATAATTTGAAAAATTTTTCACTTATGAAACCTTCCCCTGTAAGTTATCCTAAGCTCAAAGAGAAAAGAGGCTTATTTTGTACATTATTGAAATATCCTGATGCAGAGCTTAGGGGTTGTATAGGTTTAATAAACCCAGATACAGACTTGGTTAATGCAACCATAGAAGCAAGTTGTTCCGCAATCCGAGACCCAAGATTTTATCCTTTGAAGGAGGATGAGCTAAAAAAAGTTACTATTGAGCTAAGTATTTTAGGGGATTTTGAGAAAATTTTAGTTTATGAACCTAGAGATTACTTGAATCAAATCAAGATAGGGAAGGATGGACTCTTTTTAAAGTACCATTTCTATAGTTCTTTGTTCCTACCTCAAGTACCTGTGGAACAAAAATGGGATACTAAAACATATCTGTCGCAGCTTTGCAAGAAAGCAGGTTTGAGAGAAGGTGCTTGGCTGGATAAAGCAATAGGACTTTACAAGTTTAAGACTCAAAGCTTTGCTGAATCAGAACCAGGTGGAAAAATTTTTGAGAGAAAGTTAACTTAATAGAAATCAGAACAGAGAATAAAAACAAATAAAAAGAATTTTATGTTTATAGAAATAAATAAGGTAATTAAAAAAATAAAAGAAGAAGATTATAAGAGAATTCTTATTCAGGTCCCAGAGGGTTTAAAAACAGAGGTTGTAAAAATTGCCGATAAAATAGAAAAACAAACCAAGGCACAGGTTATTATATCTGTAGAGCCCTGCTATGGAGCTTGTGATTTGCGATTGGATGAAGCTAAACTTTTAGGTTGTGATTTGATTTTGCATTTTGGACATATTGATTTTGGTGTTAAAACAGAAATTCCTGTTCTTTATATTCCAGTTTATTTTGATTTAGAAATTCCAGAGAAAGTGAAAAAAGAGATTTCTGAAATAAAGGAGAAAAATTTAGCGATTTATTCTTCAGAACCCTTTAAAAAAGTTCTTGATGATTTGGGGAATTACCTGCTAAAAATAGGGAAGAATGTTGTTTCAAAGAAGATTATTCTTGGTTGCTCAGAAGTGAAAAATTCTGCTGAGGCAAATATTTTCGTTGGCTCTGGAAAATTCCATCCTTTTGTCTTGAGAGGAAAAACTTATTTTCTTGATTTAGAAAAAAATAGGTTGGAAGATCTGACAGGGGAAGTTAAAAAAGAAGAAATGAAAAAAAAGGCGAGAGTTTTAAAATTTAAGGAAGCAAAAAAGGTTGGAATTCTTGTTTCAACAAAACCCGGGCAGTTTTACAAGGATTATGAGATTATAAAAAAGAAGATTGAGAGGGAAGGAAAAGAAGGAAGAATCTTGGTTTTGGATGAAATTACAAATGAAAAATTGGGTAGATTTGGTTTTGATGTTTATCTAAATACAGCCTGTCCAAGAATTCTAGATAATCATTTTGACAAACCAATTGTTAATCTAAAAGATTTATTTTAATTATTTTATGGTAACAGCAAAAGAGAAAAGGGCAAGAGAATTATTTGAGCAGAGATATAAACCAAAAGAAGTTTCTGAAATTCCTCTTGGCAAGGGAACTAAAATCTCCGATAGCACAATTAAAGGATATTACACTGCTTGGAGAAAAGGGTATGAAAATAATTCTGAGTATAGAAAAGATTTAGCAAGAATAAAAGAGTCTGAAAATCGTTCTGAGCATAGAGACTATTTGTCGAGAGAGGAAGGGTTTAAAAGTTATTCTGAATATCGAAAATATTTAAGAGATCCATATTTTAGAGAAATTTGGGATTCAGATGGATTAGATGAGGTAGGAAGAGATAATCACTATGTTTTAATGTTAAGGTTTTCTGAGATGAAGGATAAATTAGAAAGTGAGGCAAAAGGAGTTGGAGAAATAGAGGGAACAGAAGAATACGAGAAACTAGAAGAAATTCTTCCAAAAAAAGGTAATGAAAGAATAAAATATATTGGTAAATTAAAAAGAGGAGTAGAAATCCTAAACTATCAGGGAAAAGTATAATTATGGTAACCTCGCCTCTCTCTATTTTGTTTGAAATATTTTTTGTAATTCTCTACAATACGGTCAATATAGTTATTATTGTTTTTAATTTGTTTATAAAACTGCTCTATTCCCTTAGTTTTGGTATTTCTGTTGCTGGACCTCTTGGAATAGTTCTTGCATTTGTTATTTTGATGCCTTTAACTTATTTCCTGGTAAAATTTTTCTTTGGTAGTGCAAAGATTGCTTTAATGACCCTTTCTATCTTGTTTCTATTTTTGATAATTATTTTTTTATCTGTGTAGGTTTGGATTATTACACTATTTATTTAAATCCTTTAAATTTGATATTGTAATTATGCCGGAGTTTTTTTACAGGGGTAAAAAAGTAGAAAATTTAAGTAGAGAAGAATTTATAGAACTATTACCCTCTAGAGAGAGGAGGAAGTTTAGGAGAGGTTTGACTGAGCAGGAAACCAAATTTCTTGAAAAACTTGAAAAATACAAGGAGCAGAAGGGAAAGAAATTTGTTAAGACCCATTGCAGGGAAATGATTGTTTTACCTGAAATGGTAGGTCACAAGGTTGGGGTTTATAATGGTAAAGAATATATACCTATTGAAATTAATGAGTGGATGGTTGGACATTGTTTAGGTGAATTTGTTTTAACTAGGAAGGAAATCAAACACACTGCTCCAGGTATAGGAGCTTCTCGTGGTACTAAATTTGCATCAACCAGGAAATAAGTATGTATAGTAAGGAAGTAGGAGGGAATATAGCTAAGGCGTGCACGCACAATGCGAGAGTTTCAGTTAAGAACGCAAAACCTGTGTGCAGAGCAGTTAGAGGAATATATTTAGAAAGAGCAAAGAAGTTTCTGGAAGATGTTGTTAAACAAAGAAGGAACATTGGAGGAAAATATTACACCAAATCCACAACAGAAATATTGAACTTAATAAAAAGTGCTGAAAAAAATGCGGAGTTCAAGAATCTTGATTTAAAAAATGTTTACATTGCTCACATCTCTGCCTTGGATGGGACAAGGATGTTAAGAAGAAGACACAAGAATAGTTTAGGGATGAAGTTGAAAACCGCAAATTTGGAAATTATCTTGAAGGAGAAAGGTGGTTTGGAGAGAGTAGAGAAAACAGAGAAAACAAAGAAAGATAAGATAAAGGAACAAGTTAAAAAGGCAGAATCAGAAAAGAGCAAAACTAAGGAGGAAGAAAAAGTTAAAAAAGAAGTGAAACCTGAACAAAAGGCACAAGAAAAGAAAGAAGCTGAGCAAGAACTAAAAAAACAGGAAAAGGAAGAAGAGGAAACTGAACAAAAAGAGAAACAGGAAAAAACAGAAACTAAAAAGGGAAAAGAAGGACAAAAACAAGAAACAAAAAAGGAAACTGAAAAGACAGAGGAGAAAAAAGAAAAAGCTAAAAAGGAAGCTGAAATAAAGGAATAAGCGGAAAATCTATATCTAAATCATAATTCCTAATGATTTGACAGGATTAGGACTGATGTACCGTAAAGAGCATTCTTAAAATTATTCAACCCTAAATCCTGTTCTTGTTCATTCCCTCCTTTTATTAACTTCCTTGAATCAGCAAATTTAAAAACTAAATCTTTATATCTTGTATTATCTGGAATAGAAGCCAAATAATATCTATATTCATGTCTTTTTTCATTATTTAAATATTCTATAAAAAAATTTCCCATATCTTGGCTAGTCCTATCATCAACTTCTCCAAAAGCTTTATAAGCAGCATAAGCTTCTGCAATAGTAGAGTCACTAATCAATTCTTTTCTCTCCATGGAATAGACAGATTTAAGACTTGTGTAACACTTCAACAATGATTCCTTAGCTTCCTCCTCAAAATTTACCATAATTTATAAATCTAATTAATATTAATAGCTTTCTATAAAATTAGTTAGACCCTTTTTGGAACTTCCTTTGTTTCTTTAGTTTTAATTTGTAGTTATCTCTTGTCCTTCTTTTATAATTAAAAAAGGCAAGAAAACTCCCAAATCGTGTAGAGGATTTGCCCTTAAATAATTTAAAAACATAATTAAATATGGTCTGTGTTAGAAAAACGATTAAATGCAAGATAATAAAGCCAACAGAGTTAAAGTTGAATCAATTAAACAAAGAAAATAACAATATTCAAGAACTGCTACAATTAGAAAAATTTGGTTTAGATTTTCTACCTATTTACAATTCTCTTAAAAAGAAGGTTTATTCTGCAAATATACAACAAGCCTTAAGATTTTATAAAAAGATTAAATTAGATAAAGAATATCCAATATCCTTTAGAAAAGATTTGTTAGAGATTAGGAAAACAGATAACAAACTTTCAGAGTATTGGGTTAAAATACCTACTAAACAAAGAAAAGGTGGACTAAAGTTAGCAATTAAATCACAACCTTTTCTCTTTGAAGATTATGAGATTTGTGAATCTAAATTATTTAAAAAGAAAAATAATTGGTTTTTAAACCTAACAGTTCAAAAAGAAGTTGAACTGAATAATACTTATTCCTCTGTTCTCGGTCTTGATTTGGGACAGAAGTATATGGGAGTATCGGTGATGCAACCATCTGCTTTAATGACTCCTAAATTCTACGGCAAAGAAGTCAGAGGAATAAGAAGAAAATACGACTATATTAGAAAGCAACTTGGTGAAAAGAAACTGCTTAAAGAAATAAAAAGGTTTGGACAGAAGGAGCAAAGAAAAGTAACTGATTGTCTCCATAAAATCTCTAATGAAATAGTAGATTTGGCTCTAACCAGTAATTCTACTATTGTTGTTGGAGACCTGAAAGGGATTAGAAAATCAGCGAAAGGCAGAAACTTCAATAGAATAATCTCAAATATGCCTTATTATCAATTAACACAAATGCTCGAATACAAAGCAAATTGGAGTGGGATAAGAGTGGTTAAAGTGAATGAAAGGGGAACAAGTCATACTTGTTGTAAATGTAGTTCTAAAGGTTCAAGACCAAAACAAGGAGTTTTCAATTGTTCTGTTTGTGGACTAAAAGACTACAATGCTGACATAAATGGTGCTACTAATATAGGTAATAAAGTGTCTTCTGGGTATATCTTGGAAGATGGGGCAACATTGACTTTGCCCGAAACTGGTGCAATATGACATCAGAATCTCTTGACTTTAGTGATGGGAGAGGGTCAAATTCCGAGAGGAGCAAGTAAGGTAAACACTGTATAAATTATAAACCCGAATACACCAAGAACTAATACACCCAAAGCTATGACTTTAGAATAATCTCTATATTCTTGCTTATCTGGTTTTGAAGCTATAGTCATGATTCTCTTGGATTGATTCAAAAATGATTTTACTCTCTTCAACATTATTAATTTTTGATTTAAATTTAAATATGGATTGGACAGATTTTCAAATTCTTTATTGGTTCTTTAGGAAAGCAAATACTGTATTATATCTGGGCAATATTGACCTCTTGAATTTCACCCTTAAGAACGCTGAAAAGGTTTATTTTGTTTCCCCTGAAAAAATTGAATTGGAGAAGCATAATCTAAAAAAATTTGAGGAAAACCCAGAATATATGGACTTATCTCTATTGCCAAAAAAAGTTGATAGGATAATAAACCTTTTACCTTTAAATGTTGTTACAAGTTTTAAAATAATGGGTCGTTTTTTAAATTTACTTGAAAAAGATATGAAATTTTTGGTTCAACTAGAAATACCAAAGAAACAGGATAAGTATTCAAACTTGATTTTCCAGGATTTATTACCAAAATTAAATGCTGCTCAGATTTCTTATGTTGAGATAGAAGATACCAATTATTTAATTGGGAAGAAATTATAATATGGTTTCTATTAATGAACTTGATAATATTGTGGAGAAATTAAGGTCTTTGGAAGCAGAGAAGAAAAAGCTTGCAGATTTATTAAGAAAGATTGAAAAACTTTATTTTAAAATTTCTCCTGGAGACCTGAAAAATCTGAAGATTGGAGGGGAAGATGGTGGATTAACAAAGAAATCCTCTCATTTAATGGATTTTGTTTTTTTGCGTGCAGTTGCTGTAGTTTTTAAGTATAACGGAGGAAAATTAGAGGATGTTGTTTATCACCCAAGAACAAATCCCACCCCTGAGATAACCTATTCTCCGGAATCCCTTTCAGATATTGAATTTAGAATATTTTGGAGTTTGCAGAGAATGAAGAAGGAAGTTAAGTTGAGTATAGATGCAATAAAAAAGCATTCTCCTGAATTGTTCTTGATGGATGGGAGCTTGATGATTAATCCAGGGGATGTCCCAAAAAAAGATAGTTCTGTTTATTCAGATTACCAGGAGCTGAAAAAATTGTTGAAAGAGTTGTATGAGGTAGGTAAAGAAAAAAATTGTATGATTGCTGGTGTTGTTGAGGACTCCCGTAGCTCTGTTTTTTGTGATTATGTAAGCAAGAATATTCTTGATGAAATTGAGAATTCGAAAGTACCTGATTTGAAAAATTTGTTAAAGAGGACAAGGGACACCAATTTATTATATTACATGTTGGAAAAAGGTGAAAGAACAATTACAGTTGATTTGGAAGATGGTGTGAAATGTTTTTATTTGAAAACTGCTGAGTATGACAGACCTATCAGGATTGAGTTTTTGGAGAAAGAGAAGGAAATAGGAGAAATTGTTTATGCTATTTCCTCGCAAAACCAATTTTATGGTTTACCAAATGTTTTGATAGAGGCAGACCAGAGAGCAAAATTGTCAGAAAATGATACAGATTATTACACAAATCTGATTGCTTCCAAATTAGGGATTCAAAATATTTTCTTTTTGAGGAGGGATAATCGGCCGTTTTAATTTTTGGGTTATTACACAGTTATAATCTGTTTTGGATTTATATAATTTAAATACTTATTTATTAGTAGTGGAAGATGAAAGAAACATATTTAAAAAAACAAAAGAAGATTTAAATGGAATATCCACAGAAATATCAGAATATGAAAATTTTATTGAAACTTTGAGAGAAGATGCCGATGGATCTCTTTCGAAAATTTATAGACTACCAGATAGCAAAAGATATAGATGCCATGAAGTTGCAAGACTTTTAAAAGATTATCTGGAAAAGCAGGGATATGAAGACCTTATAGTAAAAGATGGTATAGTTGAATATTCCCCTAAATTTTTGGTGGAAAAATATTTTCAAAAAGACTCTGAACTGACATATTTATTAGAAGAGCAGGCTCTTGAAGAAGATCAAAATAAAAAAAGTACCGGAAAAATTATTCACTCATGGATTGAGCAGGAAGATATTGTAATAGACTATCACCCTATTCTTGAAATCTCTCAAGATATATCGGCAAAGGAGGCTCTAATAGTAGAAGAAAAAAAGAAACTTGCGGGTAAGGCATATTATAATCCCTGTGGAAAGGAATTTGAAATATTTGGAAAGGGCTTTATATGGGTCTATCCCTTCAATTTTATTAAACTTGAAATGTAAACATTTATTATCTACTAAAACTATAACACTGTAATAATCCATTTATTCCAAGTTAACTTAATCTTACTTGATCGTTTATATGAATTAGCTAAAAAGAAAAATAGTTTGAAAATAAAGAGTGTAAATATCTTAAAAAAATGGGGACAAGTTTTATTGTTTTTATAAAATCAGAGATGAAGAGCTGGAAGATATTTATTATTAATTTCTTTTAGCTATTTTCCATCTAACTAAAAGGTGAGAGAGAAGGAAAGGTACCATGAAGCTGAATATTATTGAGGACCAAAGAATTGTTGAAAATAATAATCCACTTATAACACCAGATTTGTATAGTATTGTTATTATTACAATAGAGGTACTAAATCTCACTGAAAGACCAATTCCTAGACAAATGGATTGTTTAGCTCCAAGGATTTTCCTTCCAGTTAAATAAGAGGCAAATATTTTTGCTGAGTTTGCAAATAAAACAAGTAAAACAACCATCCAAAGATTGAATTGCTCTGGGTGTGTTGAAACCCCTACCCAAACAAAGAAGATTGGACCAAAGAGGCCATAGCCAACAGATTTTAATTCAGATTCCATCAATTTTAATCTTTTATGAGGTATGAAATTTTTTATTGCAATTCCAGCAAGTATTGCTCCTAAAGCAGCAGCTCCTGTGAGCTTGCCTATTCCAACAAAAAGGAAAAATATGGACATTGCAAGAAGGAAAAGAAGTTCAACATCAGGAAATTTTAGTTTGTCTTTTTTATTTTTTTTCATTGTTCTTAGACCATATACTAGAGAAAACATTAACATCAGTGAGAGAAAAGTGGTCCAGATATTAATGTGTTGTTCTCCTGCAGTTATCCCTAAAAACAAGACCACTAATATTATAACAAAGAGTTCTATTATATCATCCAAAACACCTATTCCAATAATAGCTTGACCAAGTTTTCTTCTGAATAAGTTGAATTCATCTAAAATAGGGACAAGGAAAGCCTCTCCTACAGTGGCAAAGGACAAGGCAATTATTATTGAAAGAAATAAGGGATGTATGGTTGTGGAGAGAAATAATTGGTTAAGAGGTACAAAAAAAGGGAATATGAAGTAAATGAGGATTGTTCCAGTTACTGTTTCAAATAAGACTATAAAAAGTGTTGATTTTGCGATCCAGTTTCCTTTTTTAGATACCTTATTTAGATTAATTTCAAAACCTATGAGAAAAAGCATGAAATACATTCCCAAATAGCCCAGAAACTCGAAAGTGGAGGACTGAGTTATAGACTGGAAAGGGTTTAAAATCGTTAGTATAATTCCAAAGATAAAAGCTGCGAAAATCCAGGGAATCCGGATTTTCTCCAGAATTTTTCCTATAGCAAAGGTAAACAAGAAAATGAAGCCTAAAAATATGAATATTGTTATCATAAATAACCTTTCTCAGTATATTAAAATTAGGTATTATAACAGTGTTATATTAAAAACAAATTTATTTATTTATACATTATTTATGGTGAAAAAAAATGGGAAAAATTACGGAAAACGCAAAATATATTATCAAGCTTACCTTAGAAGCAGATTCTTTAGTGGAAAGACCTGATATTATAGGAGCAATTTTTGGTCAGACTGAAGGCCTTCTCGGCCAAGATATGGATTTAAAAGAGCTTCAGGAATCTGGAAGATTAGGTAGGATTGATATAATTTTTAAAGACACGAAAGGAGGAAAAATAAAAGCAGACATCATAATACCTTCAAATCTATCTGCCTCAGAAACATCTTTATTGGCAGCATCCTTTGAAACAATTGATAAGATTGGATATACGAACGCAAAAATCAAATTGCAAGATGTTGAGGATGTAAGAGACAAGAAAAGATCTTTCATAGAGCAAAGAAGCAAGGAGATTCTAAACAAGTTTTATAGCAAAGCACCTGACACACGCGAAACATTGGAGAAGGTTGAGAAAGACATGAAACAAAAGGAAATAAAAAATTATAATGGACTAACAAGTGGACCAGAAGTAGATTCTTCAAATGAAATAATCCTTGTTGAAGGAAGAGCAGATGTAATCAATTTAGTTAGATATGGAATAAAAAATGCAATAGAAGTTGGTGGTAGCAATGTTTCCCCACACATAAAAAATTTAGCAAATAAAAAACAAGTCACAATTTTCTTAGACGGAGACAGAGGGGGAGATTTGATCTATAAAAGATTAAAACAAGAAATAAAAATAGATAATGTAGCGAGGGCTCCTGATGGAAAAGAAGTGGAAGAATTAACAAAGAAAGAGATTTTGCAGTCATTGAAGCACAAAAAAGCTGAATCAGAAGAGACCAAAAAAACAGAAGGAGAAGGAACACAAAAACAAGAAACAAGAAGATTACCAGAAGACTTCAAGAAAAAGATAGGTCCTGTTATCAAGGAGATGCTAGGGACAAAAGAAATAAAATTCCTGGACTCAAATTTGAAGGAAGTTCACAAAGCAACTTATGACGAATTATCCAATCTCCTAAAAACAGCAGACTTAGATAATGTTGTTGCAATTGTAATGGATGGAAAACTAACTAATGAACTTGCAGAACAGATGGAAAACAAAGGAATCCAAGCAGTGGTTTGCTTTGACAAGGATAGATTTAAAACTAAAATGAAGGTTTATGGAATACATGATTTTTAATTTTTTATTATTATTTTGGCAAAATCATAAAACTTTTAGACTTGATAATCTTCACATCATAATTCAAAGTTATTTTGAATCTTTTTTCTTCAATTTTGTTTACATGTCCACTTGGAAACTCACAAGATATTGTATCAGATGTATCTATTTCACATTTATTATTCAGGATTTCATTATTTAAATTTAAGCTTACACTCGTTAAATTTAAGATTCCTCCTACTTTAGAGTTAACTTCCATATTTGCATAAGCTGCTCCTTCTTCAAAGGAAGGAACCTCAAAAGGAGGGTTTTTGTTTAACTCAACATTAATACTCACAAGATTATCAGAAAAAGGATAGGTTTTTGGGTCTTTTGGAATAGGATTCCCTCCTTGTTCTCTTTTTCTTAAATAATCAGGCTCACCAAATTTTATAGGAACATAGAACTCAAATTCCCTAGATATACTTGTTTCCACGCTCACTGTTGAACTGATTTCTTTGTCAACACTAGGAGCACTTAATTTCCATTCCAAAGTCTCTTTCTGTAAACCTGAAAGCTCTGTATCACTAGGTCCTTCTGTAACATCAAACATACCAGGACTCATTATATTTGTTTCAATATCATACTCTTCATTTTTATCTAGATTATCCAAAACCAAATAAAGATAAGTTGTATCATCAGATTTTACATCGGTCAGATCAGACTCTAAAGAAATGGTTAATGGCTCTATATTATTAGAGGAAGGTTCCCAGAGAGTACAACCTGAAATGAATACTAATGCGAACAATAACAAAAAGATTAAATATCTCATATTTTAATTTATTTTAATAATTATAATAATGGACACAGAATTATTGAAGAAGCTATGTGAAACAAATGGTGTATCAGGATTTGAAGGAAATGTTAGAGAAACTATAAAGAAAGAGATTTCCAAGTGTGTTGATTCCATTGAAGAGGATGTTCTAGGCAATTTGATTGCCCTGAAAAAGGGAACCGGAAAGAAAAGAAAGAAGATTGCTCTTTTTGCACACATGGATGAGGTAGGACTTTTTATAAAACATATCGACAAAGAAGGTTTTATTTATCCATCACCAACATCTAGCATAGATCCTGAAATATTGCTTGGAAGAGATGTTTTTATAAAAACAAGGAAAGGTTTAGTTGAAGGAGCTTTTGGATACAAACCTGTACACATGCAAAGAGATGAGGATAGCAAGAAAAAAACTGAATACAAGAATTTATTCTTAGATATAGGTGTAAAAGACAAGAAAGAGGTTGATAAATTAGGTATAGAGCTAGGAATGCCAATGTTTTTTAAACAAACTTTTTCTGAGCTAGGAAAAAATTATATTAAGAGCAAAACACTAGATAATAGAGTAGGTTGTTATGTTTTAATACAGCTTTTAAAAGAATTAAAATTGAAAGATGATTTGTATTTCGTGTTTTCAGTCCAGGAAGAAGTTGGATTAAAAGGGGCAAGAGTAGCAACTTACAAAATAAATCCAGATTTTGCTATTATTTGTGATACAGGAGGTTCAGGAGATACTCCTGGAGTGGATGAAAAAGAATCTAATCTTTGTTTAGGAAAAGGACCTATTTTAGTTGCAGTTGAAGCTAGTGGAAAAGGTGCTATTATGAAAGAAGAAATAAAGAATGAGATGATAAGAGTTGCGAAAAAACATAAGATCCCTTATCAAATAGAGGTTTCTACAGGAAGCGCTACAGAAAATACAATTATACAGTTAGTAAAAGAAGGTATTAATACAGCTGGTTTAGGCATTCCTTGCAGATATTGTCATAGCCCTGTGGAAGTAGCAAATAAGAAGGATATTGAGAATTCTACAAAACTTGCCAAGTTGTTTTTAAAAGAATTGAAATTATAATTATATGAAATATTAGTATGTTTATCTTTTAAGGTTTCTTCCAATCTTTAACCATAATCGCATAAAAAACTGAGGATGGTTATATTCAGAATTAGGATCAATATCTTTAAGCCAACCTACTTTTTTGAATCCTTGTTTTTTATAGTATCTAATTGCTTTGTTGTTTTTTGAATCTTTTGTACCCAAATGTATCGCAGGAATTTTTTTTCCTTGCAAAACTTAACCAGTTTTCTATTAGTGCTGTTCTATAACCTTTCCTTTGAAACTCTTTTTTAACTGCTAATTCTTCAATAAAAATTTCTTTATTTTTGATTTTTTCATCAAAGAATTTGGAATATCTTTTATATCAATACTAGGAAAAGCTTCTTTTTGAGTATTTAAATATTCTTTCTTATCTTTTGGCTTCCCAGTTCTAATTCTCATACTAAATACTCCAATTTTCTATAAATATCGCTCTAAAACCAAAAATAATTTATAAATTTATTATTAATATTATGTTCAAAGCAGTTTTAGATGATGTGAGCTTATTGAAGGAAAGTTTTAATGCTATTGCGGAAATAGTGGATGAGGGCAATTTTAACATAAAAAAGGATGGAATTTCCCTTGTTTGCCCTGACAGAGCAGTTATAGCAATGGTGGACTTCATGATTCTTCCTACAGCTTTTGAAAGTTATAATTGCGATAAAGAGGTAGAAATTGGCTTAAATATCCCTAGAATGTTGCAATTCATAAGGAGAGCTAAGCCAGATGACAAGCTAATCATGGCTTTGGATGAGGAAGAAGACCGCTTTGAGTTGACTTTAGAGGGTTCAACAACAAGGAAATTTGCTATGCCTATAATTTCCACACCTCAACAGGAAACACAAGACATGAGCAAGTTCAATTTTGAGAACTCTATGGAGTTAGACCCTGGAATTTTGAAAGAGGGAGTGGAAAATGCTGCTATGATATCAGATTCAATTACCATGAAATTAACTGAAGACACTTTGATCTTGAAATCAGAAGGAGATTCAAGTTATACCCAATCAAAAGCAAACGCGGACAACCCAAAAATTTACTCTCTTAACGCCAAGGGAGAAGCACTTTCAAGATATTCTATAGAATATTTGAGCAAAATGTTAAAGGCGAGCAAGTTGGCTGACAAACTAAAAGTTGAGTTTAACAAGGATTATCCTTTACACTTGGAATTCATGATTAAAGACAAGGTAAAGCTAGGATTCATTTTGGCACCAAGGATTGAGGAATAACTCAATCTGCCTTAAAGTCCCTATCAGGGTTTTTTGATACTCCTTTATAATATCATCATACTTTCCTTCCTTGTATCTTTTTTCTGCTAAATATCCTCCGGTGTAGAGTATTAATTTGTTTTTAAATTTTAAATAACCTTCTAAAATTATCTCTACTTTTATTGATCCCAAAATTTCATAAACTTAATTCTGGTTGTCCTAGCCCTTATTAACATAAGCTAACAAAGACTTTAAAGAAAAATTTTCATATTATTATGAACGAAAAAATTAGAGAATTTTTTAGACCAACTAAAAGAAAATTGTTGTTTACTTTTCTATTAGCAGTAGCAATGATAGTTGAATTTTTTTTATTGACCTTTATAAATTCTTCTATTTGTCCGAATATAGAATTGGGGGATACTACAATAACCTCGTACTCTTTAATTCTAGCTATTTTACACTACACATTTTATATACCAGAAATTTTAATAACTTATCCTTCAATTGTTACTGCAGTGGGTTATATTCTTTCTATATCTTTAGTGGTGATTTATAGTTATCTTCTTATTTGTTTATTTTCTAATGTTTATAAATATTTCAGAGGTAAAGTCTCAAAAATATTTATATTGGCAATTCTCCTAATGTTATTCTTGCCTATTCCTATAACCGAACATCATCGTCCTTGTCGTATAGAACCTATGAGAATGGATAAAATGCTACAAAATTTCAATATTCCACAAGCTTATGAATGTGAAAGTAACAAAATATGCTTTGAGTTAAGAGCTTATACAAGGAATAGCATGGATATGCCAGTAAATGATAGTGCTATATCTGTGTTCATAGATAACAAACCTAAAGCTTTAGGTTATTGGGATGGAGGAACAGTAGGAATAGCTTGTAAAAGTGGTGTACAATTGTCACCAAAAGAAAGTTGTTTTGGATATGTAAATGTAAGTTCTTGTAAACCAGGAGAAAATCACAGTTTAAAAGTTGCACATAAGTGGAGAGGAGGAGGACCAGGAATTACAGTAGAATGTGGATTACCCAAACAAAAAAACCATGAAAATTAATAGCTCTGCTTTTAAAAACTATCAACTTATCCCTAAAAAACATACCTGTGATGGAAAAAACATTAATCCCCCTTTCCAGATTGGTGGTGTTCCCGAAAAGGCAAAAAGCTTGGTATTTATTGTTGATGATCCTGATGCCCCCACCGGCACTTTTGATCATTGGATAGTGTGGAACATTGACCCTTCAATCTCCTCAATCCAAGAAAACAGCTTGCCAGAAGGAGGTGTGGAGGGTTTGAATGATTTTGGGAAAAGTTCCTATGGTGGCCCTTGTCCACCACCTTCCGAAACCCATCATTATCATTTCAAGGTTTATGCTTTGGATACTGAATTAAATTTGGCTTCTTCTTCAAACAGAGAAACTGTTGCACAAGCAATGGAAGGCCATATTTTAGATTGGGCAGAATTAGTTAGACTTTATCGCCGAGAGTGAAAAATTATTTAATGGATAAACATTATGCCAGAACTTCCTGATGTAGAATTTTTTAAAGAATACTTTAAGGATAACAGTCTTCATAAGAAGATTATTAATATTGAATGTGAAGATAAGACTTTGATTAAAAACGTAGATTTTCGAGATTTCAAAAAAAGTTTAATAAGAAAAAGTTTTAGGGATGCTTGGCGAATAGGAAAATTTTTGATTGCTGAGATAAAAGGAATATCCGAAAACTTGATAATTCATTTTGGAATGACTGGGAGCTTGCATTATGTAAAACAAGGAGAAGAAAGAAAAAGGAGGGATAGGTTTACCCGACTTTGTTTCAGATTTGCTAATGGTTATGAGCTAAGGTGGATAAACATAAGAAGATTAGGCAAGATTTACTTAACAAAACCCCAAAATATAAAATTGATTGAAGAGATGGGACCGGAGCCATTACAACTCTCCCAACAGGAATTTTTGAGACTATTGACAAATCATGAACTAAAAAATATCAAAGCATTTTTGATGGATCAAAGGAATATCGCTGGCATTGGAAATGTGTATTCAGACGAGATATTATTCCAAGCTAGAATCAATCCTCATCGAAAAATTGAGGATTTGACCCAAAGACAGAAAAAAATCTTGTTTCAGAAGATATACCAGGTTTTAACTGAAGCCACAAAAATATTAACTTTTTACCGAGCATTTCCTAAATCTTGGTTAGAGCCCCATCGCCATACCAATGATTTGATTTGCCCCCGAAACAAAAACCACAAATTGAAGAGAGAAACCATTGCTGGGAGGTCGGCCATTTTTTGTCCCCTCTGTCAAACTTAATTTTTCAGAAATTCTTTGGAAATATGAACAAAAGAAAAACAAGGAATACTTTGGAGAGGATATATAGAGAGCTTAAAAGAAAATATGGAAAACCTAGGGGACAATGGGTGATGTGGTGTAAAAGACCAAAAACTGAGCGAGAAAGAGAGGAAGTAATAATTGGAGCTGTTTTAACCCAGAGAACAAACTGGGTTAATGTAAAATCAGCCTTAAATAACTTGAAGAATGCGAAGGTTTGTTCTCTTAAAGGTATTTATAAATTAAATATTGAAGAGTTATCGGTTTTGATTAAACCTTCAGGTTTCTACCAAGCCAAGGCCAATTATCTTTTCTATTTGATTGATTTCATTCTCAATAATTATAGTGGACTGAAAAAGCTTAAAGGAATAAATCTTAAAAAACTCAGAGAACAATTGTTAAGTTTAAAAGGTATTGGACCAGAAACAGCTGATAGTATTCTACTTTATGCTTTGGATAAATCTGTTTTTGTTATTGATGAATATACCCGCCGCTTGGTTAAAAAAAGAAATTTGAGTGAAAATTTATCTTACACATTTTTGCAAAAATTGTTTGAGGAAAATTTAAAAAAAGATTTCCGATTATATCAAGATTTTCATGCTTTGATTGTAATGGATGGCAAAAACAAAACATCCAAATAGATTAGAAAGAATAATAAACATATTTACTTGGAAAATTCTTTGACCAAAATAAACTATTACAATTATTATAGATAGTCATCAAAATTCCCCCAACTTTTTCTGCTTTTTATTTTCTAAAATGTTTTTTGAAGTTGCCCATTTTAACCTCACAATTTCATTGTAACTTTCTTTATCTAAATTCCTCAAAAATTCTGTGGTTCTTTCATCACTAGGATAACCTGAATTATGCAATAAAATACCAGAAAAGCCACCAACAAAATTCTCTATATTTTTTCCGTTTGGCTTTACTTCTAAATCATAAACAAATTCTTTTCTTCTTAAATTTTTTATTGATTTCAGAGTATACCAACAAATATCAGAATTTAATAATTTATTTATTTTTTTGGTATCTTTACCATCAAATATTTTTATTATCTTTCTTATAGTGGATTTTCTTATAGAACCAGATTTTTGATTCTCGATTCTACTTGTTATTCCATGATCTATACAAGTTAACTCAGCCAATTTTCTTTGGGAGATTTTATATTTTAATCTCAACTTTTTTATTGTTTTTCCTATTATCGAAGGAATATTATCTGGAGAAAGAGAATTCGTATTTTGAGAAAGCTCTCTTATTACATGCCTACCTCTACTTTGCTTAAAAGAAGAAGTAGGTTTATTTAAAAATAAATATAACCAAGATAAATCATAAAATATATATTTGCTCCTGGTTTCTACTTCCCAATTGTTTTCATCCATATATCCATCACCATCCAGGTATCCTCTAATGAAATTTTTAATTTGTTCTTTAGAGCAGGAAAAAATAAAGTTTGGTATTCTTTTTTTGTATGCTGAATTTCCTACCCATTTATTAAAAAGTTTACATAGTATCCCTGAATTAATTTCAATACCATCTTTATCAAATCTATAAGATGTGTTCAAATTCTTGCATGTATATTCAATTTCATTTAATACTTTATGGTCAGTGTTAGAAATACATACATTATAACCCTTTGTATATCCCTCAGCAAGATACAACCCTAAGAGCCAAGTAAATTCTTTGTTTAGTCCTAAGATCGCTTTTATACTTGACTTTCTACCCCTACTATAAAGTATTGCATCATTTATAAATCTTTCCTTAAGGTAATCTCTCTTGAGACTAGTCACTATGTGAAGAGGTATATACGATTTCCTCTCCCATTCGTAGGATCTTACTCTACTGTAACCTTGGGAAATACTTAGTTGCTGAATTTTTTTAAATCCCTCTCCCCTAAAAATTTTAGAGATGATCTTTCCGCTTAAATAAACAGGAGATTTCTTAGATGATGGAACAATTTTGGCAAGGTTTAAATTTTTAATACCTTTCCTTATATCTATATATTTGGCTGCTGCAATATAATCTCCAACCTTAAGATCCGAAACTTTAATGGGCATCAAATTTAAATTAGAGTTTAATTTAAAAATAGGATGGTTAAGAGTTAATCTAACTTTTTTCCCATAATTTAATTTAATTTCATAAATTGGTTGCGATGTATGTTTAATAAAGTTTGTAATTTTATATTTTTTTATTTTAAGTGAGTTTGGATCAATACTGTATGTATATAAATTCCCTTTTTCTTTATTTTCCACTACTTTTCCAATCTGCTCTAATTTTCTATCCCCTTTTCTATTTTCAATTAATATTCTCTCTTGGTATGGTAAAGATCCAAAAAATCCATGTTTATTATGTAGCTTCTCAATCTCCCTGTCTCTTGTGACCTTTGCCAGAATGGAAGCTCCTCCAACAACAACGTACTTGTTATCTGCCTCATTCTCAGCAACAATATTTCCATCCTTGTTTTTCAATTTTTCCAAGACTTTATTCTTGAATTTCTCAGTATTGGCTTCAATAGAATCAAGATAAATTTTAGGTTTTCTCATCCAAAAGGAATTGATTATTTGAGCGATCTTAGTAATCTCAATTTCGTTAAGATTTCTTCTTTCCATTTCTCTATTGAGTTGCTTTGATGAAATTTTTAATACAATGTAATCATCAGCAATTTTTTTTATCTTATCTATCATTTCCTTTCTTTTCTCTGGTAAGACTTTCTTTGAGTCTTTAACACCAAGTTCTTTCAATTTTTTTTCTTTTGATTTTTTAATCAATAAACCTGCAATAACTAGAGGACCTACAACTGCACCGCGACCAGCTTCATCAATTCCCAAAATGTAAGACATAAAATAATAAAGAAATTAAGCAAAAAGATTTTACAATACTTAAAGTATTTTTGAATATTATTTTAAGACCTTTAAGATACCTACTAGATTGTGGTCTTGCAAAAATTATAAATCTAGTGGTTATATTTATAGGTTGATTATATCTACAAATTTAAATTATTACTCCATAATTCAATAAAGGTCTATACATATTATTAATATTTTAATCGGTTTTTTTATGGCGGGAGCTGGTCCATAGCGAACTTGCTTTTTAAGTATTAGTAAGTCTGTAAGGATGGAGCAGTTAGGAGTGCTCGTCGAACCCTTTTCTCCCTATCGCTCTAAAAGCGTTCACGGAAAAAAAGAGAAATAGGTGCGGAAGGCTCATAAGGACCTTTTTAGAAAGAGGTTCTATCCAAAATGCATTTGGGAGACCCGAAGGTCGGTGGTTCAAATCCACCTCCCGCTATTATTACTAAAATTTTAATCAATCTGATTTATGAGTGAAGGATATGAGGGAGACATTAAACCTAAAGGACCTACATATACTGAAGATTATCATGTAAATGATAGTCATATAGGTGAGAATGTAACTTTAGAAGATATAAGAATTAAGATATTTCCAGGAACAGACCGTATTAGACTTGAAGAATTTCCTGAAGAAGATTCAGATTTAAAAGAATATGTTTTAACTTGTTTATCTGAAAAAGATAAAGAGTTGGCTATAGAGATAATTCATGGCAGATATGATGAAATATATGGTGTATTAGGAAAATTATCTAAAAGAACTATTCCTAATTTTTAAAATAAAATTATGGCAACAGAATTCAAGATAGAACCCGCAGTAAAAAGGAAAGTAAAGGATCTCAACCCCAACTTAGATTCAAGAGTTTCTTTAATTGGAAGAGTTATTGATTTGAAAGAAAATCTACTTGTTTTGGATGATGGAACAGGAAAAATCAATATTTCCTTCTCTGAGGACACACCAAAACCAGAATTGAAACAGGAACAAGTAGCAAGGGTTTTCGGATTTATTATTCCTTCAGACCCTGTGGAAGTTCAAGCAGAAATAATCCAAGACATGAGCAAGCTAAAACTAAAATATCTTGATATCTTGAGAACTTAATACATATTTAATTCAAATATTCTTTTTTTAACCATATTATTCATCGTTGTCCTGCTTTTAGCCCTATTAAT
Organism: Candidatus Aenigmarchaeota archaeon LH_S7; assembly: GCA_023659895.1. Taxonomy (GTDB): domain Archaea; phylum Aenigmatarchaeota; class Aenigmatarchaeia; order QMZS01; family QMZS01; genus JAGXOL01. The sequence continues at coordinate 65,832 of JAGXOL010000001.1, forward strand.
CCTGTTAGCTAATACAGGATCACCCACAGCTTGCTTTATCCAATCAGCAAAATCATTTTTTTCCCTGCTAACATGGTGAAAAAAAGTCTCAAAAGGAATTTCTTTTATTATTTGTGCAAGCTCCTCCAGATTTCTAATAACTCTACCATCCTTACACAAAAACTCCTTTCCATTTTCAACATCCTTTAGAAATTCACTCATAATATATTTACCCTATATATATAGAAATAAATAATTATGGTAGAGAAAAATATTTCTAACCAAAACTTAAGGAAGATTGCCATAGTATCAGGTAAGGGGGGAATAGGAAAAACAACTTTGGCTATCAATTTAGGATACTTGTTTAACAAGAAATTCAACCAAGATACAGTTCTTGTGGATGGAAATTTAACAACACCTCACATAAGCACAAATTTAGGTATGTATAATTATAATTCAACTTTGAATCATATTTTAAAGGATAAAGCAAAACCTGAAGAAGCAGTTTTTGAACATCCTTTAGGCATCAAGGTATTGCCTGCTTCTCTTGAGACAGAAGACTTAAAAAACGTTGATATAATGAGATTACCTAGTAAGTTAAATGAATTAAAATCAAATGTTTTAATTGATAGTGCCCCTGGTTTGGGTAGAGAAGGTGTTGCAGCAATTTCCTCTGCTGATGATATCTTGTTTGTTACCCAACCTTTTTCAAATGCAGTTATAGATATTTATCGTGCAAAGAAGGTTGCGGAAAAATTAAACAAAAATATTTTGGGAATAGTGGTTAATGCAAAAAAAGATTTAAAACACGAACTAACAAACAATGAGATAGAACAATTAACAGAAGTGCCTGTAATAATAACAATACCTTATGATGTAGAAATAGAAAAATCATTAACTGCAAAACTTCCTTTGGAAGCATTTAATTCTAGGACAAAAACAAATAAGAATCTTAATTCTTTAGCATCTAAAATAACAGGATTTGAATTGGAAGAAAAAGGATTCTTTAACAAGTTAAAAAATTTCTTCAGAAGATAAATAAGTTTCTAAAGTAAGAAATTATGCGTTGGTGGTCTAGATCTTAACAATTTATTGTTTAGAGGACAATGGCATGATACAGCCCTGCCACGGCTGTGACCCGGGTTCGAATCCCGGCCAACGCAGAACAATTTTTTAGGAAAAATTTTCCATCGAAGAGTCCTATGATTAAAAATAAATAAATGACTTCCCTAAATCTATTATTTATTAGTTATATGGGGTTGTGGTGTAACCTGGCAGCACTGCTGGCTCCAGTGGAATCTTTTTCTTTAAAAAAGAAAAACCTTCCAGTCAAAAAGAAATAGATTCCCTTCAGTCAAAAAGAAAATGGAGTTATGACGCTTCGCGGATGAATGAAGAAACCAGCCAATCCCGGTTCAAATGGAACTTTTAGAAAAAGTTCCATCAAAACAAGCTTTTAAAAAAGCTTGAGCAAAAAAGGAACCTTTTCTAAAAAGATTCTGAAAATCCGGGCAACCCCAGGAGATTTTTGGAGCTTCCACTTCCATAAAAACCTCCAGCCAAAACCTGATTAATAGGAAAGGTTGCATCCAGAAAAAGAAACATATTTTTAATATTATAATTATATTATGGTCAATACAAGAATCATAGGAATTTTATCTGGTAAGGGTGGGGTAGGGAAAACCACTTTGGCTTTGAATCTTGGAGCTGCTTTAACTGATTTTGGAAAGAATGTTCTAATAGTTGATGGAAACCTGACAACACCAAATTTAGGAATACACGCTGGAATACCTCTTTATCCTACATCTATGCATGATGTTTTGAAAGGCAACGTAGACATTTATGATGTGATGCATATAATGTATAATGGTTTGAAAATAGTCCCAGCATCAATAAACCTGAATGACTTGAAAGGGGTAGATCCTGACATGTTATCCACAAGCTTTATTGATTTGGCAGGAAAAATAGACTTTTTGTTGATTGATGGAGCACCAGGATTAGGAAGCGAGGCTTTATCAATTTTCAAGGCATCACACGAAGTACTGGGTATTTCAACACCAGAATTACCAGCTTTAACAGATTTACTGAAATCTGTAAGACTTGCAAAAGATCATCAAAAGGAATATGTAGGGAGCGTGGTTAATATGGTAACTAAAAAGAAGTATGAGCCTAACAGGGAACAAATAGAATCTTTCTTAGAAGGAGTTCCTATATTAGAATTAGTGCCTCATGATCATCATGTAAGACACGCTTTGTCAAAAAGAGTCCCTGTAATATATCATAAACCAAATGCGAAGTCTTCCCTGAAAATCAAAAGTGTAGCAGCCCAATTAGCAGGCAAAGAATACAAAATACCTTGGCACAAAAAAATATTTAACAGAATTTAATTACTTTAATTTTACTTCACTTTTCCTTATTTCAACTGTACTAATTGGATATATTGCGTTTAAACTCTTCTTTAAATCACGTTGTAGGTTATCAGAAATAATATCTTGAACTATTTTATCCAAAGTATTTTCTCTTATATAAAGTTCCAAAAATCTTTTTACCTCTCTCCTAATATTTCTAGAAACACTTGTTTTAACATTCATAGTTGTGATTATTAATGGTTTTAAAACCAAAATGAAATCACTTTTGGTTTTTCCTTTGATATACAAATCTATTCTTGTGGAGAATTTTCTAACACTTTTTGAGATGAAAGCTCTCGAAATCTCATGACCTTTAAAAGAAGTTACAAGTTTATCATCCTTTAAGTCTTCTATCTTGAAATCAAACTTGTAATAATATTTTTGGCTTCTTTCCCATATATCTTTCGCATAAACAGTGAACTTTCTTCCAATTATGTTTTTAGATTTTTCAGCAAAAGTTTTACCTACAGCTTTCTCTCCAAATAATTTAGGGGTTTTTATCTCAAATTCCTGTTTAGGCTTTCCCTTCATTTATATAGATAATTAAAAAATTAATAGTTTTAGTCTGATATTTAATGTAAATATAATTGTTTATGAACGATGAAATATACGTGCTGAAGATAGGAGGTAGTGTAGTAACTGAGAAAGGGAAAGAGAAAACAGCACGAAGAGAAGTGATAAAACGAATAACAAAAGAAATTGCTCTCGCACTCTCAGCTCGAAAAAATCTTATCCTGATACACGGTGCCGGGTCTTATGGGCATCCGCAAGCAAAGATATACCAGAAAACTGGAAAAGTTAAGGATGCTTTGGTCACTCACGAATCTGTGAAAGAGCTAAATAGGTTGATAGTATTATCCATGATGGAACTTGAACTGAAAGCAGTACCCATACATCCTTTATCTGGGGTTGTGTCTAAAGAAGGGAAAATAAAGTATAAAATAAAGGAGCAACTACAATTGGCATTAAAGGCTGGAATAATTCCAGTTTTGCATGGAGATACTATTTTGGACAAAAAAGGGGTTTTCCATATATTAAGTGGTGACCAGCTGGTGACATATGCCGCAAGAGAGTTCAAAGCGAAAAAGGTTGGAATAGGTACTGATGTGGATGGTGTTTTAAGCGATACTGGAGAAGTGATAAAAAAAGTAACGCCTGTTGAGACAGATACGATCAGTATAAAAGGGTCTAAGTATGTAGATGTAACTGGTGGAATGAAAAAGAAGGTTTACCTATTAAAAAAGCTCGCATCTGAGAATAGCATTCCTTCTGTTCTTTTTAACGCATTGAAAGAATCGAATGTTTATAAATTCTTAACTGAGGATAAAGACTTGTTCGGCACAGTGATTCTTTAAAAACCTGATACTTTCTTTAAGAAGTGATCTTTAGATCTTATACTTGCTCCTTCTCCAATGCTTTGTGTCAGATCTTATTCTCCTAGTCCTAGCTCTCTTTAAACCAAATTTCTTTATATCAGCCCATCTTGGAGCTGGCCTTTTTGAAACTGATATTAGTTTTAGTTTCTTCCATAAACCTTCCTTTTTACCCATAAAAGGTTTTTCCTTTGAAATAATTTAAAGTCTTTAATCAAAAAAATAAATTAAGATATGAAGGAAATAAAGATTAAATTAAGAAAATTGGAAATAACCGCTTTACATATGAAAGATTGGGAAATTTACCGTGGCTTGATGTTGAGGAAACGAGGCCACGCTTTATTAGAATTCTCAGAGAACAAAAAACACAAAATCTGGACTCTTTTCATGCTTTACCCCTTGGATTTGATTTTCATAAACAAGAACAGGGAAGTGGTAGATATAACAGAGAATGCTCCACCAGTTAATCTGAACCCTCAAACTTGGAAACTCTACACCTCAAAAAACAAGTTCAAGTATTTACTTGAACTAGATAGCAGAGATCAACTAGGAGTGTTCTTTAGAATTGGTGATGTTTTGGAATGGTGAGTTTAAATTTAAATTTAGCTTGTATGTTCTAATGCTGCTTCTCTTTTATTTTCTACTTTGTAAATACCTCTTCCTACAATAGCATGCCATTTATTACTAGCAATATTAGTAACTTTTGTTTTATATCATTTGGTTTATTTCACACACCCCTACCGTATTTTCTTAAATAGTCATCAATTCTTTTTAGTTCCCCCCCAGGAATTTTTCCTTTACTTGACAAATAATCTTTTATTTCTGAAATTGTTACTATAGATTCTACCGGTATGCCTGTCTCATCCTCAAAACTTTTTCTTGCACTTTTTCCATCTGTTCCTATTTCTTGTCTGTCAACAAGAACTATTAAACCTACATATTTTAAATTATCCGCAACACTATTTAATAAATTAATTGTATTATATTTTGTACGTCCTGTGGTCATTACATCATCTAGTATAAGTACTTTAGCTCCATCTTCAATTTTATCTCCTACAATCCAACTTTTTTGTACGTCCTTTTTATTAGCATCCCCATAATCCTTTCGCTCCTTTCTATCAAAAGCATATCTTTTGTTTATCCCAAAACTCCTTAGGGATATTGCAGTTGCTACGGATAAAGGAATTCCTTTATACGCAGGACCAAATATTATATCATACTTATTCTCCTTAAATCTATCATCTATTCTAGATGCATAAAAATAACCTAATTTGCTAATACTATCTCCATCACCAAATTTATCTGTTTTTATAAAATATGGAGACTTTCTATTACTCCCTAATTCGAACAAGTTAGTATCATCTATAAAAAAGGCACCTTTATACAACATTAAGTCAATAAGCTCTTCTTTGTATTTTTCCATATTCCTAATATTATTTAGTCCAAAATTTATTTATTTTTAACCCAAAACAATCACAAAACAAATCTCTACTAAAATTTATCCTTACTCAAGATCTACAAGCACAAGTAGTGATGAATTGGGCAATATAAAAGTATATTATAATGGTATTTTAAACTAGATTCTCTCAGAAATATTTTGAGAGAAAAGGATGTTTGTTATAGTACTTCAGGAAAGGAAACTATTTTATTTTCAGAGTATGAAGTAGATAATAGGGAATTTAATGAAGAAGATTTTAAAGAAGTTCTTGAGAATGTGTATGGAGTAAATATAAATGATTTTGGGACTACAAGCAAAGTTAATAAATTTATTGAAGAGATGATAAATATAAAGACAAAGATAGCTGATTCAAATATAAGCAATTATAATATTGATAAAGCAGTTGAAGAAGCTTTAAAAACCTAATTATTATTTCCTCTTAATTCTCGTTTTGGTTTCCTTTTGCTGTGTTAATGTTCTTAACAAATCCTTCAATTGAGAATCATTAATGGTTTCCTTGAGCTGTCCTTGTTGATAAACCTGAATCAAATAAGATTCCACTTGTTCTGCGAGCTGGGAATTTCCAATTCTTACATTAGCTAACCTTTCACGAGCCTCTTTTGTTAAACATTTCGCTAAAACTTCTCTCTTCATCTTCTCTAGCTGCTCTTGTTGTTCCCTTTGCGCCTTTAATCGGTCAATATTGTCCATATATTAATAAAGTTTTAATTTTTATAATGGGCTGGAAATGGGATAAGAACAAATGCTTACGTTGTGGTGGATGCGTGGCTGTTTGTCCAACACAAGCTCTCGAACTTACTGAGAATGGAATAGAATGGGATGAAAGTCGTTGTATTCATTGTGGGATTTGCGAGGAATTCTGCCCTGTTAAGGCCATAAAAGTTAAAAAAGAAAAAAAGGAGGATAAAAAATGAGAGATGTGATTGTTGTTGGAGCAGGTCCAGGTGGGACTGCAGCAGCAAAATACTTAGCAAGTAAAGGTTATGATGTTGTTATTTACGAGAAGAGACAGGAGATAGGTGCTCCAAAAAGATGTGGTGAGGGAATTTCTTTTGGTGGTCTTGAAAGATTGGGCTTGGAATTACCAAAAAACTGTGTTAGACAGGTAATTAATAGTGCCCTAGTTTACGCACCTGATAATTCCCATGTTGAAGTTAGTTACGGAAAGGACTATGGTTATGTTGTGGAAAGAAAAATGTTTGACAAGTGGCTTGCTGAAGAAGCAGTAAGGAAAGGTGCAAAAGTTAAAGCAAAGACTTACATCAAGGAAGTTTTGAAAGAAGATGGAAAAGTTGTTGGAGTGAGAGGAGAGCACTTGGGTGAGGAATTTGAAGAAAAATGCAAAGTTTTAATTGCAGCGGATGGGATTGAGAGTAAGATTTCCAGAATGGCTGGATTAAATACAACTGCAAACCCAATGCTTGTTGATTCTGGTTTTCAATATGAGATGACAGGAATTAAAATCTCAGACCCAAAGAAAATCCATCTTTATTTCGGAAATGATATTGCACCTCGCGGATACATATGGATATTCCCAAAAGGAGAAGATGTTGCAAATGTTGGAATTGGTATTGTGGGAAAGAGCCAAAAATCAGCAAAAGAATACTTGAGCGAGTTTGTGGAAAAGACAGAAGGATTGAAAGATGGTTCCATTTTAGAAGTTAACTCTGGTGGTATACCTATAGGAGGTTTAATGAACAAAATGACCTTAGACAACTTCTTGGCAATAGGTGATGCAGCACACCAGGTAAATCCTATTAATGGTGGAGGTATGTATGAGGCTCAATTTGCTGCGAGAATTGCAGCTGATGTTATTGATGAGGGAATTCAAAAAGGAGACACTTCTGAAAAACAATTAGACAAATACAACAAAAAATGGTGGGAAGAGAGAGGAAATAAATTAAAGAAAGTTGAGAAAATTAGAGAAGTTTCTGAAAAACTTTCAGATGAAGATTTCAACTTCCTTGCAAAAGAATTAAAAGGGGATAATTTGATTGACTTCAGTAGAGGGCAAGGTTTAAAAGGTTTAGGGAAGATTTTAATCAAGAAACCACATTTGGCGAAGTATGTAAAAGGTTTACACCTTGAATTTTGAAGATAGAGTTAAGGTACTTCTGATAGCAAAGATGTAATATTTTTAACTTTTCCAGTGATAGGGGCTTGGCCTTGGATTTTGGCTTCCTTAGATTTAAAATATGCTATTGATGGATTTTATCCCAAGAAAACTTCTCCCCTCCCGTAAGGAACAACTTTTAAAAAATCTTCAATATTAATTCTTTCAATTTTTTCCTTATCTTCTTTACCAACTTTTTCTTTCAATTTATCTTTAATTCTTCTCCCTAATTTTTTACCTTCTTCATTCCCAGGAACCACAACAAGATAATATTTCGCGTATTTCTTCACAGCTCTCTCAGGGCCTTTCACAATATAATCATCTTCATCTAAACCAATGCACAATTTCAAATCAACTCTAAGGAAGTTTCTCTTTCCATATATCATGAAGGACCCCTTTTTAATGCTTTGATGGCCTGCAACCTTTTTACTCACTTGTTCTGGGGAAACCCAATAAACATCAGCAACACCTAACTTTGATTTCCAGAATTTCGAGTAACAACCAACAAATTGTGCAGCTTCCTCAATGTTTTTCTTAGGAATATCTTTTCCCTCACTCCTTATGACTCCAAAGGGAGAACCTGGAATATGAGCGTGTAACACAATATCACTCTTCTTACAGTGTTTTTTCACGATTTGCTCATTACTTTCAGCATCTTTCCCTGCTACAACCAAAAAACCCTCTGAAGTGAAGAAATGTCTAAACTTCTCGTACCATTCCTTTTTTTTATTTTTCTTTATACTTTTTTTCTCTTTCTTCTTAAAATCTTTTTCAATCAGTTTTTCTATCTTCTTGATTTTGTTTCTTGCTTTCTTGGATTTTTTATATAAGTCATCAATTTTTTTCTTTAAGTCCTCATCAAATCTTATAGTTGTTTTTATTTCATCAAGATCCAAAAATATTTTATCTCCAGATATCTTTTTTATAGGCTCTTTAAGTTCTTTTTTTTTCTTCCAATCCTTAATAGCTTTCTCAATTTTCTTTTTGTTCTTAAAAATTGCTTCAGCTTCTGCAACAAAATTCTTTTCCTGTCTCTTGTATTTTTCCAAAGTCTCCTTTTGCTCTTCCTTTATCCTTTCCTCTTTTGTTTTCTGCCTGTAAACTTCTTCAATAGCTTCAGAAAAACTATTTTTTTTCTTTTCATCTAAATCTAAAGTTTTCAATTCAAAAGGTGCAACAAAGAATTTTTCATTCTCTTTAAAATAAATTCTTGGAGAAAATTTTTGTTTCAAGATGTCTTTTAAAGTTATGTCTCTTTTAACAATCTCCTTTGCATAGATTTCTCCAACATGAAGTTTCAGAAGTTTGTTTTCTTCTTTAACATCCCAGGAAAAATTTTCCCCTGTAGGAGGAACATATTTTTCTCCCTTCAAGATTTTCCTGTATTTGAATTCTCTTTCTGTATAAGCACCTAATATTTCATCACCTTCACACAGGAGTATATTTCCCTTTCCAATAAATTCAAAAATCAATTTCAATCTTCCAAACCCAAAAACAACAATTTTGTTAAAATTATCCTGATAAATATTATTTACCTTTCTATTTTTCAATTTCTTCAACAAGAAATCAGCAAATTTATTCTCTTTTTTACCTTCAAGTTCCTTTACAGTTAAATAACAGTAATCCCTGCCTGCAACAAAGAATTTTCTCTTTTCTGATTTGAATTCCAATATAATATCTCCAACGGAATAAACACCCTTTAATCTATAACCTATAATTTCCTTTAACTCATCAACCAAATAATAAAAATCTATAGGAGTTAGCATTATTCTTTCTTTTCCTGGCTCAAGAAACAATTACCACAATAATAAACTATTTTATCATTAATCTTTCTTGCACCTAGGAACACTCCTGGACCACATTTTGGACAGAAATTCTTGTTCCTCTTCAAATTTTCACCTTCCACTGTGTAATATTTGTATTTTTGTGTGCTTTTATGTTTTGTCTTGGATTTTGCCTTCCTTTCTTTTTTCTTTCCCATAATTTAATTAAAATTTTAAAAATCATTCAACTACTACAGGTAGTCTTTGTGAGACACCTCTTATAAGTTTTTTAATTTGGTCTAAATCCTGCTCTATATCATTTATCCTCTTTTCTAAAGGCTCTATTTCCGGCTCTCTCACAGATTTTATTCTCTCTTCAATATCTTTTTTCAACTCATCAAACTTGCTTTCAGGAACATATCCTGTAACTTTTTCGTTTATTATATGTATTAATTTATTCATCTCCTCATCAATCTTGTTAGGTACTGTTTCACTTTCCATCTTATTAATTCTTTTTTCCAAACTCCCTATCTTATTGCTGCTTATATCTTCAAGATGATTCTTAAAAGTATCTACCTCTTTTTTCATCTCCTCATCAATCTTGTTAGGCACTGTTTCACTTTCCATCTTATTAATTCTTTTTTCCAGACTCCCTATCTTATTGCTGCTTATATCCTCAACATGATTCTTAAAAGTATCTACCTCTTTTTTCATCCCTGAAATTTGACCTTTTATATCTTTAGATAATTCTTCATATTTTTTTTCATTTTCCTCCAGTCTTTTTGATATCATTGAGAATTCTTCAATATCCTTGTCAAAATATTTTTCCTTTTCTTTTAACCTCTCTATTGCTGACATTACTACCTCTCTCAACTCCAAGTACCTATTCTTGTTCTTTTCAAATTCGTTAGCAAAGGCCTTCCATTCTCCGTACTTTTTCTCAAACTCATCAGCGGATTGTTTTATTTTTCTGAATTCATTTTTAAAGTCTTTCATCTCTTTCAATTCTCCCTGTTCTTTGTGAATTCTTTCAACCTGATAATCTACTTTTTTCTTGAACTCTTCCATTTCTTTGCCCATGCCATCAACCTTTTGTTCTAGATCTTTTTTATTTCCTTGAATTTCTTTCTTCAGATTCCCAATTTGTTTAATATCTTTTTCTCCTTCTAGTTTCTCTAATCGTTTTTTCAGATTATCTATTTGGTTGTTTATATCACTTTTTATATTTTGTACGTTCCCATCAGCCTCTTCAATGCTCTTACTTATATTGTTTATACCCTGTGAATTCCTTTCAACAGTACTTAATTTGTTCTCATATTTTTTTACAGTTTCTTTGAGGTCTTTTAATTCCTTTACTTCATCAACATCGTTTTTTAAATTATCTAGGTTTTCTTTCATCTCATTTATCCTTTGATTCAGCTTGCCTTTTGCTTCTTTGTCTTTCTCAAGTTTATCCAACCTATCATCATATCTGGCCAGAATCTTTTCTATCTGTAGAAAGTTTACTTTAAATTTTTCCTTTAATTGCTCAAAATTATTATCTGCCATAATAATATTTATTTTTCAATATTATTTTTACCCTTTACAGTTATTACTATGGTAGTAGGGGCTAATAGATGAGAGGTACATACATATCCGTATTCCTTCAATTTGGTTATCACAGGGCTTAAGGAATTCTTGTCCATATTCATCTTTTTGCCCAAATCTGTTAGGGATACTACTTGTTCATCTGCTACAACCTTTAGCACTTTTTCCTCCAAGGACATAAGTTATTAAATTAAATATAAATAATGAAGACGGAGGAAATAGTAGGTCTCTTAGGAATTTTATTTGGATTGTTCCTTTTTGGAATACTTATTGCTATGGATCCTATTTCTTTAACAATTTTAATATCTATAGGAGGATTGGTTTTCTTTATCCTTTACACAAAGAATACTCATGCAATTTTTGGACTTACTGTTTTGTTATTTGTTCTTCTTTTGTACTTGTTTTTGCCAGGAACCTTAGAGCAAGTCTTCACAGGAAACCAAACAGGAGGAAATGTTACAGTCCCAGGAATTCAAGTTCCAGATTATTACCTACCTACAATAGTTCTACTTTTAATAGTAATTGGAGGATTCTTAATTGCTTATAAGGCTTCGGGCTAATTTATTTTAAATTCCCCATAACCCTTTTCACTCTTTATTTTAGAGATAACTTTGTTTGCTTCTTCTTCCAAAAGTTTCTCTCCCTTTTTAGGGTTTTTGGTCTTTAATTTTATTAAGAATTTTGAATCCCCTAAGTAAGATGCTTTCGCATTTTTCATTTCATTCAAGCTATTTTTTATAATTTCTATTCCATTACCTTGCTCAGAATGTAATTCCAGAGTGCCTTTAAACTCATATTCTTTTTCCCCTGTTTTGAATCTTTCCACTAATCCCTTAAATTCTTCTCCAAGACCTAAATCTTCCCCTTCTCTAAGTTTTTTGATAGCATTAAACAAGCTTCCATGCTCTTGCTTAAGGTTTCTGATTGTCTCATCAACTAACTTAGGTTTTATCTTGTTTTCCTCAGCAACTTTTTTGAACGTTCTTTCCATCTTCCTTTCCTTTCCGTAATCCTTTAATTTCTTTTCTTTGTGGTATTTAGAAACTCCCTTCAGGGAAAGTTCAGTTGTATGATCTGTCTTCAGAATCTTACAAACAATTAATTGTCCTTTTCTAAAAGACTTTCTTATATTTCTTATCCACAATCCTGGGATATTTGAAACATTCAACAAACCTTTCATTTCATATTCAAGAATCTTAACTTCCACAGAATTACTGTGAACTTCTTTAATCTCTCCAACAACTAATTCCCCTTTTTCAGGTTTCATAAATTAAATTTCTTAATTTTAATAACTTATTTTCCAAATTATTTTAATTTTTCAATCTCTTCCTCCACATTCATTTCTTTTACTTGGTTAACAATCATCTCCAAATCCCCAAAATATTCATTTTTCTTCACTCTTCCCATGAATAATCTTTCCTTGCCAACCAAGTTTTCATTTTTTATTTTTTCCGCGGTCTCCCTGAAACTTACGAAACGAAAAGCAGAAGTACCATCATCTAAATAACCGCGAAGAATCAGATTTTTTTTGGGCTCAACCTTTCCATGGTCTTTACAAACTTGGCTTCCATTAATTTCTTCAAGCTTTGCACCACATTGAGGACACGTAACAAATTCCTTTTCAGATGTTGAAACCACGGCCCCTCTTATTTCTGGAAAATCATTTTCCTTTAGATCTTTTAAGTTTTTTCTTTCAACCAAACTCTTGTACATCTCTTTTGGTTTCTCTTTTTCTTCTGTAACCTTAATTTCTTTATCTTCCTTATCCAAAGTACTGCTTCTCCCCATGTGGATTTCTGGCATCCCAAATGTATTCGCTTTGGTGAAACCATTCTTTACTCTTACTGTTTCACCTTCTTTGAAATCCTTGAGCAAATCTGTTTTATCATTCCAGAAAACAACTCTAATTTTTCCTGTTTCATCACCAATGTTAATGTGCTGAACCTTACCTTTCTTACCTTTTCTTTCAAATTCATTTAATTCAGAAATATCAAGAATTTTTCCAACAATTTCCATACTTTTCATCCTAGGTATTATATTCTTTATTTTCAAAGTTCTGTCTTTTTTTTCTAATAAATCAAGACCCTCTTCCTTAGCAATTATATAAGCAGCTCCTTCCTCAGAAACAAGATTGGATAATTCAAGAACCTTTTCCTCAATCTTTTTTTCAACATCCTCTTTTGATAAATCTGTTTCATTCACAATTTTGTTTTTCAATTCCTCAAGTTCCATAATTAAGTTAAAAAATTTAATAATTATGTACACTTATAAAAAAGGTTATAGAGCGGAAAAAGAGCTGATTAAATTACTTACAAGTCTTGATTACGCGGTTTTGAGAGCCCCAAAATCAGGAAAGGACACAATTGATATTATAGCTTGCAAAAGAGGCCAGATTTTCGTTTTTGAGTGCAAGTTCTGGAAGTCCAGAGTGGGGATCACAGATAGACAGTTGAATAGCTTGATTGATTTCTCAGAGAAAGCAGGGGCTATTCCATTAATAGCCTTGAAATATGAGAATGAGGGTTGGAGATTTTTGAGAGCAGAGGATGTTCAGGAAAACAATGGTACTGTTTCAGATGAACTTCTCAAAGAAAAAAGTTTCTCAGTGGATTTTTTTGAGAGATATTAAGATTTTGTTAAATTATTAATCAGTTTTGGATGTAACTTTCCTGTTTTTGGCTGAAGCCTTTTCCATGGAAAACTTCTGGGCTGGGGCAGATTTTCAAATTATTTTTCTTTTGGAGTTGGTAGACCTTTTCTTTCTAAAAGAAAAGGCATGCCTTTGAACTGCCGATCTTCGCCTTTCTCTTGTTTTTGGATGAAATCTCAAAGCATTGTAACTACAAATTTATTATTTTCGTAGTTACCTTACTTTGTTTCTAAAAGGTTTTCTGTAAGGGCGACGTCCTAACCAATTATCTCCATAGTGATTTTCACTAATGGTCTAGACCACCAGCCCATAAACTATTATTAATCTTTAAAAATCGGATATTTAAATTTTGAGTGGAAGTTATAAAATGGAAGTAGGTCAAATCTGCAAGAAAGTTATAGGGAGTGAGAGTGGAAGATACTGTGTAATCTATAAACTAGAGGGAAATTTTGCAGAAATTACAGGAATAGGAAAATACAAGATGTGCAAGAGAAGAAGATGCAATTTAAAGCACTTATTTCCAACAAAATACAAGATTAAAGTAGAATCAGAAAAGCAAGATGATATAGAGAAGAAATTTTCCAGCAGTGGATTAATCACGAAATTAGGACTCTTGAAGGAGAGAGACCAAAGAAAGAAAACAATAGAGCCAAAGAAGATGAAAGATAGAGAAAAGCGATTAAAGAAAAGGAAAGAAGATGAAAAAGAAAAGGCAGAGAAGAAAGGTAAAAAAACTGAAAAAGAGGAAAAGAGTAAAGAAAAAACCAAGAAACCAGAGAAAAAGAAAACTAAATAAAAGCCTGATAATTAATTATTTCAACTATTATTGTATTTTTAGCTTTCATAAGTTTAATAGTAGCTGTTGTTTTATTTCTATTGGAATATGAGCTTTTGAGTCAAAGATGGAAAAAACTTTTGAAGATACTTTTACAGATAAAGTCCCAAAAAAGCTACCGACTTTAGTCGTGTAGATGAATTGGGATACTAAAGTTTTTTTATTAATATTATTATAAAGATTAAGTGTAAAAAATGTGGTTATGAAGGGAAACTAAGAGTTAAAAAACCTGTGTGTTGTTCAAGATGTAAAAGATATGATTATTATGAAACTACAAAAAACAATTCAAACCAAGATTATTAGACCAACTAATATTAAGAGAGAAAAACTTGAGAGAGAATATTCTAATTTTCAGGGTATCCTAAAAATACAGGATGTAGATTTTCTTCCATTATACAAAGATATAAAACTCTATTCAGCAACAAAACAACAGGCAGAGAGATTAGCAAAAAGAACAAAACCTAAAAAAGAGCAACCTCTACTAATCAGAAAAGACTTAATTAAGGTCAAGAAAACAGATAACAAGTTATCTAAATACTGGGCAAGAGTTCCTGTTTATAACAAATCAATCTGGGTTGCGGTTAATTTCTCTAACAAACAGCAACATTTGTTAGATTATGAATTATCTGAATCAAAGTTAATCAAAGGCAAAAAGGGTTGGTTCTTAAACATAACTGTTCAAAAAGAGCAGGAATTAAAGACTCATTATATTGATACCTTATCCATAGATTTAGGGGTAAAGAATGTTGCATCTGTGGTGCAGTATTCCAACAAGAAAACCAAGTTCTATGGGAAGGATATCAGAG
>JAGXOL010000020.1 GCA_023659895.1 Candidatus Aenigmarchaeota archaeon LH_S7
TAGAAAAAGTTCCAGCAAAAAAAGAAGGGAACTTTTAGAAAAAGTTCCAGCAAAACAAGCTTTTAGAAAAAGCTTGAGCAAAAAAGGAACTTTTAGAAACCTCGAAAAACTTTGTTTTTCGGGGCCCCATAAACCCAAAGTTTATGAGGAAGTTCCAGCAAAAAAAGAATCCTCCCAGGTCCGAAAAACATGAGACTTATTAAAAAAGAGAAGGATTGGATGAAAATAGTTCTAGAGAGTTTAGAGGATCTTTGGTTTTTATATAATCGGGTAGAAGGGAAAATTGTTGAACAGAAAAGTTTGAGAGCTAAAAAATTGAAAAGAGGGGATGAGATCATAAAAGGGAAGAAAGTTTTGAGGGATATTGCAATAAAGGTTGAGAAAAAGCAATGGGAAAATAATAAAATAAAATTGATTGGAAAGATTGTTGAAGGTGAAGACAAGAACAAATATCATTCTCTTTATTTAGAACTGGAAAAAGCTGTTAAAATGGGACAATTATCTGAAAAATTGCCTAAAGAGGAAGATTATAAGATCTTTATTTGCTTGGTTAACAAAGAGAAAGCTCTATTTGGATTATATAAATTTGGTAAAACCAAAAAACTGAGAGAAATTTCATCCAAAGGAAGAGGGGAAGAATTTCTTAAAGAAGTAGCTAACAACTTAAAAAAGGAGAATGAAAAAATCTTGATTGCTGGTCCTAGTAGTATTAAAAGTAGAGTTACTAACCTTGCTAAAAAAGAAATGGTTGAAGATAGTATTTACAATGTGAGTGAGAAAGGTTTCAAAGAATTAGAAAAAAGGGATGTTCTGAAAAAGGTTATTGAGAATTTGAGGGAAGAGAAGGAGAAGAAAATGGTTGAAAGATTCTTAAAGGAAATTAATAAAAATCCTGAGCAGGTTGTCTATGGAAAGGAGATTGAAAAAAATGTTGAGAGAGTGAAAGAAGTTTTGGTTTTAAGTGAGAAAGTTCCAGAGTATGAAAAAGTTTTGAAGGAAATTGAGAATAGTGGAGGACAAGTGAAAATTGTTGACAGCAACAAGGATTATATTAAAGATGTAAAAAAATTTGAGATAGTAGGTTTGCTTTGGTATTAATTTTTAAAATAGAAGAAAAAATAAAATGTGTTTTATCTGAAAACCTCAATACCTAAGCTGTCAGAGACTTCTGTTTGTACTTCTCCTTTCTTAGGTTCTTTTGTAGGTCCCAATATGTATGGTGACTTCACACCTGTTATTACTGTTATTACTTGTACTTTTCCTTCATAGTCATCCAATATTCTAGCGCCCCAGATTGTTTGTGACTCTGGTGATAAATGCTTTGTTACAGATTCTCCAATGTTGTTCACTTCCTCTAACTTCAAGTCAGGTCCACCAATTATCTGGATTAAAGCTCCTGTGGCCCCTGAATAGTCTACTTGTAGCAAAGGATGTTTCAAAGCTCTGCTAACTGCTTCTTTAGATCTATCTGAGGAATCTGATACACCAATTCCTATGGTTGAAACTCCGCCTGATTTCATTATTGTCTTTACATCAGCGTAGTCCAAGTTTACCAAGGATGGTTGAGAGATTGTTTCTGTTATTCCTTTAATCATTTGAGATATTACTTCATCTCCTAATTTGAATGCTTCTTTTAGTGGTAGGTTTCCTCCATATTCCAACAATTTTTGGTTTTCAATTACAATTACTGTGTCGCAACACTGTCTTAGTTGATAAAGACCATCTTCTGCCTTTGAGATTCTTGCTCCCTCTATTTTGAATGGTAAAGTTACTGCTCCAATTACAGATGCACCTTGTTCCTTTGCGATTTTTGCGATTACAGGTGCTGCTCCTGTTCCTGTTCCACCACCTAGCCCTGTTATCAAAAAGACTAAGTTTGTGTCTTTTAGTATTTCCTTTAAGTTTGTTTTGCTTTCTTCAGCTGCTTTTTTTCCTGTTTCAGGTTCTCCACCTGCCCCAAGTCCTTTTGTTATATCTTTTCCTATCAAAACTTTTTGGTTTGAATTGCACATTACCATGTGTGCTGCATCTGTGTTTATCATCAATGTTTCTGCTCCTTTTACTGTTAGTTCGCTCATCTTTGATACTACATTGCAACCCATTCCACCACATCCTATGATTTGGATTTTTGGTTTGTAGCTTTCCAAGTTGAATTCTTCTTTTATTTTTTGGTTGATGTCTTCTGGAGATGCCCTCTCTTTGTTGTAAACATTTATCTCTTGGCTGCTCTCTTTTGCTTTTTCTTCTCCGAAAGTCGAATCAAATAGGTTTTGTAAATTCATTTTTCCACCTCGTTTTTTGTTTGTAGACTCAAAACTATAGTTTATACTACCAAAATCTTTAAATAGTCTTGAGACTATTATATTTATAAAGAATTAAGCCCAATATTTAAGTTCGCAGTTTTGCCCAAAACTGCTTTTATAGCCCTAAGTATATTACTTTCTTTTTATATATATAATTTTCTATAGTTTGATATCTATTTTTGATTAGTTAGGGATGGTTTCTTATGGAGAATTTAAGGTTTTAGAGTTAAAACTAAAAACTTTCTTTATAGGAAATGTTTCAAAAAGTTATGAACTATAGGATAAGACCTGCCCTGGTAATTGTTGATATGCAGAACTGTTTTGTTTCCAAAGGAGGTTCTTTTGACAAGTTAGGTTACAAGATTAATAGATATAGGAAAATAGTTCCTAATGTGAAATATGCTTATCAAAAAGCTAAGGGATTAAAGATTCCTGTTTTCTTCTCAAAAGCAATTAGGGAAAAGTCAGGAGTGGATATGATAGAAAAAGTCCACAATATAATCCCTCCTAAAAGAAATGAAAGAATCAGAAAAATTCCTCTTTCTGTTCGTAACACTTGGGATGCTAAAATTATTGATGAGCTTAAACCAGATGACAAGGATTTGATAGTTAAGAAAAGAAGAGATTCAATTTCCCAAGACACTGAGTTTGAGATGTGGTTAAAATCCTTAAAAGTAAATACCTTGATTTTTGCAGGGGTTGATACCTCAATTTGCGTGGAATCTTCATTAAGAGATGGTTTCAATAAAGGTTGGGATGTAATCTTGTTATCTGATTGTACTGCTTCTTTGAATACTAAGTTCCAAAAAACAACCTTAGAGGAAGTTCAAGAAAACTTTGGATTAGTTCTTGATTCAAAAAAATTCTTTAGAAAGCTTGAAAAAAAGAAAAGTAAAGAATTTTTGTTAAAAATAGGAAACAAGTAATTTTTGCTCTTTCCTTTTATGAGAGTTCCAAAGAAAGGAAAATCTAAGGAAGGGAAAGAAATGCACTACTCAGTTGGTGCCCTGATCGAGAGGAATGGAAAATACCTTCTAATTGATAGGAATGTTGCCCCATTTGGTTTTGCTGGTATTGCAGGTCATGTTGATGAAGGTGAAAGCCCTGAGGAAGCATTGATAAGAGAGGTTAAAGAAGAAACTGGCTTGAATGTTGAAAACTATGAATTAATTTTTGAGGAGGAACTGGATTGGAACTGGTGCAGCAGAGGGATTGATGTTCATTACTGGTATTTTTATCGTTGCGAAGTTTCTGGGAAAATTAAGAGGGAGGCTAAAGAAGCTAAGTCTATAGATTGGTACCCTAAAAAAGAAATCAAAAAATTAAGTTTGGGAAAAAAATTAGAGGCAGTTTGGGAATATTGGTTCAAGAAGTTGAAGATTATTTAATTATTATGAAAATTGTGATTTGTGCTGGTTTGGATTTTACAGATAGAATTAAAGAAATTGCTGATAAATTAGTTGAAAGAGGCCATGAGGTTATAATCCCTAGAACCTCTGAAATGATTTTAAATGGAAAGATAAGTCTAGAGCAAGTTATGGAAGAGAAAGGGACTAGTAAATTTTCTTGTGTTTCAAGACTTTATCTCCATCAACAATGTAAATACTTGCAGTGAAATCGCGATCTTCTCCTTCAGGTACCAGTTTTTCCATAATCAAATATTAAACTTCTCTATCTCGTTCCAAGGTTCCTTACTAACAACAAAATTCTCTCCCTCCAAAACCCTGCGATAATTTCTCCACAAGAACCTTTCATCCAAATAAACCACTGATGCCTTGTCCTCCTCACTCCTGATCGCTCTCCCACTTGCCTGGATTGCTTTCTGGATTGCAGGGAAAATATAACCATACTCCATTCCCTTCCCATATTTCTTGTTGTAGCACTCTATCAAGGACTTTGTCTCCAAGTCAGGAGCTGCAAGAGCTAAGCCCGCAATAATTATGCACTTCAAGGAATTGTTTGGCATGTCAATTCCTTGGTCAAAGCTACCTCCTTGGACACCTAACAATAAAGAATTGCCTGAATCTATGAAACGGTTTAAAACATTTGCTTTTTGTTCTTTTGAAAGCTCTCTTGATTCTTCAAAAACCTGTTCGCTCTTGATATAATCCTTGACCTTGTTCAAAAAAAGATAAGAAGGGAAGAAAACTGCAGTATTACCGCGAACTTTCTCAAAAATGTTTTCAATCGATCTGGCATAAGTCTTATATTGCTCCTCATTTCTTTTTGAGTATTTACTCGTTGCAATTGGTGAAATTATATTCAAGCGGTTCTCTTTTGGGAACACTGACTTAAAGTTTGCGGTTTGGTAATTATCTATTCCCAACAAATCAGCGTACATTTCCAGAGGCTGCAATGTTGCGGACATCAAGATTGTTGAATAACTATCATTTATAATTGAGGAGGTAACTTTTGATGGAAGTAAGGAAGCGAGCTTTATCTCAAATTCCCATCTATCTTTAACTTTCTTTTTCCTGATTATTCTCGCAAAGTCCTCTTCACTTTCCATCCATCTCTCAATGAAATTTAGTAAGGAAGAGCAAAAGCTTCTTTGCTTTCCAGATTCTTTAGCTAAGTCAGAAATCTCATTTAATTCCTCCATGAAATCACTGCTGAAAGAGTTGATAACTATTGCTAATTCCTTCTTTTCAAGGTAAGTTTCCCAAGAATCTTCCAATTTTTTATCTGCAATATCCTGAAGTTTCAATCTTAAATTTTCTATGTCATCAGCTATATGGCTCTCAAAATCTCTTGCCTCCTTGTACGCATTTCTCAGAACAAATGTTGTTAGTTTAGTGGACATCAAATCTCGTGCTCTCCCTGGTAATTGATGTGCTTCGTCAACAATTATTATTGTGTTCTCTAAATCTTTGTTTATTTTTGAGAGAAAAGTGTTTGAAACATGAGGATTAAATAAATGAAAATAATCAGCCACAATAACCAAGCTTCTCTTTGCAAGCTGGCAGGAAATTTCATAAGCGCAAAATTCCTTGCATTGCTTCCTGATTTGCTCTGAATCTAGGAACTGATTGTTCAAAACCTGGATTTTGTTTTTCGCTTCCTCTGTTAAATCCCCAACTTTGTAAATTTTGTTAAAATACTTGCATTTTTCCTCCTTTTTAAGGTAATTGCAAAGTTCTTGGAATTCTCTTGAGTCCAGATTTTCGTAACCATAGTTACAGAGCCATCTTTTCCCTATCATATCTGTTGCTTTGGGAATTCCCATTTTCTTTAGGGTTTCAAGTGCTATTTGGTGCTGGGAATGCCTTGGTGTAAGGAAAAAAACAGTTAAACCTTTTTCTTTTGCATATTTCATAGCAGGGTACAAAGCTCCAACAGTCTTTCCAATTCCAGAAGGGGCATGCACTAGAAGATTTTGTTTGTTTTGTATTGCATCATCTACCTTTTCAACCATCTCATCCTGAGACTTTCTCTTTGTCTTAAATGGAAACTGAATCATTATATAATAAGTTTAAAATAGAAAGGAAAAAAATCACATCCTATTTATATGAGGGGACTCATAACGTTTAAGCCAATGCTTGTTAACAAACTTTAAAGCATGCTCAAATTCGCTAGTTTCACTTATTACTTCCGACGACTATTTCTGTACAAGCTGTTTAACAAATTTGCATAGGAAGATAACTCATATTCTTCTACTTCCTGCATAGCTTGTTCATAGCTCTTCTTTTCTTGTTTTGCTTGTTTAAAGATTTTATATTTTTTCTTGTTCATTTCGCTTTCATAAATCTTATCTGAAGGTATGCCTGTGGAAGTACAGAAAAGGAGCAAAAGGTCAGTCTCAAAGTCACTCACAGGAGCTTTATCAAAGGCCTCACTAAACATTTTTTCTTCACTCTTATTTTCCCCAGAATATTCAATCCCAAAATAATTAGCCAATGCTCTTAAAACTCTTGAATATCCACAATTCATTTCTGGCATTATATAATCAATCAAAAAAAGGGTAAAATTTGGCCTAAAAAGTTTTATAATATCTCTTGTGTAATATTATTATAAAGGTCGTAGTGTTTTTTTAATTTAATGGTTTTTATATACTATAGTATATATACTGTAGCACCGAAAAGTATTTAAATATAAAAATCATTATATTTTATTAACAAAAACACCAAAAATCTATAACTAAAAGGTGGTATAAATGTTGAAAAAGGATAAGAAACATAAGATAAGGTGCCCTGAATGTGGGGCAAAGGAAGTATTTGTAGATGAATCTAGAGGAGAAAGAATATGCTCTAAGTGCGGCTTAATTATTAATGAGGATATGGTTGATTTCCAACAGGATTGGAGAGCTTTTAATTCTGAGGAATTGGAAAAAACAGCTAGAACAGGTGCTCCATTAACAAAAACAAGGCATGACAAGGGAATTGGCACTGAAATTGGTAAGAGTCAAGCAGAGCTATTCAGAGTTTCTTCAAGTAAAAGAGGTCAATATTTTAGAATCAAGAACTGGCAAAAGAGACTTGTATCAAGCAAGGACAGAAATTTTGGTTATGCAATGTCTGAATTGGAAAGAGTCTCTTCATCTTTGAACTTGCCAAGGAACTTGCAAGAGGAAATTGGCACAATGTATGAAAAAGCTTTGGAGGAAGGGCTTGTAAAAGGTAGAAGCATTGAGGCAGTAATTGGATCTTTGGTTTATGCTTTATCTAGGGAATATGGTTCTCCTAGATTAATGAGTGAGATTTGTGAAGTCACAGGTGTAAATAAAAGGGATTTAGGTAGAACCTATAGGTATATTGCAAGGAAATTAAATTTGAGAGTTGTACCTGCTAAGGCAATAAATTATGTACCTAGATGTGCTACATTGCTTAATTTAAGTGACAAGACACAAGTGAAAGCAAAGCAGTATCTTAAGAAAATCAAAAGTGAGGAAGATGTTTCCGGTAAAGGACCAATTGGTTTGGCTGCTGCAACTTTGTACATTTCAGGTTTGATGAATGATGAGTTTGTATCTCAAAGGAAGATTGCAGAGGCAATTGGTGTAACTGAAGTAACAATCAGAAACAGGTGTAAAGATATTGCAAGGACCTTAGGAATTGAAGAGAAAGTTGAAACAAAGATCAAGGAACTTGAGGAAATCCAAAAAGAGTAATTTTTTGTTTTAGTTTAATTTTTTAGAAATGGAAGTATCTCTTTGTTTATTACTAGTCTTACTATATTACTCGCTTTCATAACAGAGTTTGTTAATTTCGTACACCTTTATATTATGAATAAATTGCGAGAAAATTTCATATTAGGATTTATTAGTGCAACTTTTATAGTTATATTTTTATTAAGTATTTTACCTTTTTTATTATCATTTTTGATACCTGAGACAAGTATAACTTTGTATACAACCGTTATAACTCTTCTTTCTGTCTTTTCTATGCAAGTTCTGATTGGTGTGGGGTATGTTTTTTTAAAAAGTAGAGTAAACCCACAAGAAACAAAAAAAGAGTTAGAAATAAAATTAAAGTCAATAAAATGGTCAAAAAATGAAATAAAGAAAAAATATTATAATAGGCAAATTAGTGAAGAAATATTTAAGAATTTAATACAAAAATATGAGGAAGAAGAAATAAGGACAAAGAGGGAGATAGAAAAGTTGAAATAAAATTGTTTTCCTAAAATAATTTCTTTACCTTTCACAATTTTATAAGGATGTATCTCTTGGGTATGATTAATCCATCTCATTTTTCTTACAGTCAGGCCTCTTTCATATTTTCCACCCATTCCCAGAAATTACAATATAACAACTCCATCACACAAATTCATTAACTTATATTTAAAGGAAAAAATGAGATTTGGGAGTTAAAAATATTATTAAATCTGACTTTACTTTATTATGAAAAGGATAGTTTTAGTTTTATTTCTGCTGTTATCCATAAACTGTGTTTTTGCAAGTCCACAGGCAAGTCCACAGGAGAAGATTCTGTTGGTTAAAGATGCCCATTATGATTATAGTAATTCTGATCTTTCTCCCTATTATACCCAAGCCTTGGATTCTCTTGATTTGAGTTATACTAACTGTACCGTACCAGATGGAACTGATAATGGACCTGCTTATAATGGAAATGGAGGCTGTAATGAAAACATTGGGGGAATGAAAAACTATGATATTGTTATCTGGTTTACCGGAAATGATTATGGTGACCCTTTTTGTACTCTAACTAGTTCTGAACATCCAGAAGATTCTGATTGTTATTCAAGTCAGGGAGATACAGATAATCTTATATCATTTCTTGACAAAGGAGGAAAACTATTTATAACAGGACAGGATATGGGTTCTACTATAGGTGCAACTGATTTTTATGAGGATTATTTACATGCAATTTATTGTAAAGATGATGAAGATGATTATGATCTTATTGGTGAAACTAATGATCCTGTAGGAGATAGTTTGTTAATAGATATTAGTGGCTCCGGAGGAGCTGACAATCAAGAGTCTCCTTCTTTAATTTTTTATCAGGAAGATGGAGATATTTACGAAAATAATTCTTTTTATTATTCAAAAACAAGTTCGTCTGGATGGTGTTGGGCTAAGACAGGTTCTTGGTATTGTGTTAAATGTGATGATGATAACTATATATATTCAGACTCTTCATTTTCCCTGCCTGGAGTGATAAAATCAGATACAGGAGGTTCAGATGGTTATAAAGTTGCTTATTTTGCCTTTGGTTTTGAAGGGATCAATAACAGTGACAAAAGAGTAACAGTGATGAATAGAACAATTAATTATTTGGCAGGACCAAAAACAGAGGTGACAAAATTTTATGCGAGAAATCTTGATAATACAAATTGGGAGGATCTAAATATTACCTGCAACCCTTCTGATTCTTACTGCCTGAGAGAAATGAACCCTAAAGTAAATGCAACTTGCTTTAATCCACAACTTTTTGGAAACATTACTGGAGCAGAGTTTTTTATTAATTCAACAGGGGAAGGAAATGGAACCAATATGTCTGCATCGGATGGAAATTTTAATGAGAAAAAGGAAACCGTTAATGGAAGTATTAATGTTAGTGATTATTCTGGTATTTATATAGTTAATACTCATTGTAATGACTCAGATAACTACTGGGGAAAATTTGATAACTATAGTTTTGTGGTTGATACAACTAAACCTTCAGGAGGAAATATAACAATAGAAGATGGAAATAATTATACAAATAGAGAAATTATTAACATAAACGTTTCTTTGAATAATTCAAACAAACCTCCAGACCACATGCAATTTTCTTGTAATAATCAGAACTGGACAGACTGGATTAATTATTCTTCAACTTATTCTAATTTTAATATTACAGATTCAAATTTTGGTTGTAGTTCAGCAGACGGTAATAAAACCATTTATATGAAATCAATAGACCTTGCAGGTAATCTAAGAAATTCTTCTGACTATACTTCTGATTCAATAATCCTTGACAGAGAAGCTCCAAACACAACAGATAATTCCTCTTCAGAATGGACAAATAAAAACCAAACAATAGAATTAAATTGCTCTGATAATGGAATCGGTT
>JAGXOL010000021.1 GCA_023659895.1 Candidatus Aenigmarchaeota archaeon LH_S7
GCCGACTAAAGCCCATTTGATTCTAGTTTTAGCACAAACATAAATCATTCTTTCGTATCCTCGAGCAACAGTTCTGATTAAGGCAGTATTCATTCCTGGCAAAGCAAAAATACTCAAAATTCCAATCATTGAAAGAATATATTGATAAGCTCCATAGGTTTCTTTAGGAAACCAATTGGCAAAAGCTGTCAATGTAGCCAAAGAGATTAAGAAAACAAGGACTCTTCCAAAGATCCACCAAAATCCTCCTTTGGCTACATAAACCATGTCAGTTTCAGTATATTTTTGAGACCAAAGTAGAAAATCTTTAATTTTTTTCTTTAACATTATATTAATTATACAAAGTAAAATATTTTGGGATTGATTCTTGATGCTTTAATATGCAAATTGATCAATTCTTCTTTAGGGATACTTTACGGGACAATTCTTTCCCCAATTCTTATTATTGTTAGCTTTAATCCGTTATTGGTAATATTCTCAATTTTATTTTCTCAGGCAATAGGAGGAGTTACACTGAAACTTGAAAGATTAGATGGAGATATTGTTCGTCAGTCATTAAGCAAGGATTTGGGATTTTCCAAAGAAGATAGAGACGAGCTGATTTTTCTATAAAGGGAGATGAAAGAACATATAACTCTAATATTATTTTTGCTCAAAAGACGAGCAACTATAGTTATCCTTCTAATAAGGGATACGGCTCGTAGAGAATCCAACAATTTTATACAAGTATTTTGTAACATTCTTCTTAAAATCTGTAAAAGAAAAGACAAAAAAAAGGAGAAACCTAACTTTACTGGTGTTTCCGATCTCTATGAAGTCTTCTCAAAATATTAAATATTTAGAAGAAAATAGTTTTATATGAAAGAACACTTCAGATATTATGGTAAGTGAAGAGGATAATACTAGACAACCAAATTTCTTCATTGTAGGGAGCACCAAAATGTGGAACTACTTCTATGGCTGAATATCTTAGACAGCATCCTGATATATTTATGACTTGTGGAGAACCTTGTTTTTTTAGTAGTGATATCAGCCATAATCCAGAAGGTTTGGTGACACAGAAGGACTATCTGGACTGCTTCTCTAATGCTCAGAATGAGAAGATGATAGGAGAAAAATCCACATTGTATCTGCCTTCAAAAAAGGCAGCATCAGAAATCAAAAATTTCTCTCCTCACGCAAAAATCATTATTCAGATCAGAAATCCTGTTGATATGCTATATTCTTTACATAGTGGTTTTCTTCGCAGTGGTGAGGAGAACATTATAAATTTTGAAAAAGCACTGGAAGCAGAAGAAGATCGAAGAAAGGGATTGCGGGTACCCAAAAGGACAGTAGATTTTCCTAAATGTCTTTCTTATTCAGAGATTCCTCTATACACAGAACAAATCAAAAGGTATGTAGAGGTTTTTGGATGGAAGCAGATTCACATAGTTGTCTTTAATGACTTAGTAAATGATACTCTAAATACATATAGAGAAGTCTTAAGATTCCTTGAAGTTGATAATCAATTTACTCCAGATTTCAAAATATACAATGCTGCTTATCCACGAAGAAGTATGTTGCTTCAGATATTCATGAAAAGTTTTTGGGCGAAGAAAATTGGTAGAACTCTTTTACCATATACCACCCGTCGTATGATTGGACAGGCAATTTCTCGTTGGAATACCAGTAAAAAGCCCAGACCACTAATGAAGAGATATGTCCGTAAACGACTTCAGAAACAATTTGAACCAGAGGTTAAAAGGTTAAGTAAGTTGTTGAATAGAGATTTGACTTATTGGTGTGAGGAACAAGAAAGTGTAAAGGAATATGAATATGCTTGAACAATTTCAATGGTTTTTGAAAAAATTACAAAAGCTTGAACAGACGGTGCTAAGAAACCACAAAATAAGGTCAAGCCCTAAAAGATATAAACATCTTTTTGAAATCGTTGATAGATGCAAGGCTCGTCGCATTATGGAAATAGGAACATGGAAAGGAGAGCACTCAGTAAAAATGATAAACACAACTAAAAAGCATTGGTTGCCAGAAGAAATAGAGTATTATGGATTTGATTTGTTTGAGAATATTAATGAAGAGACGATTATAGCAGAAGTTTCCAAAAAACCGCCTTCTATGAACGAAGTAAAACAGAAACTGGAGAAGACAGGTGCTAAGATAAAATTATATAGAGGCAATACCTTACATACCTTGCCAGAAGCAGTCAAAAACCTTCCCAAAATGGACTTTATTTTTATTGATGGTGGTCATTCCATAGAAACCATCCAAAATGATTGGGAATACTCAAAACGACTCATACATAACCAAACTGTTGTGATTTTTGATGATTACTGGAATACAGAAAATTCAGAAAATTCGGGCTGCAATAAAACCATAGATTCTATTGATAGAAATAAATTCTCGGTAGAGATATTACAACCAATGGATAAATTTGAGAAAGGAAGGGGCGTTCTATGTATAAATTTCGTCAAAGTCATGGAGCGAACTAAAACTAAGGAGAGACTATGAAAATCTTAATTTATACATTCGAGTTTATCCCTCACGCAGGAGGGGTAGCCACATACAACTATGAATTGGCAAAGGGACTTAGCGAGTTAGGTCAAGATGTCATAGTATTAGCTCCAAAATATTCAGATGAAGATGTTATCCTTGATAAGCAAATGCCGTTCAATATTGTTCGTATGAATTTTTCTATACTTAATGCTATGCGACTGAATAGAAATATTATAAGATCATCTATCAGTGCATATTATTTTATTAAAACTCTCCAACATTACAATCCAGATCGCATATTAGTAACGCAAGATGTAGCACATGAATCTGCAGCTTTAGCCCGACTTTTCCATCCATTTAGGTTTATATTAACTGTTCACGGAACAGAAGTTCACACGCATTTCCCAAAAGTAAAGTCAGGGTGGTGGTTAATACACCTATTAAGACAGTTAAGAAGTCGGTTGATAAAATGGTTTTTCCATAAGGCTGATAGAATTATTTGTGTAAGTTCCTTTACAGAGAATTTATTAAATGAAAAGGTAAAATTTTCCAAAAATAAAACTACAGTAATAAGAAATGGGATTAATTTCCAAACTTTAGTAGCAGGCGATAATAAATCCAGAAACAAAGAAATCCGCAAGAAACTAAAGCTAGAGGGAAATAAGGTACTATTGACTGTAGGGAGATTGACTCCAAGAAAGGGTCAAGATACTGTAATCAAGGCTCTCCCTCAAGTAATTAGAAATATCCCCAATGTAAAGTATGTAATTGTAGGAACAGGTAATTATCGCCAATTTTTAGAAAAAATTGTCCGAGAAAAAGGAGTTTCAGATAGAGTAGTTTTTGCAGGTGAGGTATCTAAAGATGATCTTAAAAGCTACTATGAATTATGTGACATTTTCATTATGTTAAGCCGAAGATCGGGGCATACTGTTGAGGGACTTGGAATTTCCTTTTTGGAAGCTATGGCCTTCAGCAAACCATTAATCGGAGGAAATCATGGTGGTGTGAATGAAGTTATTGAGAATGGGAAGACTGGGCTATTAATTGATCCGACTGATGTCAATGCCGCAACAGAGGCTATATGTAGTGTATTGAAAAATGGAGAGTTGGCTGAATCATTAGGTAAAGCGGGGCGTAAAAAGGTCGAAGAAGTATTTTCAAGAAAATCTATGGCAGAAAAAACCTTGGAGTTGCTATGAAAATAAGCTTTGTAGAACCACCTAAATTATGTAAAAGATTAGAAAAATAATTTACTTAGGGTAAAGAACATGATGTTACTCAATAATAAAAAATAAGAAAGAATTCGAAGAGAAGGAAGATAATCTTCGTTTCTCACGAAGCTAATTTATATGGTGCACCCAGAAGCCTTCTAT
Organism: Candidatus Aenigmarchaeota archaeon LH_S7; assembly: GCA_023659895.1. Taxonomy (GTDB): domain Archaea; phylum Aenigmatarchaeota; class Aenigmatarchaeia; order QMZS01; family QMZS01; genus JAGXOL01. The sequence continues at coordinate 3,873 of JAGXOL010000021.1, forward strand.
TGCTGTTGGAGAAAATAGACTTAGAAAAATACGAAGTTATCTCTATTTTTCTTTAAGGAAAGACCTTCACTGGTTTATGTAAATACTATTATCCACAAAAGTCCTATCTCCATGCAAAAATTATCATTCAACTTAGAAATCCTGTGGACATGGTTTATTCATCATATAGCTACTTGATCCGCAGAGGTAGTGAGGATATTGCTGATTTTGAGGAAGCATTAAAAGCAGAAGAAGATCGAAGAAGGAGATTTCAAGGTGTACAATCCTGCCGGTCAGCTAAAAAGTCAGATAGTTCGCGACTTTATAAGAAATTCTTGGGTAAGTAGAGTGGCTAGAATATTCTTATCGAGGACAACTCGCCGTAGAGTGAGGCTGGCGTTTTCTTCTTGGAATTTTAAAAGTAAGTCCAAACCACTGATGGACAGGCATGTTCGTAAACGACTTCAGAAACAATTTGAACCAGAAGTGAAAAGATTAAGTAAATTACTAAATCGGGATTTATCACGTTGGTATAAGGATTAAAAAGTTTAGATAAATTATGAGAAAACCAAATTTCTTCATTGTAGGAGCACCAAAATGTGGAACTACTTCTATGGCTGAATATCTTAGACAGCATCCTGATGTGTTTATGCCTCTTGAAGAACTGCAATTTTTTAGTAAAGAGATTTACTCTAACCCGAACCTAATATTAAAAAATAAAAAGGACTATCTGGAGTGCTTCTCTGAGGCTCGGTCTAAGAATTTCTTAGAAAAAATTAAAGACAATAAATATATTATAGAAAAGCACAAAGCTATTTATAAAAACTATCCTTTAAGAAAAAGTATTATGATAAGAAGAGTCGGTGTTCTTTATTTGTTAAATGGTGATTTGAAGGAGGCAAGAAGACATTTTTTTAAAGCAATAAAGATTGCACCTTGGTATTTACGAAATTGGATAAACCTAATTGTTTCTTTTTTTGGGATAAAAGTTTATAAGAGAACTATATTTTTAAAACAAAAATTTTCTGGAATTTTTTACTAAAATGGCCATTAAGATTCTTTTTGTTATCCCTTCTTTGCGAGGGGGAGGAGCAGAGAAAGTAGTATTAGAAGTTTTGAGGAATCTTGATAGAAAAAAATTTCAACCAGAACTAGCTGTTTTAACTTCTGAGGGAGAATACCAGGATTTAGTCCCAAAAGATATAAAATTTTTTGATTTAAAAAAAAGGAGCGCCAAATATGCAATTTTTTCTTTAGCTAAATTAGTAAATAAAGAAAAGCCAGATATAATTTTGGGAACTGTTGAGCAAATAATAATTCTCTCTTATTTGATTAAATTTTTTCTTAAAACAAAACCGATTATTATAAATCGTTGTTCGAATTTCTTTTCTATAAAAACAACTAATAAATTCATTAAATTTTTAGAATCACTTGCTCTTAGAAATTCAGATTATGTAATTAGTGTCTCTAAAGGAGTGAGGGAAGATTTAATAAAGAATTTTAAGGTTAAAAAAGAAAAGATTAAATTAATCTATAATCCAGTTGAGATAAAAAAAGTTAAAAAATTGGCTAAAGAGCAGGTAAAAGAATACTTTAAAAAAAGACCTGTAATTTTAAGTTGTGGAAGATTAAAAGAGGAAAAAGGGTTCCCTTTTTTAATAAAAGCTTTTGAAATGATTTTAAAAAAATTCCCAAAAATCACTTTGCTAGTTTTAGGACAAGGAGAAAAAGAAAAAGAACTAAAATTGTTAACTAAAAAATTAAAAATTGAAGATAAAGTAAAATTTTTAGGTTTTTCAAAGAATCCTTTTAAATATATGGCAAGAGCTGATGTTTTTGTTTTATCTTCTTTGTGTGAAGGGATGCCTGGAGTTTTATTAGAAGCTATAGGTTGTGGTACTCCTGTTGTTTCTTCAGATTGCAAATCAGGGCCAAGAGAAATTTTAGCTCCAGATACCGATTTTAATTTTCAAACAAAATCAGTAGAATTTGCTAAATATGGAGTTTTAGTTCCTCCTCAAAACTCAGAACTTTTAGCTGAAGGAATTTTAAAATTATTGAAAGATTCTAATTTAATAAAAAAATATTACCAACTTGGAAGAGAGAGAGTCAAAGATTTTTCAATAGAAAAAATTATTAAACAATACGAGAATTTCTTTTTAGAAATCACCAAAAATTATGAATGATCTTAAAACGAGTGTGGTCAGTTCTACTATTTGGTAGAGAAAATGAAGTAGACGAGACTTCATAAACTCTGCTGATAAATTTTGTTTGCCTTACTTCATACTTCGTTTGTTTGGTAACTTAACAACGAATAAAAAAGTTGCGATAAAGTTTTACTTAAGGTTTAAAGATTTGAAACTTTAAAATTTACTATAAATTAATTTTAAAAAGATTTTCTTATGAAAAGTAATTTAAAACAACTTTATCTTGATCCGAGTATTGATTTAATCAAAAAGAACTCTCTGGAAAAATATCTTTATCAGATTAATCAGATCTTCGAATATTTAAATCCACCTAAAAAGGCTAAAATTTTAGAGATAGGATGTGGTGAAGGACTCACAGTAGCAGCTTTGAATCTAAATGGTTTTAACGCCTATGGTTTGGAACCAGATGAGAAGTATATAAAAAATGCTGTAAAAATTTTGAAGTTAAATAATATAAAAACAGATAAAATAAAAAAAGGTTTTTCAGAAAATATTCCTTTTAAAACAGAGGAGTTTGATTATGTGGTAAGTTTTCAAGTTTTGGAACACGTTGATAATGTTTTAAAAACTTTTAAGGAAACAGAAAGAGTCCTAAAAAAAGGAGGTGAAACACTTCAATTTTGTCCAAATTATCATAGTTTTCGGGAAGGGCATTTCCATATATTTATGTTGCCTTTTATGAATAAAAAGATTTTCTATTGTTGGTTGAAAATAATTAATTTAATTCTAGGTAAAAAAATAATATTTTCTTATCTTAAGCATTTAAACTTTATAAAACCTAAAGAACTGGAAAAATATATATTTCCTCAGATAACTAAACTGAAACTAGAAGAAAGAGGAGGACAGGTCTTAAAAGAAAGAGTGGCTAATAACAAAAGTATATTTAAAAAAGATTTTTTAAAGCAAAAAAATCTAAACTTTAGCTATAAGATGATTTACTTTTTAGAAAAGCTATATTTAGGTAAAATTATTGCTTTTTTAATGATAAAGTTTAGAATTTATTCTCACTTAATGATTTATGGAAAAAAACAATTTTAGTGTAGATTTTATTGGAGTGGGAGATCAAAGGTCAGCTTCCACTTGGATATTTCAGTGTTTAAAAGAGCATCCTGAAGTTTGTGCCTCAAAAAGAAAAGAAATTCGTTTTTTTGACATTGACAGATTATATAATAAAGGGATTGAATATTATAAAACCTTTTTTAATCATTGTCATAAAAGTAAAAAGAAAGGTGAATTCACTCCTTCTTATATACGTAATGAAAAAGCAGCGAATAGAATAAAGGAACAATTCCCTAATACTAAAATAATTATTTGTTTAAGGAATCCCATAGAAAAACTTTTTTCTTTATATAGGTATTGTAAAACTTCAGGAATCGGATCCACTTCGATATATAACAGTTTTGAAGAGATGCTCAAAGATAAACCTGAGAGGATATATGAAAATTTTTATTATAAAAAAGTGAAGAGATATTTTGAGCTATTTGGAGAAAATAATGTCAAAATTATAATTTTTGAAGATATAGAAGACGATCCATGGGGGGTTATTTCCAATCTTTATTCTTTTTTAAATATAAATCCAAATTTTAAACCTAAAATTTTGTATCAAAAGAAAAATGTGACAGGAGAAAAAAAGTTTAGATTTCCGGCTTTGAATATATTTATCCTTAGGTTAAATAGATTTCTTAAAAAATATGATACATGGCGAAGAATAAATAAAGAATATATAAAAAGATTTTGTGTGTATATAAATAGAAAATTTAATATCAAAAAAAGCAATCCTAAAAAAAGGGAAGATGGAAAGAGTACAATAAGCAAAGATACTAGGAAAGAATTAAGAAAAATATTCAGGGAAGATATTAAGAAATTAGAGAAGTTAATAGAGAGAGATCTAAACTTTTGGAAATAGCATACTATTATGAAAGCTGAAATATACAAAAAGCTGTTTTGGATTATTAAAAGACCAAGATATTATTTGAAGTTTTTCCATAGTTTAAAACATAGATTAAATAAGAAAATAGGAACATTTTGGTGTTTAGGACAAGCAATAGATACAAATTCTGCGATTATTAAAATTATTGGAAAGCCAAACTATAAACCTTCTTATCAAAAATTTAAAGAAGAAATTAAACTAGCAAAAAAGAAGAAAAAAGAGTGTCCTGTAGAAATGGGAGGAGGGGCAAATTTAGAACTTATTTATCAATTAGCTCAAGGAATAAAAGCTACTAAAGTAATTGAAACAGGGATTGGTTATGGCTGGTCCTCCTTAGCTTTTTTACTTTCATTGCAAGAAAGGAAAGGTTCTTTAGTAAGCATTGATATTGCTAATCCACCGGTAGATGATAAGTATATAGGGAGTGTTTTATCAAGAGAAAATACTAATAAGATTGATAAAAGTAAATATACAGGTTGTATTATTCCAGAAAGACTTTATAAATTTTGGACCCTTATTCGAAAACCAGATCGCCTCGGAATTGATGAGGCCTTAAAAATACTCCCCAAGACCGATATTTGTCACTATGATAGTGATAAAACTTATGAGGGAAGGATGTTTGCCTATCCTAAATTATGGAAATCCTTAAGAAATAAAGGTATTTTTATATCAGATGATATAGGTGATAACTTGGCTTTTAAAAGATTTGCAAATAGAGTAGGAAGGGAGCCAATTATAATTCGGTATAGGAAAGGATATATTGGAGTTTTAATAAAATGAAATAAAAAATAAAATTTTATATTTGACTACTTCTTCTCAAATAGCAGATACAGAGGAAATACTTTATGAATTGTCTACCAGAACTGACAAAGAAAAAATTTAGAGATTTTAGTTTGTACTATTA
>JAGXOL010000022.1 GCA_023659895.1 Candidatus Aenigmarchaeota archaeon LH_S7
GTCTACTATTATAAGGATGTTAATTCTAATGATAAGATTGTTCCTGGTTTAATGAATAATGTTCTCGGAGATTACAAGATTTCAGACATAAAGCCTGTGGCTGCTTTTGATATTGATAAAAGGAAAGTTGGGAAAGATCTTTCTGAAGCAATTTTCTCCCCTCCAAACTGTACTAAAGTATTCTGCAATAATATACCTAAAACTGGTGTGGAGGTTAAGATGGCTCCTGTGATGGATGGAGTTGCCTCCCACATGAAAGACCATCATAAAAACAAAAGTTTTTCTGTTTCAAAGGAAAAACCTGTTGATGTGGCAGAAGTTCTAAAGGAAAGTGGGGTAGATGTTTTAATAAATTACATGCCTGTTGGTTCTGAGAAAGCAGTAAAATTCTATGCTGAAGAATGTTTAAAAAGTGGGGTAGCTTTCATAAATGCAATGCCTGTGTTTATTGCTTCAAATTCTAAATGGGAGATTAAGTTTAAAGAAAAGAAATTACCTATAATAGGGGATGATATAAAATCCCAAGTTGGAGCCACCATAGTTCACCGCACTTTAACCAGGTTGTTTGCTGAAAGAGGAATAAAGATTGAAAGAACTTATCAATTAAACACTGGTGGAAACACAGATTTCTTAAATATGTTGGAAAGAGCTCGTTTGACAAGCAAGAAAATCTCAAAGACAAATTCAGTTCAATCCCAATTACCAGTACCTTTGGAAGATGACAATATCCACATCGGGCCTAGTGATTATGTTCCTTGGCAGAAAGACAACAAGGTTTGCTTTATTCGTATAGAAGGGAAAAAGTTCGGTGATGTACCTGTGGAACTTGAGCTAAGGTTAAGTGTAGAGGACAGTCCTAACTCTGCTGGTGTAATGATTGATGCTGTTAGATGTGCTAAAATTGGTTTGGATAGAGAGATTGGTGGGGCTTTAACTTCAATCTCCTCCTACACAATGAAGTCCCCTCCTAAGCAGTACTCAGATTCACTAGCCAGGGAGAAAGTTAGAGAGTTTGTTGAGGGAAAAAGAGACAATTGACTAAATTAATAAAGAACTTATTCAATTTCTGGATTTCAAAAAATTATGTCTAATTATGAAATTTACAGGGGTAGTGGAGGTGAGTTTGGAATAGATTATGTACTACCTCGTTTAGTAAATACTAGAGAGGGAGAAAGCACAAAGGAAATGAAGAACATAGAAAAATCTTACTATTCTGGTGGAGAAAAGACAAAAGTTTTTTTGGTCTTAGCTGCAGCAAAAGAAGATCAACAAGAATTAACTCCTAGTGAAGTAAAAAGATATGTTTTTGGTAATAAACCTAATAAAGATGCAAAAAAGATAGTAACAGAGGATATTGATTATCTTATTAGATTATCTCTTTTAAAAGAAGATTTTAAAACTATCTACGAAGATGTTAAAGGATCTGTAGTATCAATAAATGATAGTCCTGCACTCTTTTTCTTGTATTATTATATTGAGAATTATGGAAAAACATTGGAATCTATTATTAAGGAAAAATACAAAAATTTGGAATTAGATATTTAATCAATTCTATAAAAATATAATATGTCTTTAGTTATGGGAGAAATTGATGTAAAGGAAATTGCAAAGCTTGCGAGGTTGGAATTGGAAGACAAAGAAATTGAGAAATTTTCAAAAGACCTTGAAGAAGTGAAAGAGATTTTTGATGAGATTGACAAGATTAATATCAGTGAGGAGCCATGCTTCCAGCCAGTCGAAACCAAAAATGTGATGAGGAAAGACGAAGTTAAAGATAGTACCTCAATTGAAGAACTTTTCTCAAATACAGAGCAAAAAGAAGATAAAGTCTTTAAAGGTCCCAAGGTTTAAAATTTTGTTCAAGATAAAATAATGGTAGTGAAGAAGGAAATAAAGATCTAGGATTAATTGAATAAGTTAAATCACGATGCACGAAAATTTGCGAGATGTTTTATATGATAAAAAAAGGAGATTATTTATTAGAACTACTAAAATTAAGTTAAAATTTAATATGTCAAATGTTCAAGAAGATTTAAAAAAAGAAACAGAAAAATGGCTTAGAAAAATAGAAAAACTTAATATAAAAGAAAAAACTGAAAAGGGTGAGGAATTTAAAAAGAATATTGATGCTTACATTTCTGACTCAAAGCATTTTTTGGAAGAGGGAGAGTTAGTGCGTGCTTTTGAAGCTGTTATTTGGGCCTGGGCTTTTCTCGAGATTTCTCAGGAATTAAGTTTGCTTGAGATAACTGTTTATCACGATGACTAATACAATATTCTTCAGCCCTATTTTCATTCAATGAATCTGAATTCATAAACTCTATCCAAAAATAAAAATTAAAAAATAAAAATTTATTTCCACAACCAACCTAGAAGTCCTTTGTTTTGTTTTTCTTCCTGTGCTACCTGCTGCAATCTTTGTTGTTCCTGTTCTATTTCCTGAATTTGCTCCTGCATCATGTTCTTAACTTCCTCTGAACAGTTGCAGTTCTGTTGTGATTGCTCAAGTCTTTGTAATCTTTGTTGATTTTTATTTACCTGGCTTTGAATTTTTTCTGCAGATTTTTCATCTCCTCCAAACAAGAATTTTGAAAATCCTCCTCTATTCTTTATTTTTTGCTCTGCTTCCGTAGTTTTGTTAACTGATTTATTAATATCTTGGGCTATTTGAGAAACTTCTTCTCCTATACCTACTGTCAAATCTTCCATATCTAATAAAGAATGTACTGAATTACTTACCTTAAAACCATGTCTATGGATTTCCTTGTCTCTTTCAGATAAGTTCTCTAAGGTCTCGTTAAATCTCTGTTGGTTTCTTTCCTTCTTCTGCCTTATTTCTTCCATCCTTTCCTGAGTTCTTTCTTTTACATTTCCTTCCATCCTCTGTCTTATTTCTTCCATTCTCTTTTCTACTTTACTAGTATTTTCAGGTAAGGTATCGTTAGATCTCTCTTGGTTTCTTTCCATCCTCTGTCTTATTTCTTCCATTCTCTTTTCTACTTTACTAGCATTTTCAGGTAAGGTATCGTTAGATCTCTCTTGGTTTCTTTCCATCCTCTGTCTTATTTCTTCCATTCTCTTTTCTACTTTACTAGCATTTTCAGGTACAGTTTCAAGACTACTCTGGTTTCCAGAAGCTGTTCCCTCAACATTATCTCCTTCGCTTGTGTCATCAGTATTTTTAGTTTGATCATCTATAGATTGTGCTACATTTACCTGAGGTCCAAAAGCCAAACCACTAAGCAACATCAAGCCTACTAACAAAAGCAATACTCGCCTCATAATATTAAAAAACATTTTAAATAAAAAAACATTTTTAAATAATGTTCAACTTTTTAAAGAAGACCTTCAAGAAAATCACAAAAGAAGAAAAAAAAGAGTCCAAAGATGAAGTTAAAAAGAAAAAAGATATTAAAGGAGAAACCAAACTAAAAAAATTGGAAGATAAAAAGGAAAAACCTAAGAGAAAAATATTTTCAAGGCAAATTTCTGAGAAAGAACTTGAAAGTTTTAAATTTGATTTGTTCAGAGCAAATATTTCAATAGAAGTTGCTGAGAAAATTGTTGAATCCTTAAAAGAAGAAAAAAGTAAAGATGCTAAAACCGTGCTGAAAAACGAAATACAAAGACTTTTAGAGCAGGAAGAACATGATTTTATGAATTTCGTGAAAAACAAAACAAAAGAACAGGGTTATTGCACTATAGTTTTTTTCGGTTTTAATGGCTCAGGAAAAACTACTACAATTGCTCGCTTAGGTAATTTGCTCAAAAAGCAAAATATTCCAGTAGTTTTCGCTGCAGCAGATACTTTCAGGGCAGCAGCAATTGAGCAAATTTCAAAACATGGGGAAAATCTTGGTTTAAAGGTTGTGAAACACAAATATGGAAGTAACCCTGCAGCAGTAGTTTTTGATGCAAAGATACATGCAAAGTCAATTGGTGGTGCTGTTTTGGTTGACACTGCTGGAAGATTACATGCTGATAGAAATTTGATGGAAGAATTAAAGAAAATAATTCGGATTAATGAGCCAGATTACAAGATTTTGGTTTTGGATTCTCTCACAGGAAATGATATTTTGGAGCAGGTTGACAAATTTTCTGAGGTAGGTTTTGATGGATTAATATTGACAAAGCTGGATGTAAATGAGAAAGGGGGTTCAATAATCTCAGTTAAACAAAAAACAAAAAAACCAATTCTATTCCTCGGAACAGGACAGGAGTACAAAGATTTGGAAAAGTTTAACAGCAAGAAAGTTGTTGAGAGGTTGTTTGGGTGACTTCCTCTCCCTGAATAAATTCAGGAGCTTCCTTAACCAAAACACCGTTTTGAATACAGAAGACTGGCGAGGTTCTAAAGTCGCTAACAAAACTTACCGTAGCAGAGGTTTTGGTCTGACACGCTTTAGTTTAGAGTTGAGTCACTTTTTTCAGATGCCTTATTTCACTATTGTAGGTTCAGCAACCCCGTCTTCCAAGATATACCCAGAAGACAATACAGGACCTGTATGTCCATATTTAATTATGTTTTTAAACTATTTAAGGGCAATTGAGCTACACGATTGAAATAAGGAGTTTTCTTGCTTTTAGTTAAGTATAAACTTAATCAAATTATCTTGCGTACTCTGGTTCTTCTATCTTTCTCTCTTCTTCTGGTGTGTGGATTGTCTGGTCAAATTTTTCATACCATTCTGCTAACTTCTTTGGTATAGAAGAGGTTATTCTTTTTAAAACAGCTTCAAAATCTTTCCTCTCTATTTTCTTGGCTTTATCAATTCTTATAGTTTCCCTCAATGCATTCATTGCAGCTTCCCTAGATAAAGATTCTATATCTGCCCCTGAAAATCCTTCTGTTCTCCTAGCCAGTTCTGATAAATCAACATCCTTAGCCAAAGGCATGTTTTTTGTATAAACTTTCAAAATGCTCAACCTTGCTGCTTCATCAGGGGTAGGAACTAAAATATGTCTATCAAATCTTCCAGGTCTCCACAATGAACGGTCAATAATGTCAGGTCTGTTCGTGGCTGCAATTACAGTCACACCTTCCAATTCTTCAACACCACTCAATTCAGCTAATAATTGTGATACTAAAGTGTCAACAATCTCTGTGCTAGAAGTTCCTCTTGTGTGAGTCATTGCATCAATTTCATCAAAGAAGATTATTGAAGGAGCTGCTTGTTTTGCTCTCCTGAAAATGTCTCTTAATTTCCTCTCACTTTCACCAACCCACTTGGTTAAAAGCTCTGGTCCTTTCACTAAGATAAAATTCGCTCCTGATTCATTAGCTATTGCCTTTGCGAGTAGGGTTTTACCTGTTCCTGGAGGTCCGTACATCAAGATACCACTAGGAGGTCTTATTTGGAAATTCTCAAATTTCTCAGGGTATTTCAAAGGCCATTCTACAATCTCTTTTAGTTTTTCCTTTACATCATTCAAACCACCAATGTCATTCCAGGTAATGGTAGGTATTTCAACAAGAACTTCACGCATAGCACTTGGCTCTACCTTCTGCATTGCATATTCAAAATCCTCTTTTGTTACTTTTAATTTCTCCAAAATTTCCTTTGGTATTTCCTCTTTGTTCTTTAGTTCTGACAAATCAGGTATGACTCTCCTCAAGGCGTGCATTGCAGCTTCCTTAGAAAGCATTTCCAAATCAGCACCAACAAAACCATGAGTTCTTTGAGCCAATTCCTCCATGTTCACATCCTTAGCTAAAGGCATATTCCTGGTATGTATCTGCAAGACTTCCAACCTTCCTTTTTGATTAGGGACTCCAATTTCAATTTCCCTATCAAAGCGACCCCCTCTCCTTAAAGCAGGGTCAACTGAATCAGGTCTGTTTGTGGCTGCAATAACAATAACTTGTCCACGAGTTTTCAAACCATCCATTGCACTAAGCAATTGGGATACAACTCTCCTTTCTACTTCCCCGCTCACATCTTCTCTTTTTGGTGCTATTGCATCAATCTCATCTATAAATATAATTGAAGGTGCATTGCTCTCTGCTTCTTCAAACTTTTTCCTTAAATTCTCTTCAGATTGACCATACCATTTTGACATGATTTCAGGTCCATTAATTGAATAAAAACTCGCTCCTGATTCATTAGCTACTGCCTTTGCGAGTAAAGTTTTACCTGTTCCTGGAGGTCCATGCAAGAAAACTCCTTTGGGTGGTTTTACACCAAGTCTTTGGAAAAGTTCAGGGGATCTCAAAGGTAGTTCAATAATTTCCCTTACTGCATCAATTTCCCTCTCCAAACTACCAATATCCTCATAAGTGACTTCTGGTACTCCTTCTCCTTCTTCCTCAACTTCAACTGCCTTAGACAAAACTTCAACTTCAGTGGCTTCATCAATGAAACCTCCATCCTTAGGTTCAACATTTGCAACAACAAATTTTACATTTCCAAAAGGTGCAAAGAAAACGTCTTTGTCACCAAAAATCCCTCCAAAAAATTCATCAAAAAAATCAGTATTACGCCTTCTCACAACAGGATTGGGTATTAAAATATCTCCTTTTGAAGTAGGTCTCTTAAGGAGATTTTGTTTAACATATTCAGGATTAACACTAATCATCATTCCTTTTTCAGCTGGTGCTATAGTAACTTTTTTTGCTTCCTTTAATTCAGCTTTCTTGACTTTGACTGTTTCACCTATTCCTGCCCCACAATTCCTTCTTGACAAACCATCTATTCTAATAACTTCCAAACCTACATCACTTGGGTAAGAACGCACTGCAACAAAATAACTTTTTTTCTTTCCTTTTATCTCAACATAGTCTCCCTCTCTAACACCTATTTTTTTCATATAGTTAGAGCTCAACCTTGTAATACCTCTTCCATAGTCCTGCCTATTTGCAGTTAAATCACCAACCTTCAAATTAATTTCCTCCATATAATATATGTACCCCCCAAAATTATAAAAAGCTTGTGAGAAATTTCATTAATAAAGCCCAAAAATTCCAGATTGAAGGTATGAACAAGAAAATTATGAAAATCCCTATTAAAACTCTAAGCGCATCTTTTGAATCCTTAACTATAAAACCATAGAAAAGTCCGATAAAAGCTCCACCTAAGTGACCTACATGGGATACATTAACAGGATAACCTGTTATTAATCCACCTATCATCGATAATATATAACCCAAAGCAATTACACCCACAGGAATTGGTACATAGGATTCTATCCAAACAGGTTTTATTAATAAGGTCGCAGCCATCACAGAAAAAATTCCTGCAGAAGCTCCAATAAAAGAAGTATCTAGTGGATAAAATAATGAGGAAAACAAGGCACCTGTAAAAGCACCTAACAAAAAAAGTAGAAATACTCTTCTTGAACCAATTTCTCCTTCAAGTATTATTCCAAAGACAAATAAAGCCACCATATTCAGAACTAAATGGTTTATGTCACTATGCAAAAAGATGGAGGTTATTAGAACCCAAATTTCACCATCTAATAAAGCATTGGTGGAATAACCATAGGTATCAATAATTAATTCAGGTTGAGTTGTCCAAGCATAAAAACTTGTTACTACACACAAAACTGTGATTATAATCGTGACTGGATGATTTGTGAAAAGTTTAGAAATAATTTTTAGGGGCTTTGCCATATTTTTATTTCTTAATAATTCTTAATTATGCTGAGGTGGCGGAGTCCGGTCTAACGCGCCTGGCTTGAGGGAATCTTTTAGAAACCTCGAAAAACTTTGTTTTTCGGATCCCATAAATCCATTTATGAGGAAGATTCCATCCAAAAACCCTATGGGTTTTATTGGATAAGAAACCAGGTTCCCTTCGGGGAGCGCAGGTAGACTTTCTGAGAAGAAAAGTCCTGTAATCAAATCCTGCCCTCAGCGTTAAAAATTATTTTAAAACCTTTTCAAATAAAAGTCCTATACCAAAAATTGCTACTATACATATAATTCCTACAAAAATCATACTCAGAAAGAATCCAAAAGGATGCGAACAGAAAGGAATGTAAGATAATATTCCATAATTGTTGCAATACCATTCCAAATCCCAAAAAGTATCTACTATGAGTGTAACTATTAAACTAGCTACAATAAGAATAACTAACAAATATACCAGATTTTGCATACGTTTCATAAATTATCTTCGTCAAAATCATTTAAAAATCTTTTCAAATAAAAGTTCTATACCATAAATTGCTACTATACATATAATCCCTTTCATCACAATATTTCCTGTTTGTTAGCTTTTTCAACAATGATATTCTCCTATCTCTCTTCCTTTGTTTTTCTGGACTTGTATCCAACTTTTTAGGTCTCAAGTTTTCTTCATTCATAG
>JAGXOL010000023.1 GCA_023659895.1 Candidatus Aenigmarchaeota archaeon LH_S7
GTTTGCCTCTGTTAGCCAGCTCTGGCTAACATTTGTGAATGTGTAGGTATCTTGGCTTAGGGGCACGGTTCCAAGTTGGTGGGTGTTGACATAAACGGTTGCATCTGCTGTAGCTGTATCGTTTTCGTATTCGACTGTCAGATTTGTATATTCAGAAGATTGGTTATTTAGGTCGTGGATTTGGATGAAATGAGCCAGAGAGTTTGCATTTACTTCCAGCAGGGTTGAATTGGATCCTATAGTTGTCCAGTTATAGCCCGTAACATTTATTTGTTTTCTGTAATTCCAAGGATAATACCAATTTGGAGTGCAGTTATTGGTTGTATCATTGCAGTATTGGGTTATATCACAGCCTGATCCAGAATCAGAGCAATTTAAGGTTACATTTACATAGGAAGAATTTGTCCAGGTATCAAAGGTATAATCTATTCCATCTTCCTTAACTGCTGTTGCATTTGTTGTTGGATTTGTTGTATCTATTTCTATTGTCCTTGTTTCTGTCTTGTTTGTATGTCCCAGAGTATCATTTGCTGTTGCGTTTAGATAATAGGTATCATCTGGTAAAGTTGTGAAATTGATGAATAGAGGGGAATTATCTGAGGTATTGTATTGAACTAATCCACCTGTTGAGTTGTAGAGAGTTAGGTTTATTGTGTCCAATTCTGCTCCTGAATCTGAAGCAGTTACGTTTGCTGAAATCCAATCTTGGGAGTGGTTTCCTGTTTCTGTTGTAGGATTTACAAATTGGATTTCTGGTGGTGTTGTATCTATTGTTATATCTCTTGTTTCTGTCTGGTTTGTATTACCTGCTGTGTCATTTGCCCAGCCATAATAGGAATAAGTTCCATCTGTTAAATCTGTTATATTATCATAAAACCTGTATTGTGTTGAATTATACTTTGAGAATTCTGATTGATAGTACATTTTTATTTCCTCTGGTGAAAGAGCCCTGTTGTAGATGTGGACTCCATCTATGAGACCTTCCCCATACCTTGCACTGTCATCATCTTTCCCGATTTTTATTGTATGTGTCCCTGCTATTGTTCTGTTAATCGATAAAGCAGTTGTTGTGATTTTTTCTCCATCAAGATATACGACTCCTTCACTCCCATCATAAGTCAAAGCATAATGATGCCAAATTGTAATATCAGATGGAGTAGCTACACCTAATAAATTATAGTCTCCCGTTTCATTACAAACATAATATTTCATATCTTTTGGAGCTTGAGGATGAAGTAAATAACCTGAGTTATCACGGACGCTTACTACCCATCCCTTTTTATTCCATTCAGCATTAGCAGACTTTACCCACGCTTCAACAGTAATATTTTCGGGGTATAAACTCGTATCATTCCCGCAATCAACATAATCATTCGTTCCATCAAAAGAGAGAGCCTTACTAAATTTACCTGTTGCCCACTGAGCACTGATTATATTCTCAGAACCAAGACTCTGACTTAAATCGAAATTCTGCTCTGTTGTAATTCCTCCTGTTTCTGGGGTTCCAGCCTCAGAATTTCCATAATAGACATAGTAATCTGAAGTTGAGGTTCCATTTTCGATTATAGCCTGAGCATTGAACCAAATCATTGTATCTGAGGAATTAAATTCAGTTGAGTTTGTCCTGTTTATTTCTGTAGTTTTATAGGTTATTCTAAGATCAGAACCGTTAGCAAGTAGCTTTCCAGCAACTATCAGACTTTCTGTATCTATCGTGAAGTTTATTGGATCTCCTGCCGTCAGGTTAGTGTCATTGTTATTTGTGATTGTTAGTTTCTTTCTATATTTAAAACTGTCATTCCACCAATCACTTGGTTTTGCTATTGTTCCATTATTCCCATACTTTGAAATATCCACTGCTTTTGTTGAATTCTCTCCTATTGCTGAATTATTGTTGAAATTCATTCCTAAGACTAAAGAATCATCATAGAATGTATAGTTTGTTGTGTTCCAGTTGAATTTAAAAGTATCAAGATTCAGTTCATCTATTGTGATGTTTGCCTCTGTCCAATTTCTTGATACTGTTGTTCCGTTTGGCTCTGTTGGGGGAGTAAAGTTTAAAGTTGGGTTTGTTGCGTCTACAGTAATTTCTCTTATCTCTGATTGATTAGTTACTCCTTCTGCTGTGCAGTTAATATACCAATTATAAGTCCCATCTGAAAGAGTTGAGTTTGCTGTTATTACTGTTGCTGTATCATATGAAACTGAAGTATTCTCTCCATATCCAGTATCATCTATAAACAATTCACAGGAATAAGATACCTGGTCTCCTGTCACAGTGAAGTTAAAGTCTGGTGTAGTATCTGTGGTTACTGTTTGGTTTGGTGGTAAGTTTAAATTTACTGAGAAGGGACCAAGTTCCTCGCTTCCAATTGTATAGGTTGGTTCAGTGGAGGTGTATTTCCGTATTCTCACATCTTTGTGATATACATCTCCGCTGGCATCATTATCATCATCTATAGGTAGGTGGATATGATCCGCTGAAATAGAAAAATCATCTAAAATCGCATAAACTTTCTGCCAGTCTGGGGAATTAGTGTATTCTTGGTCAGGAGTAATACCCCAATCTTGACTTCCGCACCATTTATAATTTTCACTATCTTCCTGGTCGGCATCTGTATCAAATTTAGTTGCAGTAATCTCTCCACAATCTGGGGCTTTTAAGGTTATATCTAGTCTTTGTGAGCCATCACCAATTATATCAAAGGTGCCAAAGCCAGACCAAACTTTCCAGGAATTGCCCCACGTATGGAAGGTTCTACCTTCATTTAACACCTCTCCATTACCAGACTCATCTTGACTACCAGATTCAGATTCCATAGTAAGGTTGCTAAAGTCTAAATATAGCTCAAAAACATTTAAGGGGTTACTCTCGCTAGTTGCTGAAGGGTTGCCATAATACATGTATAAAGTTTCCTGTGAATTTGCCTCGATGAATGGAACCTTTACCCATATTTCACTCTTGTTTAGGTAATATCCCAAAGATGATTTTGTTATGTTCGCTGTTCCATCAGTAGAATAGGTTATGTTCGTTAAAGAGTCTAGCCATGATTGGGAGACATTTGTGAATGTGTAAGAGTCTGTTGTTAAAGGTAGAGTTCCGAGACTATTTCCCTCAACATAGACTGTTGTGCTCCCAGACATTGAATCATTCAGATAAGTAATTGTTAGGGTTGCGTTTCCAGATGAAAGCCAGTCTGCAAGGGAAACAAAGTGAGAAGCTGAGCTTGTTGTATCTAACTGGCTTGTGTTCACTACTTGTTCCTTCTCAATCCAGTAAGGGATTTCCTGCTCTGTTGTGTCATTCAGATAGGTGAATCTTAAATCAGCATACTCAGGTTTCATGTCAGAATCATAGGATACTGAAATATTTACTTGGTAATCTGAGAGGTTGACAAAATATAGTAACGAGGATTTTGTTATGTTGATTAAACCAGTTGATGAGTAGGTTATGTTAACTGGATTTGCCTCTGTTAACCAGCTCTGGCTAACATTTGTGAATGTATAGGTATCTTGGCTTAGGGGCACGGTTCCAAGTTGGTGGGTGTTAACATAAACGGTTGCATCTGCTGTGGCTGTATCGTTTTCGTATTTAACTGTCAGATTTGTATATTCAGAAGATTGGTTATTTAGGTCGTGGATTTGGATGAAATGAGCAAGAGAGTTTGAATCTACCTCCAGCAGGGTTGAATTGGATCCTATAGTTGTCCAGTTATAGCCCGTAACATTTATTTGTTTTCTGTAATCCCAAGATGAATTCCACCAGGCGAAGGGTGGCTCAAGATAAATTCCAGAGAGGTTAAAACTTATCTTCCAGTCAATATTATTCTCCCCTTGTTTTGGATTTTTTCTTCCAGTAATTCTTATTTTGTTGTGTCCTTCACTTAGTCCAGTTGATATTAAGTCTTTCCATTTTCCATCAACTTCAATTTCTGTTTTAAAATTCTCCAAATTTTTTGATTTAGTTGTTTTTAAAAACCATACACCAAGTTTATCTGTTTGCAGGAAATTCTCTTCATCCAAATCAAGATTTTCCAGGTTTTTGCTAGATAAGTTACTCTTGCCTAAGGTGGTTCTTCCTGTTTTTTTTGCTTCTGTTTTTGCTTCTTCTAATTTGGATCTCTTTTTTGAAATTAAATCTGGTTTTTTAGCTTCAGTGAGAGAGATTTTCTTTTTTCCTTTTGAGGAAGACTTTCCTGTTAACCCCTTTGTTTTTATTTTTGATTCCGGGATATAAACATCAAGTATAGCCTCACAATTAACTAAGCAATTGTCTGTGTTTGAGATTAAAGTAACTGTCAAATTTCCACTATTAGTTTCAATTTCAAATACCTGTTCTGAAAGAGTTGGGATAACCCATTTTATTTGATCATACAGAGAATTATTATTTGTATCAGAATAATTAACCTGATACCTTGGATTGTTAGTTATGTCTAGTCTTGTACCATTTACAATTCTGTGAATTTTTGGTTTATAACTTAATTCTGGTAAATCAGAGAAAGCGGTTACGTTATGATAGTGTACTGAAGAATTAGAATTGATAATTATTTTCTTGCCTTTATTTGTTGGGTTTTCTTTCTTTGTTGGTGCAGGGGTTTCATATTCTATCGAAATGTTTCCTCTCTTCAATTTCCATTTTACTGACTCATTTATTGTGGCATGTTCTTGTATCTTTTTTATTTCTGGTTTTAAACTTATATTGATTTCTGAGAGGGTTGGGATTGTAAATTTTAGGGTTTTGTTTTCATAAGTTGGTGAAAGATTTTCTGGTAGAGTGTAATTTCCTTCCAGAGGTAACTCCACAGAAATATTGTGATAATGTAGGGAAGAATTATGATAAACAAGGATTTGTTTTTCTGTTCTTGGAAGAGTTAAAGTTCTATCAAATAAGTT
Source organism: Candidatus Aenigmarchaeota archaeon LH_S7 (assembly GCA_023659895.1). Taxonomy (GTDB): domain Archaea; phylum Aenigmatarchaeota; class Aenigmatarchaeia; order QMZS01; family QMZS01; genus JAGXOL01. The sequence goes on from JAGXOL010000023.1 coordinate 4,894, forward strand.
TTTGTAGGAGGCAATTTTATTTTCTCCTTCATAGATACTTATATTTCCTGCTTCTGGAGGGAGTAAATCTGACAAATTTACTTCTAATTTTGATTCAACAATTTCAAGTTTTACTGGAGAAGAGTAGAACTTTAATAATAATTCAATTGTCTGGTTTTTCTCTATTGTCAGGTTTACTGTTTTGTTTGTTGAAATTAAACTATTATTTTTGTAGACTGACAAATTAAAAGCATCATCTGGAACAGGTAATAGAAATAATAAAGTTTCTGTTTTGTTGGTTGGATTTTTGATTGTTATTTTCTGCTCCCACTCAACAGGCTGGTTGAGTTCTATTTTCCCCTGTTCTAATTCAGAATAATTGATTGTTATTGTTTCTGGTGTTGTCTGATTTGTTAAGTTTGTTTCATTGACAGGGGTTTTCTCTTTAGTAAGAGGAATTAAACCGATAAAATCTATTTTTAAAGTTGGCTTTCTTTTAGTTTCATTAGTTAGGTTTGTTTGGTTGGTTTGGTTGATTGTTTGATTGGTTGGTAGAGTCTGATTGGTTTGATTGGTTATTTCAGGAATTGTTTGGTTGGTTTGGTTTGTTGGTAGAGTTTGGTTGGTTTCATTGGTTGGCAGAGTCTGATTGGTTTCGTTTGTTGGACTAATTTCTGTCTGATTTATTTCAGTCTCATTTCCTATCTGGTTTTCAGTTTCATTTGTTAGGTTTGTTTTGTTTTGGTTTGTCTCATTAGTAGTTATATTAGTTTCATTTGTTTGATTTATAGTATTTGTTTCGTTTTGGTTAGTCTGTGTTTTGTTTAGTTCAGTTTCGTCTGTTGGGGTTGTTGTATTTGTTTTGTTTGTTGGGATTGTTTGATTGGTTTGATTAATAGTTTCGTTAGTAGCTTTAATTTCAGTTCTGTTCTCTTCTTTTCTCTGATTTTCTGTTTTGTTTAGTTCTGTCTCATTTCCAGTTTGATTTTCTGTCTGATTTTCTGTCTGATTTTCTGTCTGATTTTCTGTCTGATTTTCTGTCTTGTTTAGTTCTGTTTGATTTTCTGTCTGGTTTTCTGTCTTGTTTAGTTCAGCTTGGTTTTCAGTTTTTACCTTAGTTTCATTTTTGGGTTGAGCAGCAAAAAAACCTGTTATTGGCAGACCCTTCTCTGGTTTTTCTTTGTAAAAAGTAAAGTTAAATTTTTGCAATCCTTCTGTCAGGTTTACTGGGACTCCTAATCTATTCTTTAATTCTGAATTATAGATTTCTCTGTCTTTATGAGTTATTTTTAAATAAACTGGTTCTGAAAAATTTGTCAGTAATGTTAAATTGTAAGTTTTATTCTCTCTGACAGGAAGCTCTACTCTAAATGAAGTTTCATTTTCAAAGGAAAGTTCTGCAAATTGTTTGTCTAATTTTTGGATTTTTTCTAAGGAAATATTTCCTGTAATATTAGTAGATTCTATGCTTCCCTGATATAAAAAGTATCCTGTAAAACTTGTTGTATAAGCCAAGAAAGATAATAAAAGTACCACTGATATAAAACAGAATATTGCTGAATTGGAAAGGCCCTTTTCTTTACCTAAATTTCCTTGTTTTGACCTATTCAAATAGCAGAGTTTTGCTATTCCTATTTTCCTGATTTTTATCTTTCTTTCCCCCTCAAGTCTGTAGATATATTTTGTCATGGTGTGTCTGTGGACTTTGAGTTTTTCTGCCATCCCGGAAATTGTAATTCCCTCTCTGTCTTTTTTTAATATTCTAAGAATTTTCTTTTCAATATCCATATTTGTCATACCTTAGTGGAGTCTATAAATATAATAATGGTGTCGAGGTATATAAATAGAAAAGACCTGTCGATAGACACTTTAAAGATAAACAGAAACTGTTTTGATGGAAAAATTTGTGTCTATTTAGGAAATTGGATAGTTGGTTTTTAAAGGCTAACTATAAACTAATAATTAAAACTTTATTATTAAGAATTTCTAGAAAATTTAATCTAATTAGGAACAATTTCATTAATTAGACAATCTGGGGAATTTAGTTGGATGGAAAAGGTAGTTGTGGCTGCTAGGAGTGAAGGAATTGAGATTTATTAATTATAATCCAAAATCATATGTTGACAAAGTATCAAGAAGTGATACTGATTTCTTTCCATTATATGTTGTATAAAGCCAAAAGGGACAAGCAAATACCATTATTTCCTTTCTAAAGATGTTTTTATGAGTTTTTCAATAGTTTCCCTAAATTCTCTTCTTTCCTCTTTCATTTCCTGCAAAATTTTCTCCATGTTTTCTGCAATTTTCCCATATTTTACATCAACCATATCAAATCTCTGAATTGTTTCCTGGTGAAAATCCTTTAAGATAGTTTTATTTTCCTCCCTGGATTCCCTCATTTCTTCTGTGCCTTCCCTTATTGCCACAATTGTCTGGTCTTGTTTAACTGACAATTTTTCATTACCTTCTTTTATTACTCCAATTGTCTGGTCTTGTTTATCTAACATTTTATCTTGTTTAACTGACATCTGGTCTTGTTTATCTAACATTTTATCTTGTCCCTCAAGAAGTTTTTCATTGCCACTTCTAATATCTTCGGACAGTTTTTCATTGCCACTTCTAATATCTTCGGACAGTTTTTCATTGCCACTTCTAATATCTTCGGACAGTTTTTCATTTCCTGAATCTATTTTCTCATTAGTCTTGTTAATATACAAAATTGCTGCACCCATCCTGTCTCCAAGTTCTTCTTGTATACTACCATATTTTAGTTTAAACAAGTTAAATTCTCCGGTTTCCTGTTTAAAACTCACTTTTGTTTCTCGAACCTCAATAAAGTCTTTCTTTATTTTTATTGCCTCAGCAAATTTTCTTAAAATTTCTTCTTTTCCTTCTGCAACAATCTTAACATCTCCACCT
>JAGXOL010000024.1 GCA_023659895.1 Candidatus Aenigmarchaeota archaeon LH_S7
CAACCATTACTAGTTGCTGGAAGCCACTTCCAAAAATCAATTTGGTGGTGGAGGACGTCACATATTGAGGAGACAGCAGAATTTTTGGTTGATACTGGTGCTGATGTTACTATGTTGAGTGAGAAAGACGCTTTGAGAATTGGTTTGAATTATAAAAAGCTTGAAAAAGCAAAAAAAGATTCAGGGGGTATTGGAGGGAAAGCAGAAACTTATATTATAGAAGTCATAATCAAAATTGAACCTGATTTTATTAGGAGAACAAAAATATTAACCATAAGAAATAAATTACCAAAAGATATTTCTAAAGAAGAAACTAAAAAATTACATCAAAGAATACCTTCCTTATTAGGTAGGGATATAATTGGTGAGTTTGGGTTATTTATGCATGAAAGGACAAAAAGGATTTTACTTTTAAAAGATGTAGAAACACCTGGTGAAATATTCAGAAATGATTATAATGTTTAATCAAATATGAACCCAAAATCTATCACTTATAACTACTCAGGAAACGAAAATCCAATTATAAAGATTGTTAAAGGCTTGCCTGAAGATAAGTTTTCTTTAGAAAAAGTGGATAGTGGTTATAATATCCTGATAAATGATAAAATTTCAAAGAACTCAAAAAATCAGCCTTACTCTTTGGATGGGAGAGGTTACAAAATGCTCTCTTTATATGAAAAAGATTATAGAGGAATATTCCTGCTGATTCTTATTTGATTTTGGGGAATTTAGTAGAGGGTTCTTTAGATAGTAGAATAATTGGTCTTGTTAATAAAAAAGATATTTTAGGGAAAGTTATCTTTGAATAAATATCTAAAATTTTTTAAATTATTCTTCGACAGTTAACCTATTTAGTTTTCAGCTTATAAATAATTTTTCTATATTTAGACTACATCCCATAATTCAACTAAATGACCGGAGATAAATAAAGAAGTTTGGTCTATCTGTTTATAGCTCAATATGGCTGCTATTGGTTTTGCAGGGTAGGTTTTCTTCCTTTCTCTCTATCTTTCCAAGAAGGTGGAAGTTTTAAAACAACGTTTGCTATTAGTCTCATCCCCAACTCCTAAATGTTTCTATCTGCCTTTGTTTTTATCTTTGGGTTTAATCTCTTTATCGACTTGCTCCTAAAATCACTTAAATTTTATTTCGGTATGCAGCCTGGTAGATAGTTTCCTTTAAATATTCTAGAAACAAATAAATTTAGGTGAGGAAGATGGAAGAAGAAATTAAATGGATAAAAATGCATTTCAAAGAACTTGAAGAGAAATATCCAGGCAACTATCTTGCTATATTGAATAATGAAGTGATTGCCTTCGGTTCCACAGGTAAAGAAGTTATAGAGCAAGTAAAAAGGAAGGGCTTTAAGGAAGAGGAACCAAGATTTATACACATTCCTGCAGCAAAGACTGTTTTTTATAGGTGTTAAAATGGTTTTGGAATTTGATTACATTAAAGAAGAGCCAATAATTCCAGTTGTTTTAGAAAATGGTAGGAAAAGAATTTTTATAGAATTTTTTGTAGATTCTGGAGCGGACATGGCCATGATTCCATTAAGCTTTGCTAAATTACTTGGGTTTGATAAATGGACTTATGAAGAATTGGAAACAGCAAAAGGTGTTGAAGGAGGCTCGATTCCTTATTTTGTTAGAGAAGTAGGTTTAGTACTTAAAGAAGAGAAATTCAAGATTAAACTTGCTTGTTCTGTTAGGGATGATATTCCATTTCTTCTCGGAAGGAAAAGCATATTTGATAGATTCATTGTTTGTTTCAATGAGAAGAAAAAGAAGATAATATTTCATTCAAATGAGAGTGATTAATTTTTACACATATCACAGTGACAAATAGAATAATAGAGATATAATTAGGTGAGGAAGATGGAAAAACCCAAATTAATGGAATTATTTCTATTTAAATATTCTAAAAACAAGTTAATTTAGGTGAGGAAGATGGAAAAAGAGAAAAATAGCAAACACGAATCAAAAAGAGAAATTATTGCAGGAAGATCTGCGATTTTTTGTTCCAAATGTCAAAGATGATTCATTAAAAACATTTCTGTAAATACTTATGATTAATCTAGAAAGGTATTTGAAAATTGCTTACCAAACCTATAAAAGAAACTTTATTTCAGTTATAGTTTCTGTAATTGTGATCTTAGGAGTTTTTCTTTTATTCTTGTTACCTGCAAGTTTTTTGATAACTACTCAGGATCAGAACATTACAATGCCTGAACAAACCCAGGTTGGTAGTATAGATTCTTTCTCAGATTTCCAAGATTTATTTTTGGCAAACCCTTTAAATTTCTTCATAGCTTTAGGTTTGTTAGTATCAATTTTCTTGTCTTCAGGATTGGTAGGAATATGTTACCATGGACTCAAAAAGAAAGTTAAGATGAAAACTTTCTTTAAAACACTGAAAGACAGGGGAATATCTTACTTTTCAGCAACATTATTAATCTTGTTAATCTTTTTGCTGATTTATTCATCATTCCAAGCAACAGTATTCTTTTTAGGAATTGAAGGCAGTGGCGCATCTTTGCTAAATTTATTAGCAGGTTTGGTAATATTATTAGTATCCCCTCTATTTGTACTTTATTCACCTTCAGTAATTTCCGGTAAAAATGCAATACAATCCATTAGAGAAAGTGTTAAGCTAGGTAGAAAAAATTATTTGGGTTTGTTTGTATTAATAATTGTATTTTATGTTTTATCCTTGGTGGAAATCATACCTGTTATAGGATTAGTTATAGAGTGTTTTTTCCTGTTCCCACTACTTCAAATTATTTTTTGTTCAATATATATTAATGAGACAAAATCTAAGAGGACAAAGAGAAAAATAAAAAAGAGGTCAAAAAAGTGAAATTAGAATTTTTAGGAGGATGTACTGAAATAGGAAGGGAAGCATTTCTCGTTGAAAGCAGAGATACTAGAGTGATGGTTGAATATGGAGTCAAATTACACCCTAAACTTGAAATACCACTATTACCCCCAAAGAAACTTCATGGTCTTTTTGTTTCACATGCCCATCTTGACCATTCTGGAATGGCACCTCTTTTATACAAGACACAAACCCCAAAACTTTATACAACCCCTGCAACATTAGATTTAATGAACCTTCTTCTTGAAGATTACATTAAGGTAGCGAGGTTAACAAGAGGCTTTTCTGAGTACAACATGTATGATATCAAAAAAATGAATAAGAGTTCTTCAACACAGGAATATAATAAACCATTTAAGATAGGTAATATGGATGCAAAATTGTTTAATGCTTCACATATACCAGGCTCAGCTTCAATATTTCTCTCTGGGGATAAAAAAATTTTGTATACAGGGGACATAAACATGAACTCTTCTTATTTGGTTGATTACAAAAGAATAAAATACCCTAAAATTGATTGCTTAATTACTGAATCCACTTATTCAGAAAAAGACCATCCTGATAGAAAAGAGGAAGAGAAAAAATTTATCAAAAAAGTTAAAGAATATTCCCATGGATTAGTTTTAGTTCCCACTTTTGCAGTAGGAAGAGCACAAGAACTTTTGTTGATGCTTTACAAAAACAACATTACTGAGAACATTTACTTGGATGGTATGGCACAAAAAGCAAGTGATATTATCTTGTATCACAAAAACAGTATCAAAGATGCAAAAGCTTTGGAGGGAATTCTAAAGAAAATAAAATTCGTGAGAACAAGAAGTCAAAGAGACAAAATCTTGAAGAATGGTGGAATCGTGATAACAACTTCAGGAATGCTTAATGGAGGACCAATAGTTTATTATCTAAGCAAAGCGAGAGATAAAAAAGATACTTGTTTATTACTTACTGGATTTCAGGTGGATGGCACACCTGGCTCAAAAGTTTTGAAGACTGGTGTTTTTGAAAGTGATGAGGACAAATTTAAGGTGAACATTGAAATTAAAAAATTTGATTTCTCAGGACATGCAGGTAAAAGTGAATTACTTGAATTAATAAAGAAAACCAAACCAAAGAAGGTAGTCTGTGTTCATGGGGACAACACCAGGAAATTTGCTCGTGAAATCAAAGAAAACTTAAAAATAGATGCTGTGGCTCCAAAGATAGGGGAGAATGTTGAAATATAAAGAGGTCTAAAGTTAAGTTATTTATTATTTTTAATGTTATTATTTAATGAAAAATAAAGTTTATAGGCAGAAGATAAAAGCTAAACTTAATGAAGAAACTAAGAGAGCGAATAAAGATAAAAAGAGAGGAGAAGATTTAAGTTTTACAGAAAGAACATCTTCGAATGAAGATTATTATTCATACTACAAATCAATTAGTAATGGTACACTTGATCGTATTATACCCAGAGTTCCAAAAGATAAATCTTATGGAGAAATTATGTTTGGTATTACAGATTCAGGAAGACTAGACTATTATGTATTAAAAATAGAGGAAAAGGAGGAACTTGGATTTGTTCCAACCACACTTAATCATAAAGGTAAAGAGTTGGATTTATATTCTCTTCTAGATACAAATAAAGATGATCCTTATGAAAAAATTTTTGATGTATTGAAGAAATATTTTAAAGGGAAGGGATCTTCAATTACTGCAAACTTTCTTAGAGACATTTACTTTGAAACCAGAGAATATATGGTTGGGAAAGGTATAGATGAGAATACTGTTTATTCTCTTGAGAATAACAAAAAAATGCTTATCCCTGATAATCCTTAAATTCTCTAGGATCTTTCCCATCAATAGTGATTTGATAGGAAACACAAGAACCTATAATTTGTCTTATTTTTGCTTCTTCAGAATTACTTGGAATATCCTTGTTCTTTGCAATTTCTTTTATTTTCTCCAAGGAAATGTCTCCAAGCCAGCCTTTTTTGTCTTTGTCTGTAAGTTTTTTTAATCCAGTTTCCTTCCTAACTTGTTCAGCTACTATGACCATTATATTAATAAAATTTTAAAATATTATATGAGGATAGTTGAAACCAAGGATAATAAGGTAGTATTGGAAACAGAGGAAACCGCAACCCTTTTGAATCTTTTAGTTGAGAGACTATGGGATGAAAAGGGAATTAAAAAAGCAGCTTATGGTGCGAAACACCCTTCTGAAAAAAATATGCAATTGCATATTGAGGGCTCTGACATAGGTAAATCAATTGAGAAAGCTTGTAATTCAATAATCAGAGATTGCAACAAATTGTTGAAAGAAATTTAATTTTAACTTCTTTCTTTTTCTTTGAGAAATCTATTTTTTTGAATGGAACCTTTAGCCAGGTTTTAGATAAAGTCTTTTGTGGAAGCGGAAGCTCCAAAAGCCTCCTGTGGGCTCGCCCGGATTTTCAGAACCTTTTTCTTTGGGGTGGAGACCTTTCTTTGGAACTTTTAGAAAAAAGAAAGTGGTTCCATTTGAACCGGGGATCTCCGCGATGTCAACGCGACGTCCTAGCCAACTGTCTCTATTGTGATCATCACAGATAGTCTAGACCACGAGCCCATATAATTAAAAACATTAAAATTATCTATATTTCTCTCCACTCTCCCACTCTTTGATTTTTCCCTTTCCTTTAGCAGCTTCACCTAAATAACTATGTCCTCCTTCAGGTGTTGTTAACATACCTCTTATAGGGTCCAAAGCATGCTCCTTCATTCTTGAATTTTGCATTTTTTCTTCTTTATCATCAATCCCATAAAAATCGTTAGGTAATTCATTAACAGGTATTTCTGCCCTTAAATATTCAATTATTTTCCTTAAAGCAAGAGTTGATTGTAGAACAGGATCCTGTTGATTACTTACTTCTGGATGAGGTAAAGGACCAGCTCTCTCAAAAATTATATATCTATTTTCACTCTCATTAAAACCCTTTTTTCTCAGAGCAAGCATCCATTCATAAAGCCATTCCTGTTGTTCACTCCCTAAGTAAATGGGTATGTGTGCAGGTTGTAAGGGAGTAGGCCACCCAACATGTAAAGCCTTAATATATTTTCCTCCATCTGAATCCATATCCTCTATCTCTTTTTTTGGGTTTATATCTGCTCCTAAAATATGTTCAAAATCTATTACAGCTCCACAATGTTTTGTTCCTGAATTTTTGCATAAAATAACAAAATGTTTTGGTCTTGTAACCCTATACTCCCTTTCCATACCTTTTGAAACCATTGGAGTTTCAATAACAAAATCAAAATTATATTTCTCTAAAATTTTCTTAGGATCTTTAAATTTGTTTTCCATACTTGGTAGAGGATTAAGATGACCCCAAATATATTTTGCTGCAACTGCAGGAACCCAATCCGGAGGATTATCTTTCACATCCTCAAAATTTTTATCTCCCACTATTCCTGTCCATATTGGATCTTTCTTATCTGCCATCCACTTTCCAATTATCAAATATGGAATTTTTTCTGCACCAAAAACCATATCGGATAGATGCAATCTCTTGAATAAAGATTTCTTTACAGTTTCTCTTGCTCTTGGAAGAGCTCTCTCATCCACCTTTCTTTCTACTTCCTCCCCAAATCTTACCTTAGCCTCTTCGCTCTTTGTTTCTTTTCCTTCCTTCTTCCATCTTTCAGCTACCTCAGCCTTGCACTCCTCCTCCAAACCCTTCATAAATTTCGGATCTTTACTTAATTCTTTAGGGCTATCCAATCTGAGTGCCATTGTTATCTCTTCCTGTTCTATAGCCCAGTTTTGCAAATATTCTTTATCTTTTTCGTCCAAAAATTCGTACAATCTTCTACCCCAGATATCAACTACAGAAGTTGGTTGCATACTTTCTCCAAGTCTTATATAAGGGGTTTCTGC
>JAGXOL010000025.1 GCA_023659895.1 Candidatus Aenigmarchaeota archaeon LH_S7
GAACTTTTTCTAAAAGTTCCCTTCTTTTTTTGATGGAACTTTTTCTAAAAGTTCCATGTGGACCTGCTGGGAATTGAACCCAGAGTCTCCTCCTTTCTCAAAACCTCCAGCGGGTTTCAAGGCATACAACAACATAAAAAGTTCCTGCGAGGGAGGTGTCCTACCATTAGACCACAGGCCCATATTTATATTTAATAATTTGAGTTTTTATGGAAGTTCTCAAAAACTTGCAGAAAGAAATAGAAAACACTCAGGTAATCATTCTTGCTGGAGGGAAAGCGAAGAGGATGGGATATGTTGATAAACCTAAAGTACTCCTTGAATTAAATGAAAAACCTTTACTTTATTATACTTTAAAATGGCTTAATGATTCTGGTTTCAAAGATTTTGTTTTTCTCTTAGGTTATAAACACGAAGAAATTGAAAATTATGTGAAAAATTCAGAATTTGATATAAACACAACTTATTCAGTAGAACCAGAAAATGTTAAAGGAAAAGGAAAAGCATTAAAATACGCAATCCAAAACAATAAAATAAACAGAAACAAGAGAGCTTTAATCTACTTCCCTGATGATCTTTTTTTGGATAAGTCTTTACCTGTTGAATTTCTTTTACACCACATTCATGGAACTAAAAATTACAATATTTTAGGCACAGTGGTTTTTGTTTCAGGAACTAAATATCCTTTTGGTGTAGGAAAAATAGATGGAAATCAACTAGTTTCAAATTTTGTTGAAAAACCTTTTATAGACAAATATACGAACACGGGTTTGTGCATGATTGAGCCAGAAGTTTTCAAAGAAATTGAGGAAAATATAGATATAAATTCCAAAGAAAACATTGAATTCGAAAATACAATTTTGCCTCAATTAGCAGAAAAAAAGAGACTTTTTTCTATGATTTTACCTTCTTCTACATGGATACCTATAAACACTATAAAAGAGCAGGAAAAAGCACAAGAAATTTTAAAAGATAATAATTTATGCTAACAGATAGATTGTCCTCCAAAAAAATTATAGATGAACTGTTGGATGGTGGGGTGGAGAAAGGAGCAATAACGAATTTCTATGGTCCTGCAGGTTCCGGAAAAACAAATCTTGCTTTAATTTTCACTTTGGCTTGTGTTAAGGAAAGTAAAGTTGCCTTCATAGATACAGAAGGAAATTTTTCCACAGAAAGATTTTTCCAATTAGGAGGACAAGAAGAGGATTTAAAAAATATTTTATATAACCATCTAAGTAATTTCAAAGAACAAACAAAGATAGTACAAAAATTGAAAAACACTGATGTTAAGTTGATTGTTATTGATTCCATAGTATCTCTTTACAGGTTGGAGATAGACAAAGACAATTACACAGAAATAAACAAGGAACTAGCAAAACAATTATCCTCACTTTCAACAATTGCAAGAGAAAAGAAAATACCTATAATCATCACGAACCAAGTTTATTCTGTTAACTCAGATGAAATTGAACTTTCAGGGAGGGATATTATGAAATACTGGAGTAAATGTTTAATTGAGTTAAAAAAAGTTGATGACAACAGAAGACTTGCAATTCTAAGAAAACACAGAAGTCTGCCGGAAGGAGAAAAAATAGAATTTGAGATAACCAAGGATGGAATAGAAAAAGCAAAGTTTAGGATTTTCTAACTCAGATTTCTTATAAACTCTCCAAAACTTTTCTTAGTTTTAATACCAGTAGGAGTGAAATGAGTTTTTTTCCCTTTTAATTTATCTAAAAGTTCATCAATTCTCCTCAATTTCTTTTTGTTCCACTTGCAAATTTTATGAGTTTCGTAATAAGGAGGGAATTCTTGTTCTTCCTTAATTATTCTTACAAATCTGGAAATGTTAGGCAAAGTTAGATAACTTTCCAATTTCTCTTCACTTCCTTTTTGTCTGATTAGATGGCTATAAGTTATACTTTGACCTCTAGTTGGTCCTGACTTTTCCTGAATATCTTTGACTTTTGCCCACCACTTTTTCAAAATTTCATCGCAAAACTCTTTAGAAGCAAAGTCACCAAGATAAATAGATCCCAGCAATTTAATTTTGCCTTTGCAATGTTTACACTTATCTAAAATCCCTCTCTCACGAAAACCACAATTATAACAGTAAGAAAGATAATCAAAATTCTCCAACAAATTGTTTGTTCTCCCAGCACCTCTTTCAACCTTTCCGAAAACTCTAAAGTAGTGTCTTTTATAATAGGAGAAAATTGGATTGAAAGCCATATCATACCGAGCAAAATTTTTTATAGTAGCAGAAATTAAAATTCTCAAACCAAGTTCCTTGGAAAAGTCAACCCTTGAACTTTTAATCCCATATCTTCTTAAACAAGTCAAAGGAGAAGTTCCACTCAAAGGCCCTGTATCTGTTGCAGTTATTGCAACAATTCCATTATTTTTTATTGAATTTGCTGCTGAATCCAAGAAAAAAATGGGGGAGCCGAAAGGGTCAATATCTATAAAATCAAACATCTCTTCTTCTAAAAGAATGTTCGCATCTTTTTTTTCAGTTCTTATTTTCAGTTTATTTAGTTTTGCATTTTTTTCAGCTAACTTTATTGCACTAGGGTTCTTATCGTTCACCACAACTTCTGAGCCCCTAGAAACAGATTTATATCTCAGGCCCCGAACCCCACTAGCACCTAAACAATCACAAATCTTCTTTGGCTTAACAATTGAAACAATCACTTCACTCAAATATCTATCAAACTTCATCTCAGGATTGTAAAAAACACTCGCCTTTTTTGTGAGCTCCTCACCTTTAGGTACATATAGTTCCACATTTCCTTCTTTGGTTTTTTTAGTTTTCATAATTATGCTATTTGAATTAATTTTCTTTTTATTCATTGGAATTCTTTTTGGAATCTTTGCTGGTTTAGTTCCAGGCATCCATCCCAACACTCTCGCATTTCTCATTATCGCAATTCTTCCTTTCTTGGAAATTGAGATAATTTACTTAATACCTATTCTTATCGGAGCAGAAATCACAAATTCTTTTATGGATTTTATTCCTTCCACAATATTCTCAGCGCCAGAGGAAGACACAGCTCTATCAATACTACCCTCCCAAAAATTCTTGTTGAAAGGCAGATCTTACGAGGCAATTTACCTAACAGTTTACGGTGGTTTAACAGCAGCTTTAGTAATTATTCTTCTTTCACCTTTGTTTATTATTTCAATACCAATTTTTTACAATTATCTAAAACCAATAATAGCTCTTTTACTGGCTCTTACGATCTTATACCTTTTCTATACCCAAAAACAGAATAAATCTTCTGCACTGCTTGTCTTTTTATTTTCCTCAGCGTTAGGGCTTTTAATTTTTAAACTACCTCTGTCTTCTACTTCAGTTTTTTTTCCTACTTTCGCAGGTCTTTTTGGTCTCTCTACCTTGTTTTTTACGAGATCACAAAAAGAAATACCTGAACAGGAAGTAGATATTAATCTTGAAGACACATCTAAAAGAAAAAGCTCTTTCCTTTCAGTTTTTTCTGGATTGTTTTCAGGAATCTTACCAGGAGTTGGTGCAAGCCAGGTAACAGTAATGAGCCAGGAACTAGCCAGATTAAAAAACAACCTTAAGGACTTTATGATCTCCATTGGTGGAATCACAACTGCGAACTCAATTTTCTCAATAATAGCTCTTTGGACAATAGGTAATCCTCGTTCAGGCACGAGCGTGGCAATCCAGAGTTTAAACTTTAATCTTACCTTAAACCCACTCTTTATGATTATCTTTCTCATTGCTATAACTGTAGGAATCGCTTCTATTTTAACATTGAAATTCTCCAAACTTATTATCAGAAATCTCCACCGAATAAAATACAATAAGTTAACTAAGTTTATCTTCTTTGGATTGCTGGTATTGGTAGTTTTAACAACAGGATGGATTGGTTTAATTGTTGCATTAACAAGTTTCTCAATTGGAATATTTTGCATAGAGGAGGAAGTGCAGAGAAGCTTCATGATGGCTGTTTTAATCGTGCCAACTATTTTGATTTTTCTGGGGATTTAATCAAGAGCTTTACGATATTTTAACTTTAATTCATGGTATTTTGACTTTGAGTCTTCATCTAAATCTTTCTCAAAATCATTGAGACTGTAAACTGAAGTATTATTCCCATCAATCTTTTCTTCATTGATATAATTTCTTTCAGCAAGATATTCCAATTTCTTTTCAGTATGGTGTTCTTTCTTTTTTTCGTGGATTAAATCAGCAATATCACTTAAATATGCTTCTCCTCCACCAAGTTCGATTGTTAATAGAACTCTTTGGTAATTTGGTTTTAGATCATTAGGATTCACTCTGTTTTTTTTTACTTAAATGATTTTTCAATTTGGGAACCATAACTTTATATAAAATTTAATATTTTTTACAATATTGAAAAATTATATATATTTAGGATATAAAAAGAGTATTTAAAAATTTATACGGGTAGTCTTATGACCGGAGTAACAAAAGAAGGAAAATTGGCTAAAGACCAAGAAGGGAATCTAGTTTTGGTTAACGGCAAGGAGCAAGCATACAAAGTAGACGAATCTGTTATAGCTATTTGGCAAATGTGCGATGGTAAATCACAAGAGGAAATTTGCAATGCAATTACAGAAAAGACACAAATGGGAGAAGATGAAGCAAAGAAAGCTGTAGGTGAAATAGTACCTAAACTGGAAGAAGTTGGATTAGTGAAAACCGGAGAACAATCTAAAAGTTCTGGTGAAGAGAAAGAACAATCACAAGAAACAACTCAAGAAGCAGAAAAGAAAGAAGAAGAAGCACCAAAGGAAACAACTAAAGAAAAAGAATCACAAGGAAATGAATAATTTTGATTCCTTTTAAATCTAAAGTTTTCTACAGTGCTAATTAATTCACATTAAGAGATCACCCTGATTTTTTGCTTTTTCATCAACATCCTCAGCGATTTGCTTTAAATTTTTTTATCTTTATAATTTTCATCTATAAGTTTCCATAGTTGTTTGTCCCATGATAAGACTTTATCAAAGAAGCTACAATTGACCCACCACACTCTTTATAATGCTCTGGATAAATCTCCCTTTCCCCAACATATATTTTATTCTTGTTCTCATATTCTTTAACGAGACGTTCGTTCACTAACTTTATGTATTCCTCTGTTAATTTCTCTGATGCTCTGTGGATACTATAATAACTTGGTCTATCTGTTAATCCAACTACTTTAGTTATAATTGGCACAACTCTTAGCTCAGATTCCATTTCATCAAAACTTAGACCAAACATCTGTTTATAGCTCAATATGGCTGCCATTGGTTTTACAGGGTAGGCTCTTCTTCCCTTCTCTCTATCTTTTCAAGGAGGTGGAAGTTCTAAAACAACATTTGCTATTAGTCTTATCGCCAACTCTTTAATGTTTCTATCTACCTTTATTTTTATCTTTGGGTTTAATCTCTTTATCAACTTGCCCATAAAATCACTTAAATTTTATTTTGGGATGCAGCCCCTTTATTGGTTAAAAGGCCCAGATTTATAACTAAAAAATCTTTTAAAAGACTTATTCAAATAAAAGAAATTAATGTTATGAAGGAAGATATAGTTTTTAGGTTACCACCAGTT
>JAGXOL010000026.1 GCA_023659895.1 Candidatus Aenigmarchaeota archaeon LH_S7
CATAAACCTTGGGTTTATGGGGCCCCGAAAAACAAGTTTTTCGAGGTTTTAAAAAAGGTTCCAGGGTTATGGATACGAGATTCTGGATCTCGGGACCGCGGATAAAATAGAGACCTATTTTAGCGGAATTCGAATCCGCGCGGGGCTATTTCTCAAATAATTATCTATTATGTATTTGAGGGAATATATCAAAGCAACTGAAATAACCATAATTTTTTATTTCTCTATCCACCTCATAGACCCAATATTATCCCCTTACATTAAAAGCTTGGTAGCTAATGATTTCCAATTAAGTTTAATATTTTCCATAACCCCTTTAATCCTTGTGTTTGCCTCTCCTGTGATGGGAGCTATTTCAGATAGATTAGGAAGAGTTCGGGTTCTGCAGTTAGGTATTTTCAGCTGGGCTCTTGCTTTAGGGATTTACTTTTTTGCTACGAATTGGCAAATGATTATCCTAGCTAGAATATTAAATGCTTTTGCTGCAGCAACAATGATAGTTGCAGCTCTTGCAAAAATAGAGGACAGTGTGGACAACAAAACAAGAGGGAGATATACAGGAATCAGTCTCAGTGTTGAATACTTAGGTCGCTTGATTGCACCTGTTTTGGGTGGTGTAATTGCAAGTTTGTTTTTCATAAAAGCCCCTTTTTTAGTTTCATTAATAGTTGTTATTGGACTACTACTCTTCCTTCCAAAAGAAAAACTCAAAAAATACAAACTAAAAAAAGACCAATTTAA
Organism: Candidatus Aenigmarchaeota archaeon LH_S7; assembly: GCA_023659895.1. GTDB lineage: Archaea > Aenigmatarchaeota > Aenigmatarchaeia > QMZS01 > QMZS01 > JAGXOL01. The sequence goes on from JAGXOL010000026.1 coordinate 742, forward strand.
TTGGTTCAAAGATATTAAGGAATTCCTTTCTTACAAGGAGCTTAGAGGAATGGCTATCCTAGGGGTTGTCATGCACGCAACATTCCCTGCTATTTTAGTTTTCTTACCTTTATTAATCACAGAAACACTTGGACTTGGTTATACTTATGTGGGATATGCTTATTTCTTTTTAGGTATTTCCCACATACTGCAATTCGTTTTTGGGAGATGGTCAGATATAGGAGCTTACAAGATTGTTCTAGCAGGAACCCTCACTTCAGGAATATTCATGATGTTTATATCACAAGCAACCCTATACTATCTTCTTTTGGTATTTCTCTTCTTTAAAGGTTTAGGGAATAGTATGTGGAATACTTCTGCTTGGACATTGATGTCAAACATAGGGGAAAATCATAAAATAGAAGGTGAAGTAGTAGGAACTTATTTCTCAATTGCAAAAATTGGCTCTTTCTCAAGTTATATAATAGGAGGATTAATAGTCCAATTTTTTGGAATTTACAATCTTTTCCTATTTAATGGAATCTTGATAATTCTCGGTAGTATAGTGGCTTACCCTCTACTGAAAAAATCAAAAATTTATACTTAAATTATTTTTATTAGAAGATTATGGCACGATTTGGGAAAGGAAAGATTAGCAAGGCAAGGAATAAATTAAAGAGAGATAAAAAAAAGCAAGGTATAACAAGATATTTAAAGACCTTTGAAGTGGGAGATAAAGCAGCCATAGTTTTAAACTCAAGCTCCCAAAATTATCCTCACCCAAAATTTCATGGATTTATTGGAAAGATAAAAGAAAAGAGAGGGGATTCTTACATATTGGATATAAAAACAGGAAATAAGAAAAAAGATGTGATAGTAACACCTGAACATCTAAAAAAAGTAAAATAAATATTTATAATTGTATACTTATGAGAATAAAAGGTAGGAGTGTAATTACAAATTCCGAGGCGAAAAATATATTGATGAAAAAAATGAAAGAGAAAGAACTGAATTTTGAGCAACAACAAGCTTATGAATTTCTTAAAAATGTTACAAAACTCTCTAAAACTAATGCAGAAAAATTGATGAAAGAATTGGAAGAATTTGGACTAAAAGAGGAGACTATTGTAAATATCACTAATATAGTACCAAAAGATGAAGCTGTACTAAAATTGATATTAAAGAATGAGAAAGAATTAAAGCCTGCTCAGGTCAAGAAGATATTGGATATTGTTACTAAGTATTAACTAAAATTATGAGAGAGAATAAGATAGTAATTCTAGATTATTTACCTAATGGTTACCCAGGAATGAGAAAGATTGAACCTATAGCACAATCTATTGGATATCATTTCACTTTGTTAGAAGTTTTCCCAGAATCAGAAGTCCAAGTAGGGGAAATTTTTGAGATAGAAAACAAAGACAAAATAAAACATATAAGAAGAAGGTTAAAAGAAAAGGAGCTTACAAACTATGCGAGAAACAATCTTTCAGATATCGTAAAGAAAATAGTTAAAGAAAGAGAGGAATACTTTGTTAAGTTTTTCAATACTGCAAGTAGAATAACTATAAGGATGCACCAACTGGAATTGATACCTAGTTTAGGTAAAAAACATGCTCAGATCATTTTAAAAGAAAAGAAAAAGAAACCATTTGAATCTTTTGAGGATATCAAAAAGAGAATTGGAACTACTGTGGAAATAGAGGACTTAATAACCAGAAGAATTACTAAAGAGCTTAAAGGGGAAGAAAAATATCATTTATTTGTGCCTTACTTTCCAACACCAGCCTCTTCCCGAAGAACATTCGTAACATGAGCAGCATAATAATTTTTCATTAGGTGTTTTAGATAAAACTCTACAATCCTATCCTTAAAATTGTGTTCATAGGGTCCAAACTTTGATAATACTATATTCAAACCTAATATACTTGCTATTTTAGTTATGCCTTTTCCTACTTTTTTAAATTTGTAACCAAAACTATTTATCATTTTTTTGTGTCTTTTTTCTTTTTCTTCCTCATTCTTCCATTTTTTTATAATATTCTCAAGTTCATCTTCACTTTTTGTTACAAGGTCTTCTGAAGAGCTAATGCCCAACAGCTGATTTATTTCTTGCTCAAATTGTTCTTCTTTTATCTTTAGTTCTAATAAAAAAGCTAACAAAGCATTCTGGCTCAAAAACCAAGCCTTGGTATTTATAGTTACATCTTCTACCTCAGACCCATCAGGCAATTTTATAACTGCTCTGGTCATTTGAATTTGATGGAAAACAAAATAAAGACTTTCTTGCTGTATCATCTTTGAAACTTCTTCTACTTTTTTGTTTACCAATTTTTCATCAAATCCAGGATATTTAGCTATTAGTCCTTCTTTTTTATTAAGTATAACATTTTCTTTAATCCAAGAATCGTAGGGCTCTATAGACTTCCCTCCTTTTTGCTCTAATGTTCCTCTCCTAGGCTCCATAGCAAGAATAGGTTGCCAAGCCCATATTTCCACTATATTTACTGATATTGCCTGTCCTGGAGAATGCCAATGCTCAGATAAAGTACTCTTTCTAGTCTCAGGAGTGGAAAGACCTTCCTTGTAAAGTTTATGTCTTGCAACTAGAGGTTTTAACCATTCCTTATATACCTCTATTGATTTCTTTCTTGAATTTGCTTGCTCCATCAATCTTTTAACACGATTTTTAACTTCTCCTCCAAAAATTTCTTTCCAATTCTTGTACAATCTCTGTTTCGTGGAAAGTATTACTGCTTCTGCCTTGGAAATTTTGAGCTTATCTTTTATCTTGTTCCCATCTACTTCTTCAGGCAGTTCTTCCCCCAAAGTCATGAAATCCGCTATTATTGTAGGCCATCTCGCAACCATTTGCTTTATTGAGTTAGCCCCAGTGTTTATATCTACCTCATCAATGAAAATTGACCTCAAAGAATGCTCATCATTAGTCTCCAATAATTTCAAAAATTCTTTATATTTTCTTAGATCATGTGCAAGCATTTCATAGTCAGAGACAGCTGAAGCAACACTTGTTAGACCTTGTTTAATTCTACCTTCCATTTCATCTTTTTGCTTTTGGGTTAAATTATAATATGCTTGATCAACAGAGGAAACTTCTAAGCTTTCATCAAACTTTTTCACATTATAACCATTGTTTTCAAGATTGTTCAAAAAGTTAATCCACAATTCTGTTCCTTTCCCTTTTGGTAATGTAAAATTAAATCTTTCTATTGCATCATACGGGGGAACAGCAACCAACTTTCCTAGATATTTTCCATCTGCACTTCCATATTTTTCTAACAAAGATTGTATCTTACAAGAACTATTTATTGCCATAATTAAAATAAAATCCAATAAATTCCTAAAAACAACAACAAAAGTCCAGTAAGCATAATTATTGGAACCAAATATCCTGGCTGGTAGTTACTATCCCCAGACACAGTAAAAATACCTAGCTGAAATATAATTATAAAAGAACCCATTCCTATCAATCCAATAGAGAGTATTAAAAGTCCCAGAGTTTTTTCAGAGCTTATATCCTTTCTATAAAATAAAGTTCCTAAAATAAAAAACCCTACAGCTAATATGAGAGCCACTAAAATTTCCAACATAATTTATAATTTAAAATAAAAATAATTATGGTATACCTTCCATCTGGAGCTAAGTTAACAATAGTAAATGTTTTATATGAAAGAGGATCAAAACCAGGAGAATGGGATTTAGATTATACTTATGAAGGGAAAAATGTTGAGAAGTTAAAAGAATTTTTACCAAAATTAATTAAGACTGTTTTTAATCCAACAACCTGGCAGAAGAAAAATACTGAGATTAAAGATAACACCTATTCAACAATGTGGTACTTGTTCAAGGACCTTGATTATTATAGTTATCTAAAATTTGATGTTACGTTAAAAATAGAATCAGAAGGAAATCATGGTAAAGCTAAGATAAGCATAAAAAAACCTTGCATTGTTACTGAGTATCCACAAGAGACTTATTGGCAAAAGACTTTTATATATGAAATAATAAGGGTTGGATGGCACAATCTCTTCTACAACAAAAAAATAGAAGGTTATATGGAGTGGGGGTGGACAAAATTTTCTTGTTTTGAAGAAAAATTACTTAGTTATTTTGACAAGTTAAAAGAATGAGCAAGATATTACTTCAAGATAATCTGGTGTATCCTGAAGAAAAGGAAATAATAAAATTTGAGGGTAGAGAGCCTTTTAGCATTTATGATAATATGGTAAATATTCTAAAGAAGTCATTTGAAATATCCACCCCTTCTGTTATTGAAACTGATTTAAAATGGGATACTACAGCTCCTGATAAATCTTTTTATGCAAAATGGACTGCTGAAAGAAAATTAGATGAATGGACCAAAGCTGAAGTCAAAATACTCATCAAAGGTAAGCAAAACTCAAATACAAGAAGAGGGAACATAACCATTGCGATAAAACCTATTTTAAAGACTGAAGTTAATGTTGGTTTCCTACAAAGAGTATTTTGGTGGGTCTATTATTTTATCTTTTACAAAAAGAAGAGAATGAATGATTTCTATTTTGGTAAGAATTTAATAAATAGGTTAAGGAATGAAATTGGAAATTTCTATGGAATAGATGTTGGAAAATCAGAATAAGTGACATCCTCCCCAACTTAAAAGATGGGGCTTCCAGCAACTAGTAATGGTTGTGAGACCTAGTTACATATAGTTCCTGCTTC
>JAGXOL010000027.1 GCA_023659895.1 Candidatus Aenigmarchaeota archaeon LH_S7
TCAGTTTCTCAATAGATTCTTCACTACCATCCACAATTAAATAATATTTTCCTTCGATTTCCCTAAAATTTAAACTCTGCCTGCTAATCAAATCATCTTTTTTAATCTCATCTCCCATTCTTTTCTCAACCTCAAATACTTCCTTCATATATATAATAAAATTTACTTTTTTAAACCATATTTTATAATGTTCAAGATAAAACAAGATCTCGAAAAATGTATTGGCTGCGGCTCATGCGTGGCTGTGTGCGATAATTGGGAGATGAGAGAAGATGGAAAAGCTCATCCAAAGAAAACTGAATTGGAAGAAATAGGTTGCAACAAGGAAGCAAAGGAGATCTGCCCAGTTGAGTGCATAGAAATAGAAGAAGTTTGATTTTTTATTTCAATTTTTTACCAACAAAGAAGAACCTTCCATAAAAATTATTCTAAATATTTCTTACCTTCTTCAGTTATCAATTTTCCTTTCTTTTTCTTATCAACCTGTTTTACTAATCCAATTTTCTCTAACTGCTGCAAGATAGTTCTTATAATTTTTCTGCTTCCTGGCTTGAATCTCTCTGGCTTATAACCCCTATTCTTTTTAGACCCATACATTTTAGATAATCTAGCTACTCCAATAGGACCTTTTAAGTTAATTTTCCTTAATATTGAGGCTGCTCTGGTGTACCACCAATCTTCTTGCTCTGGGACTCTCTCTTTCCCTATGCTTGTCTTAACAAATTTTGCCCACTCTGGCATCTCTACAATTTTATCCTTTTTTAATCTTTCCGCTACTCCTCCGAGCTGTCTTCCTATTTCTCCTGTCATATTTATACCGCGTAATATTATTACAATAAAAACATTTAATATTTAATGTTTTTTTTCCTTCATCAGTTCTAACAGAGCAGGTTTTTCCAGGAACAAGCAACATATTACATTTCTTGCAAAATTTTCTCTTTAATTCCTTAGGTAAAGTATATTGGGCTTTCATCCCAATTTTCCTTGTCAAACCCACATATCTTCTAACTCTCTCAAAATTTCCCTTCTTTGCTTCCTTTCCAGCCAAATCAAAAAGAATCTTTATTCTCTCTTCAGCAATTTTTTTAATTCTTACTTTTTCCATAGTAGTTTTTCTTTACAAGATTTTCAAAATTCTTCCTCATTTCTCTATTTTTTTGTAATTTCTCATTAGTTAAATTTAGCAAATATCTAAAATATTCCTTACTAATTAGCATTCTTCCATCAAAAATAGGTACACTCATATACTGAGTCCCATTTAGTTCCAATATATATCTCTCTTTCTTAAAAACGAAAATCCCACTGTGCTTCAAACCCGCTTTTATACCTAGATTAAGCATCTCTATGGCTTTCTTCAAATTTTTTGCAACAATATGAATTATAAATGGCTCTTGGTTTAGCCAGATTCTGCCTTTAGGATTTTCAGAAAAACTTTTATCCAAATTCTTATTCAGAAAATTATTTACATCAACCCTATCATGCTCTTTAACCACAAAATTTGTATCAATTTTCCTGTTTCCATACTCATGCAGCAAAATTACCCTTCCTGCACAACTTGAAGTAGTATAATACTCCTCCAAAGAATTTATCAATTTCAACAAGTAAATTATAGGTTCATCAACCTCCTTCTTTTCCAAAGCTTTTTCAAATTTATCTAAAGTTTTTCTCTTATCTTTAGCAAACCCCATAATTTATCTCATAATGAAACTGGATACTGATCAAAGATTTTATCCTAAGCACTACTCTATAACTACAACCTTTTCCGCTCCCTATAGTCTCACCCAAAAATAAAGTCTACACAGTAACGGGATGAATATTTTGCGTAACTACCACACTCAACAACCTCTAAAACTTTTATCTTAGCATCTATATTCTCCACAGCTTTTTCTTTGGAATCAGCAAAGGTATAAAAATGAATCATTGCATTTTTCTTTGCAACTTTTCTTGCCACATCCAAAAAATTTTCTCCCCTTTTAGGTAAAGGTATTACAATTCTGTCAAATTTTTCTTTTAACCTAGGAACTACTTCACGAACATCCCCTTCAAAAACTTTTATTTTATCCTGAACTTTGTTCAACCTCAAATTTTCTTCCATGTATTTCACTGCTTTAGGATTTATCTCCACAGCATAAACAATCTTTGCCTTAGTTTTTTTACCAATCTGAATTGCGTAAGGCCCAATTCCAGCAAACATCACCAAAACCTTTTCCCCTTCTTTAACTTGACTGACAATCCTTTCTCTTTCACTTCCAAGTCTCGGAGAAAAATAAACTTCTTCCAGATTTAATTTAAATCTACAACCATATTCTATGTGAATCGTTTCTTTCTTTTTTTCACCAGCAATGTATTTTAATTTTCTTAACCTAAACTCATTCTCAACTTTCCCTTCCTTTTTTAGCACAGTATTAATCTGCTTGAACTCCAATAATTTTTCCGCAATTTTTTTCTCTTTTTTTTCAAGCTCTTTAGGAATGTCTATTATTGCAATATCTCCAACTACATCAAAACTTGAGGGGGCAATTTCAAGTTCTTCTTCACTTAGAATATTTTTCAACAGTTCCTTTAATTTCATAAAATTTTTGATTATAAAACAAAATAAATAAAAATTACTTCTTAAGTTTTTCCTTGACAAGTATGTACATTTTGTATACTGTTGATAATATTACTAATTGAGTTATTATTACAACCATTTGCATTACTAGTATAGGGGTTTCTTCATATCCAATTGCCCTCCCTGCATAATAGAAGGAAAATGATGCCACTCCTAAAACTATCACTAACAACAAAATCAAGAGTTCAGTCCATCTTAGTTCATCATTTACCATGTTTAATCACATCTTACAGATTCCATCTTACTAGCTCCCCAAGTATGTGTTATCTTCAAGGTGTATATATCTCCAGCATCACAAGTATCTACTGTAACATTTCCATAACAACTCTCTCCTGGTTTTAGATTACCTGAATAAGAAGTACAATTCTTTCCATCTGATAATCCTCCATTCCATGCATATAATTCTTTTGGTGCACCATCTACATATGCAGATATATAGGTATCATTCATTGGTATTTCTATAGTATTCATTGAAGATGCTCTTAACTCAAAGCATATTGTATCATCTTCACATTCATAAGCTGTTGGAATGTCAATATTTTGCTGACTTTTTTCCATACCACTAAGTTGACTTCTTGCTTGCTGCTGTGCTCGTTCACCCATTCCTATAAACCAACTATAACTAAAAGCCACTAGACCCACTGTAATCATTACCATTAATATTGTTGCTATTACTGGTGAAATTCCTTTCAAATCCTTTTTTACCATATATAATCTTATTTTTTAAGTATATAAAACTTTTAAATATTTAACCAAGGAATCCCTCTCATAATAATCTATTTATAATAAACTTATGAAAAAGAGAATTTCTCTTACCTTAGATGAAGAACTGTTGGACCAAATTGATAAATCTGTGGATGATATAAGTTTTGAATCCCGTTCAAATTTGATAGAACATTGTATTAGAAAGTATTTTGAAAATTCAAATGTAGCAATTATTCTTGCTGGAGGAGACCCTAAAAAATTGAAGATAAGAGGAGAGTTCAAATTCTTAATCCCTCTGAAAAATGAGAAAACACTTTTGGATTTCTTATTTGAAAAACTTGAAGGATTTGGAAAAATATTTGTGATTGGACAGAAAGAAGTAATAGATGCTTGTTTTGAAAAAATAGGAAACAAAAATGGAACCGCGGAAATAGAATATCTAGAAGAGAAAAAAGGTTTGGGAAATGCGAAAACTTTGGAACTAGTAAAAAATAAAGTTTCTAACAATTTCCTAATCCTGCCTATAGACCAGTATTATGAGTTTGATTTTGTTGATTTGTTAAGAAAGCATCTCCTGAATTCCACAATTTACAAAAATGTAGTGACTTGTGCTGTTGCACCTTTCTCAACCAAGGAAAAATATGGAAGCATAGCAATGGAAGGCTCCAAAATTGTTAAACACGAGGAGAAAAAATCAGGGCAAAAAGATCTTGTCTCTGCTTTCGCTGCAGTTTGCAATAAGGAAATATTTAAATATATACCTAAAGGAGAAACAAAATGGGTCTTGCAAGAAAATGTATATCCAAGATTAATTGAACACGGACTAATAAATGGTTATCTTTTGAACAATCCTGTTTTTAATATACATACAGAAAAAGATCTCAATGAATTGAAGAAATATTTAACTAAGAAGACTTGATTTGTTCCCAGTTTTCAGGTTTTAGGAATATATTAACATTTACACCAATGGCACCAATAGGAGGATGAGCAGTAGCTTTACCTGTTTTTACATACCTGTCAGCTAACTCCCCAGATTTTTTCATATAACCACGAGAAAATTTATCTTTCCTTGTCTTTGAACCAGAAAGCAAACCATCCAGAATTATTTCTGCACCCAGAACATTATCGTTTTTCAATATTTTGTTTAGATGATATTCAGCTAATTTCCTATGATTCTTTTTTCTTTCTATCCCCATAGCAATATTTTTCGCTATTGTCTTGGGAGCCAAAATACCTCTCTCCAATTTTTTGATATCCAATTGTGCTTCAATATTGAACTTTTTTTGAATTTCCTTTGTTAACCTTTCAATATTTTTTCCCCCAGGACCAATTATCAAACCTGGCTGAGTAGTATGAATCACAATTCTTATGGATGCGGGAAGATAATATACTTCAATCTCTTCAAAATTTGCGTTCTTTAGTTCTCTACGCAAATAATCCCTTATTTGCTGCTCCAATATACTTTCCTGCATAAATGTTAGTTCTTTCATATATTCCTTTATTTAAAAAATATAAACTATAATTTCTTTTTTTAAATTTTATTTATTCTTATGGTTGCCAGGAAAAGCAAAAATTCTGAAAAAAAACCCAAAAAAGAAAATCAAAAAATCAAAACTAATAATAAGACCTCTCAAAAACCCAAAACTTCTAAAAAACCAGCTAAAAAAACCAGCAAAAAA
>JAGXOL010000028.1 GCA_023659895.1 Candidatus Aenigmarchaeota archaeon LH_S7
GCTCTCATTGCACATATAGATCATGGTAAATCAACTTTAACAGATAACTTGCTCGCTGGGGCAGGTATGCTTTCTGAAGAACTTGCTGGAAAGCAACTATTCATGGATTTTGATTCTCAGGAACAAGATAGAGGAATAACAATTTTCTCAGCTAATATTTCTCTTGTTTATAATTGGGAAAATCAAAAATACCTTATTAACTTGATTGACACTCCTGGTCACGTTGATTTTGGTGCTGATGTTACTCGTGCAATGAGAGCTGTTGATGGTGCTGTTGTTGTTTGTTGTGCTGTTGAGGGTGTAATGCCTCAAACTGAAACTGTTTTAAGGCAGGCCTTGAAAGAACGTGTAAAACCTATTTTGTTTATTAACAAGACTGATAGACTGATTAAAGAATTACAATTATCACCTGAGGAAATGCAGAAAAGGTTTGAAAGATATATTAAGGAAGTTAATGATTTGATTAGGAAATATGCGGAAAAGGAATATAGGGATAAATGGTTTGTGAATGTTAATGATGGGAGTGTTGCTTTTGGTTCTGCTTATAAAAACTGGGCAATTTCTGTACCTTTCATGCAAAAAACAAAAATCAGTTTCAAGGATATTATTGAGATAACTAATTCTGGTAATGAAAAGGAATTAGCTAAGAAAGCTCCTCTACATCAGGTAATGTCTGAGATGGTTATTAAGCATCTTCCTAATCCTTTAACTGCACAGGAATACAGAGTCCCTAGAATATGGCATGGTGAGGAGAATAATGAAGTAGGGAAGCAGATGGTTGCTTGTGATTCTAAAGGGAGTGTTGCAGGTGTTGTAACTAAGGTGGTACCTGACCCTCATGCTGGTTTAGTTGCTGCTGCAAGACTGTTCTCTGGAACCTTGAAAGCTGGGCAGGAAGTTTATTTAGTGGGACAAAAGAAAAAACAGAGAATTCAGCAAGTAGGTATTTACAAGGGTCCAAAAAGGATTCCTTTGAAAGAAGCTTTAGCTGGAAATATAGTTGGTATTGTGGGCTTGAGTGATGCTTTTTCTGGAGAAACTTTTTGCGACACTGAAAAGGTAATTACTCCTTTTGAAAAGATAAAACATATTTTTGAACCAGTTGTAACAAAGTCAATTGAGCCTGAAGATGTTAAAATGCTTCCTAAATTGATTGAATTCTTGAGACAGGTTAACAAGGAAGATCCTTCTTTGAATGTAAACATTAATGAAGAAACAGGGGAATATCTGGTTTCAGGTCTTGGTGAGTTGCATATTGAAGCAAAGGTTGAAAGACCTTTGAGGAACAAAGGGATTGAAATTAAGAGTACAATTCCAATTGTTGTTTACAGAGAAACCATTCAAAAACAGACAGAGAAGGAAATTGAGGGGAAAAGCCCTAACAAGCATAATAAGTTTTACCTCATTGTTGAACCTTTAGAAGACAGTGTGTACAAGGCTTTAGAGGAAGGTAAGATTCCTGATGAGAAATTAGCTAAGATAAAGGGAGATACAATTGAATTGTTTGTTGAGAATGGTTTGGAAAGGGATGAGGCAAAGAAGATTCTTGATGTTTACAATAAGAACCTATTGATTAATGCAACAAAAGGAATTCAGTACTTGTATGAAACTTATGAATTGCTGAAGCAGGCATTTAGGGATATTTGTAATCAAGGTCCTTTGGCAAAAGAGCCCTGCTCAAAAATAAAAGTCAAAATTTTGGATGCTGAGTTGCACGAGGATGCAATACACAGAGGTCCTGCACAAGTTGTTCCTGCTGTCAGGTACGCTATTAGGGAGGCAATGGTTAATTCTTCTCCAAAGATTTTAGAGCCTGTACAGATAATTAGGGTTGATGTTCCTGAAGAATTAATCGGGGAAGCAATGAATGAAATCCAAAATAGGAGAGGACAGGTCTTAAATGTTGAAACTGAGTTAGGTGCTTCTATTGTGAAAGCAAAGATGCCTGTTGCAGAGATGTTTGGTTTTGAGGGTGCATTGAAATCTGCAACACAAGGTAAAGGGTTCTATTCATTGATTGAGGTTGTTTTTGAGCCATTATCTGCTTCTTTGGAAGAAGAAGTTATTGGAAAGATTAAGAAAAGGAAAGGGATTGAAGAAGGTTTATGATGGATGTTTTATTAGTTCCTACAATTTTGATTTTTTGAAGGATTTAGACTTTATTCAGCAACTTAAAAAATTCTTGTCTTGAAATCCCTGCTTCTTTAATAATCACCCTAACCAAACTCGGTTTTACATCTTTTCCTGGATGGTTTGGAACAACTATTCTCCCCCTATTATTATCCATCATTATAATATGCGAACCTTTTTGTCTTACAATTTCAAATCCTAATCTTTCAAGTAGTTTGATTATTTTCTTTGGAGAAACGGGGTATTTTTGACATTATTACAGTAAAGGTAATTCCAATTTATGGATTCCAAGAAACTTAGGAATGTTTTGGAGCAGTTCTGTTTTTTCTTCTTTACTAAGTGTTTCAATATATAACGAAATTGCTTCTCTTGTATTTTTTATTACTTCTTCTAAAGTATCGCCTTGGGTATGACAACCAGGTAGGGAAGGGACTGTTGAAATATATCCGCCTACCTCTTCATCCTCCATTATCACAATATCTAAATCTACCATAATACAACAACATATAAAATAATAAATTTTGTGATGGGTGTTTTATTGATGCTTACTATTCTGATTTTTGCTGGGATTTAAATATAATTACTTTAAAATAGAGTATTTAAAATTTTCGGTGTAAATAATAATATGAGAGTGAGCGATCCCTTGATTGAGGAAATAACGGAAAAAGGTGCTTCAGAAACAGACTACTCTATGTTAGATGAGGGGCTAAAGAAAGAAATACTTTTTAAAGTTGGAACCAAATATGCTGAAGAAGGAAATCGTGATAGTGCAAAGGAAGCTTATAAAAAAGCTGAAGGAGAATTAACTCCAGAAGAATATCTTAAAATTGGAAATGAATGTGTTGTGGGAGGAAATCGTGATGGTGCTGAGGTATTTTACGAGATGGCTGCAGAAAAATTAACTCCAGAACAGTGTGCTGAAATTGGAGACGGATATATGATAGATGGGGATATCGAGACTGCTGAGCTATTTTACGAGAGGGTTTCAGAAAAATTAACTCCAGAACAGTGTGCTGAAATTGGAGACGAACGTCTTGAGAGAGGACAGTTTCCTGGTGCTGAGCTACTTTACAGGATAGCTGGAAGAGAAAATTCAGCAGATTTTGTTAGACAGCTTTACTAGTTAGTTTTTTTAATTTTTCTTTTATTGATGCCTATTATTTAATCAAACGGCAGGTCTTAAATGTTGAAACTGAATTAGGTGCTTCTATTGTAAAAGCAAAGCTTCCTGTTGCAGAGATGTTTGGTTTTGAGGGTGCATTGAATCTGCAACACAAGGTAAAGGGTTCTATTGATTGAGGTTGTGATTAAGAAAAGGAAAGGGATTGAGGAGTAATTTTGTTTGATTATTTCTTGATCAGGTATAGAATTGCATTTAGGATTTTGTCTGTTTCAAATTTCTCTGTGTCTATAACAAGGTTGTAGTTGTCCATGTTTCTAATCTCTACATTATAAATTCTCTTGTATCTTACAGTTTCAGTTTTCTCCCTCTCCTTTATCATTTCCTTTGTTTGCTCAACTGATTGATTGTCTCTTTCCGCGATTCTTCTTGCTCTTTCATCCAAGGAAGCTGTGAGATAAATTTTTAGGTCTGTATTAACAAAATGGAATCCTAATCTTGAATCAAGCACACAATTGTCTTCAACCTTGTTTTGTTCTTCATCAATCTTTTTCTCTTCCTCAGGGTTTTTCTCAAGGTAATTTAGTATTTCCGTTACTGTCATACTTCTTTCCTTTGCTAATTTCTTGAATTTTTCCCCAACTGATTCATAGCAGAGATTTAATCTGTCAGCGAGTTTTTTTCCTAGAAAATTTTTTCCTGCTCCAACTTCTCCGGAAATTGTTATTATCATAATAT
>JAGXOL010000029.1 GCA_023659895.1 Candidatus Aenigmarchaeota archaeon LH_S7
CTTAACAATAACGTTGCCAAAGAAAGAAGAAGCAAAAAAGAAGAAAAAGAAATTGCTTTGATTTTATTTTTTGATTATTTGCTTAACCAAATTAGAAATTTCTTTCAAGTTTATCACATTTAAAAACAACAATAAACCAACAAATATTAAAATAGAAACAGAGAAACAAACGAAGACTTCTAGAAATATATTAATATAAAGCAGATTTTTGAGAAGGTAAATGGACAAAAGTGAAATGACACCTATAATTAAAGTCTTAATCCAATCTATAATAGGGATCCTTAATTTAACAAATTTCTTTAATTCAAAAAATGAAAATAGAAACATTACTGTATAAGTCAAAAGGGTGGATATTGCAGCCCCTATAATCCCTATTTTTGGAATAAGAATTATATTTCCAATTAGATTCATAATTGCTCCAAAATAGATAATTTTTGTATAATTTTTTGGTTTCACTAACCCATTCAAAACAGTCCCGTTTATCTGTGTTATTGAGAAAAATATTGCACCTATTACCAAAATTTTTAAAACATTAGAGCCCTGTGCATAAAAGGATCCAAAAAACAAATTTAGAATTTCTGCTGAGAATGAAAAAGCCATCAGAGCAAAAGGAATTATTATAATCCAGATATATCTATAAATTAAAGAAATACCAGTTTCAAGACCTTTTAATCTTTTTGTTTTTAGTTCTGTGACTAGAGGAAATAAAACAGTTGCAAAGGCTCCCGCAAAGAACCAGAGAAGCCTAGCAGTTGGTAGGGCTGTCTGGTAAACTCCAACTTCACTTAAAGTTCTAAAAAAAGTAATTAAAATTGTATCTGTATGACCAATTATAATTCCTGCCACAGAGGAGAGCATTACCGGAAATCCATAAAAAAGTAATTTCTTTGTCAGTTCTTTGCTAAAATCCAATTTTACTTTAGGGATTAATTTTAGAACAGGAAAATAAAATATAAGGATTACAAAAAAATATGAACTAAGAAAACCTAATGCAGGAGAGAGAGTAGAGAAGTTTAATGAAATAAATAACCAGGTTATTAAAAAATAAAATAACGTTCTACAGAAATTTGCTATTGCAAAAAATTTCATAAGCTGGAAACCCTTGAATATTTGTTGTATTGTACTAGGGAATATTCCAACAAAATAAGCAATTGCTAAAAATTTTATGACAAGAACACCTTTTAATATATTCCCAGACAGATGTAAATAATTTATTGCAAGAAACTCTGCACTAAAGAAAAGGATTATGGTGATTATCAAGGCAGGAAACAATCGAATAAAAAAGATAGTAAAAATAGAGGCCTTTAATTTTTTAAATTTTTTTTATTATTTATTTATGGTAAATGATGAAAGTAGGTTTGAATATTATAGAAAAATAAAAGATGTTGAGATGAGGAGCCATACTTGGGAATATTGGAAACCCGATACAGAGACCAGGAATGAAATTGAAGAAAAATGGCAAGAAAAATTGAGGAAAAATCCAAATGCTTATTCAGGTGATCTTTTAAGAGTAAAAGATATAGAGTATCTGCATGATGGAACAATGGAAATAGATACACAACTCTCAACTTATAAAGAACATCGTCTCACGATGGACAAACCTGATTTAAACAAAAGAGGGAACTGTTTGCATGTTTCAGGAGATATTATTACTTCAGATGAAAAATTAGTTTTTGGATTGGATGATGGGCTACTTAAGTTAATAGGTGGAGGTGTTCAACCCAAGAGAGATTTAATATTTACTTCAGACTATCCGCGAGGGAAACCAAATCCTGAGATGGGTTTATATAGAGAGGTATGGGAAGAAATAGGGATTAATCCACTTCATTACAATTCTTTAACCCCCGATCATACAGTTGTCACTCCTGAGCAGAGGCACCCTGAGATAATGTATAAAATAGAACTTTCACCAGATAGTAAAGCTGTTGAAGATTTGTTTCAAGCATATAAGACTGATTGTAAAAATACTAAAACACCTTTAGAAATTAATGAGGTTGTTTGCTTAAGTGAAAATGAAATACCCAACATTTTAGAAGATTTTAAAACGTTCTCACCAAAACAGGAGGCCGAAATTGGATATATTCAAGGAAATATTAAGTATTTCTTAAACCGTAAAAATGATTGAATTGGATATAAATACTTTTTATCTTGATAAGTTACGGAGTTTGAAGAATATAAAGGGAGTAAAATTTTGGTACCAGGAGGAGCCGGGACAATAGGATAAATTTATCTAAAAAATTAGTAGAACTTGGAGCAAATGTAATTATTCTGGATAATTTATCCTCTGCTTATGAGTGGAACATCCCAAAACACAAAAACATAAATTTGAAAAGAGCTTTTAAAGAAAAGCCAGAATATGTTTTTCATTTAACTGCACATTTTGCAAACCAGAATTCTGTGGATATCTCAGAAACAGAAAAAGAAGTGATTATCAAAGCAAATTTACCTGGATATAAGAAGGAAGACGTAAATACGGAAGCTTATGAAAACAAAATCCTAATCTCTACAAAGAAAAAGAAGGAAAAAGTGGAGCAAAAAGAGGATTTTTACAGGAGAGAAAGGAGTGCAAGAGAGGACAGAAGAGTTTTAAGTTTGCCAGCTAATACTAAACCAGAAAAAGCAAAATTGGAATTTTTAGAAGGAGTCTTAACAATAACGTTGCCAAAGAAAGAAGAAGCAAAAAAGAAGAAAAAGAAATTGATTTAACTGTTGCCAAAGTTTTAGAAAAAAGATTTGTAGATTAGTATGATTATAACAGTGTAATAATTGAAGTATATTAAATAACTGGTTTAAAGAGTCAAACTTGGGCTAGAAAGAAGAGATATAGATTATCTATGTCAATGAGTATAGAAAGAAAACAAATTATTATCTAATATTATGAACGTAGTTGTTTCAGCAGTTTTGATAATTACCTTTTCAATAGCAATTGTTGGAGTGATCCTACAACTTAGTTTTCCTTTAGTTCAGGAACAAAAAGAAGAGTTTGAATTTCAACAAGGGAAAAACATAGTAAATTTTCTTTCAATCACAATTTCAAACCTAATCTCAGACCTATAAATTCTTCAAGAAAAATAGAAATAGAGTTTAAGAGAGGAATATTAAAATCCTCAAATAATATATTTCTTTTTCAACAGTAACCCAAAACTACAACAAAACCTTTGATAAGATTCAATTCAACGAAATAGAAGTACAACCTGGAAAAACGAAAATAGAATTAACAAAAATAAGGTAAAAGTACTCTTATATTAATTCCAAAACGTCCCGAACATCCTCAAAAATAAAATCAGGTTTCACTTTCTCTGCTGATTTTCTATCCAAAACACCAGTAAGAACAACACCTGTTTTTATTCCAGCATTTTTCCCCATCTCAATATCGTTAACCGTATCTCCAATATAGAGTAATTCTTTTTTTGAAAGGGCAAAAATTCTAAGAATTTCCAAAATCATATCTGGACTTGGTTTTCCATTTTTCACATCTCCTGTGCAGATGTTGTAATCAGTTAATTTATCCAACTTAAATTTTTCCATGAAAAAATTATTTATCTCAGAATCATTTCCAGTGATAGTAGCTATTTTTATTCCTTTTTCTCTAATATCTTGCAAAACTTTTTTGGTAAAAGGAAAAAACTTAAATCTATCTAAAAATAATTTATCTTTTCTTTCTTTTTTAATAGCTTTTATAACTTCTCCTGTTTTGTCTTTAGGAACCAAGGCTTTAATAACCTCATCAGTCTCTTTATAAAACTGATTTTTTATATCTTTTTCACTAACTTCTATTTTGAATCTTTTTAGAACTTTTTTGACCAAAGATAACCAAACCTCCACAGAATTTATTAAAGTTCCATCCAAATCAAAACCAGTAACTTTAAACTCATTTATCATATCTAATTTATACTTAAAAATTAAGATAAGTTTTGCACTTTTTAGTTTTTAAGGATATTTAGCAAATATATCAATAATTC
>JAGXOL010000002.1 GCA_023659895.1 Candidatus Aenigmarchaeota archaeon LH_S7
CTGCTACGGTAAGTTTTGTTAGCGACTTTAGAACCTCGTTAGCCTTCTGTATTCAGAACGGTGTTTTGGTTAAGGAAGCTCCTGAATCTATTCAGGGAGAGGAAGTCACTTCTTTACTAATTGCTAAGGGGAGTAAGTATAAATTGTTTTTCTCTGATAAAGTTAATCTTGTCTCTCCGGATTTTATTTTGTTTGAAATCGGTAAGTACTGGAAAGAAATTTCTGATAAAACCAAACTATCTTAAAGTGATTTAAGGTCAGAATTTTTTGCTGTTAGAATGCAATTGAAGACATTCTCATTATCAGAAATAAAAGAATTTATTGAAGAAGGCTCTATTGTTTCCCCAGATCCAGATGATTCTGAACACTTTGCCTTGGCTTTAAAGTTAAACTGCCCAATCTGGTCAGAAGATAAATTATTAAAGCAGCAGGATAAAATAGAGATATTGAATACAAAAGAACTTCTTGAAAAATTACAGTTGATTTGATTTTCTAACTTTCCAAATATTAGTAAAATAGATTTATTTAAATACTTATTACTATTTATGGCAGAAATTGTTGTTAAGATTCCTGATGAATTGGAGAGAAAGATAAAAGTTTTTCCTGAGATAAACTGGTCTGAATTAGCAACAGATTTCTTTAGATCTAAGGTTTTTGAACTTGAATTAAGGAGATCTAGAGAATTGCAGAGAGCTATGTTTGAGACATTAACATCTAAGAGTAAGTTAACAAGAGAAGGTGCTTTAGAAATTGGCAAGAATATTAACGAGTCCATGTTTAGAGATCTCAAAGCTAATGCATAAACTATGGAGTTAGTTGCTGACTCTAATGAACTATTTGCTCCCTTTAGATTGCTCGCTGAATTAGAAAGGAACAAAGAAGAAATCAAGGCAAAATCTGGGTTCTCATCCAGAGATTTTGATGTATTTGTAACCTTCTAATTGAGATTTATAACAGTGTTATAATTAATCTAATTAACAGTTTTTTGCAAACTCTGAATCTTCTTTCTCCATCATTTTTTGATTTCTTTGAGTTTTACTGGGTTTTTGTTTTCATCTAAGAAATAAATTTCTTTTCCTTTTAAATTCTCTATTTCAGAGATTTTTAGCAGTAAGAAATTATCTAATTTATTTGTTTTGGGTGCAGACCTTTTTGGTTTATATAATAAAAAAGGGTTGCATTATTTATGGCAGAGATTGAATCCTTATTGGGAAGAATAGGAGAGCTTGAGGGTAAAGTTAAAATGCTAGAGAAAAAACAGGACTTGTTAGAGGAAGTTTTACCTACTTTGGATGACATAAAGGCTTTGTTAGAAGCTGAAAAAGATTTAAAAGAGGACAAGCTTGTTTCATTGTCAAAAATAGAAGAAGAAATATAATGTTTTCTGTTTTCTTTAGCAGAAGAGCTGGGAAGGATATTAAGAGATTGGACAAGAGGATTACAAACAGATGTCTGGAAAAGATCAAATTGCTCTCCACAAATCCGATTCCAAAACATGTTGTCAAACTGAAAGGAAGTGAAAATATTTATAGGATTAGAATTGGTAAGTATAGAATTCTTTACAGTGTTTACTTTGAAAGAAAGATTATAATTATCGTCAAAATTGGAAAGAGAGAAAGTATTTATATGAGGCTCCAATAATCCATATGCTCAGATCTTACAATTAATTTATCACCACATCCAATTTCTAAAGATTTGACTTTTATTGGATTATTCTTAGAATCCAAAAAGTAATACTCTAAACACGAGTTCTCTTCCAATTTCTGGTAGATTTCTGTGATTTTCTCCAAAGAGAAATTATCTAATTTATTTGTTTTGGGTGCAGACCTTTTTGGTTTATATAATAAAAAAGGGTTGCATTATTTATGGCAGAGATTGTTGTTAAGATTCCTGAGCTAAAACTTAGTAAGCAATTTTTTGAGGAATTGGAGAGAGATATTAATACAACTGTTAGATTAAGGCTTGCAAGAGAGTTATTGCTTAAGGAATGGGATAAAAGATTTTCTAAATCTGAGTTAACTGATGAAGAATGCTTGAAGTTGGGTGGAGAAGTTAATAAGGCTTCTTTTAAACACTGGAAAGAGATGGGTTGGTTATAACAAATGAAACTAGTAGTAGACTCAAATATATTATTCTCATTCTTTAAGAAAGAGTCATCAACAAGGAAGATTATCACATTAGTTGAATTAATTGAGTTATACACTTTAAAGTCAAGAATTGGTCAAGCATAAGAAGGAGATTTGCTCTAAATCTAATATAAGTGAAAAAGAATTCTTTAAATCTTTGGTGGAGTTAGAAATTTTTGTCAGAATTGTTGATGATAGATTAGTTTCTGAATTTGGTAAAGAATCAATAAAACTTGCTCCACATATTGAAGACGCTCCATTGTTCTCATTAGCAATATCTTTAAATTGTGGAATCTGGTCAAATGAAACCGCATTTAAGAGACAATCTCGTGTTAAAGTTTTCAATACTAAAGAATTAGTAGAACTATTTTGATCAATTTGATTCTCCAATTTCCCATATACTTTATGCTCAGGTGAAACCAATAAATTAGATCCGTTTTCCAGAACAATTTTATATTTTCCAGGGACTTTTTTAATTTTTATTGGATTATTATTTAAGTCAACGAAGTAATATTCTAAACACGAGTTCTCTTCCAATTTCTGGTAGATTTCTGTGATTTTCTCCAAAGAGAAATTATCCAATTTATTTGTTTTGGGGTGCAGACCTTTTTGGTTTATATAATAAAAAAGGTGCATTATTTATGGTAGAAGTTAAACTTAAGGTTGAAGTACCCCCTGCATTGGAGCCTAAATTTGAGCAGGCACTTGAGAGAGTAACTAAGGCATTTATAGAAGAGTTAGAGATTTCAGTGGCAAGAGACATATTATCAAAAAGTAAGCTAACTGAAAAGCAGGCAAGAGAATTTGGGGAAGAGGTCAAAACAGGAATTGCTAAAAGGCATGGTTCATTATAGTTTATTCCTATGTCAGAGAAATTTGTTATTGACGCAAATGTAGTATTTTCTGCATTAATTAAAAGAAGTTGCCTTTTGAGTTAATAAAAGATATCTTTTATATTAACAGTTTTTAAATTAAGTTTTTTGCAAACTCTGAATCTTCTTTCCCTATCATTTTTTGATCTCTTTGAGTTTTACTGGGTTTTTGTTTTCATCTAAGAAATAAAGTTCTTTTCCTTTTAAATTCTCTATTTCAGAGATTTTTAGTAAGGAAAAATTATTTATATATACATTGCTGTTATTATTTATGGCAGAGATTGTTGTTAAGATTCCTGAAGAATTGGAACAGGAGATGAAACTTTTTCCAGAGATAAAATGGAATCTTCTTGTTAGGAGATTTCTCAGGTCTGAATTGGGAAGAATGCTTGAGTTGAGAGAAATTGTATCAAAAAGTGAATTTACTGAAGATGATGTTAAAGAACTATCAACAAAAATTGATACCTCCCTATCTGAGAGATTCTCGAAATCAAGAGGATGAAGAATGTTTGTTGTAGTTGATACAAATAGAGTTCTCTCTGACGAGAGAGGTTTCAGAAAACAATCAAAAGTTAGAATATTCTCAAATAATGACTTATTTAGATCGTTGGTACTTTGATTGGGTTGAATATTAATTAATTTTCCATAAACAATATCTTATTTTAAATAAAAACTTTACACTTTTAATATAAACCTTCCATAGCAGTTTTGACCACAGTTGAAATTTAAAAAACTGCAAAACTTATATTATTAATTATAATCCAAAACATATGTCGACAGTATCAAGTGTCGATTTAATATATTTAAATAGGTAATATATTATGGAAGATAAAGAAATTTTTAACATTCAAAGACACAATAATATTATTGTCTCTATGTTTAAGTTTAATAAACTAGACTATGAAAAAGGTTGAAATTTCAGAGGATTTGTTGAGGGTAAAAGATTTGATTGGAAAACCTAAGAGAAATTTGAATGAAAGTACAATTTTGACTAATCAATTGAAGGATTTTGGTTATAAGATTGAGGAGATTGAAAAAAAGATTGAGAATCGTGGAAAGTTTGATTTGAAGAGAATTAAGGAATTAATTTTCCTTTTGAGTGATAAGGAGTTAAATGCAAATGAGGTGGGAAGAATTTTAAAGATTTCAAGGAACAGGGCAAGTGAGTATTTGTTAAAGATGGAAAAGGATGAGATTTTGAAAAGCAGGTTTGTTGGGAAGAAAAAATATTATTTCATGAAACATGATTAGAGGGATTTTGTCAGGAAAGGGAGGAGTTGGAAAAACAACAATCACAGTTAATTTAGGTATTGCTCTCCACAATTTAGGGGAAAATGTTGTTGTTCTTGATGGTGACTTGAAGAATCCAAATTTGAGTTTACACTTGGGTGTTTTCAAGTACAATTTGACTTTGCAGGATGTTGTTGAGAAAGATATTTCCCACATATCTTTGTTGAATGCTTTGTATGTTCACGAGACTGGTTTGAGATTTATTCCAGCGCATTTGTCGTTGAACTTCTTGGACACTGACGCAAGTAAACTAAAAAGTTTCTTGGAGAACAGTCCTTATAATGTTCTGATTGATTCCTCACCTGGATTAGGTAAGGACTCTCTTTCCGTTCTTGAATGTTGTGATGAGGTTTTTGTGGTTACAGAACCTTATTTGCCTGATATAACTGATTGCATGAAGACCCTAGAGGTTGCGAAGGACAGGGATGTTAATGTGAAAGGGATTATTTTGAACAAAGTCAGGGGAAAGGATTATGAATTGGGAAAAGAGGAAATTAAAGCTTGTACTAATACAAATGTAATAGCTAATTTACCTTTTGAAGAGAATGTCTTGAGGTCCTTGAAGCTTAAAAATCCTGTAATAAATTACAAGCCACTTTCAAAGGTCAGCTTAGGATTTAACCAACTAGCAGCGGATATTTCAGATAAAGAGTTTGTAAAGCCAAGGTTTTTGCCATTAAAGAGAGCTTTCAGTTTTATTCAAAATAAGTCAAAGTCAGCCAAGGCAAATTAATATCTATTTATAAGATTTCTTTCTGTGTTCAAAGGTGTATTTCATTCTTCTATTGCTTTTTCAAAATCTTCTAATTCTAATAGGTTTCCAGATTCTGCTTCTTCCATGCTTTCCAACAAATCTTTCATTAATTTTTCATTAGATAATAATTCAAGTTCATATTTGATTTGTTCTATTTCTTCCTCTAACTTCTTGAATCTTTTGAGGACTTTTATACTTAACCAAAGGCAAGAAAACTCCCGACTTTAGTCGTGTAGCTCAATTGCCCCTTAAATACTTTTAAAATATAATTAAATATGGACATACAGGTCCTGTATTGTCTTCTGGGTATATCTTGGAAGACGGGGTTGCTGAACCTACAATAGTGAAATAAGGCGTCTGAAAAAAGTGACTCAACCCTAAACTAAAGCGTGTCAGACCAAAACCTCTGCTACGGTAAGTTTTGTTAGCGACTTTAGAACCTCGCCAGTCTTCTGTATTCAAAACAGTGTTTTGGTTAAGGAAGCTCCTGAATTATTCAGGGAGAGGAAGTCACATTGGTAGCTCTCATAAATTTTAGTTCTTTTGTAGGGCTTACTTCCTCCTTACTCAAATTATTTCCCATAATATATCAAGATTATATATATACCTATAATTAGGGTTGAATAAATAAAGTTTTGTGTATTTTATGGGCCTGTAGTTCAATCTGGCAGAACGCTGCCCTTGCAAGGCAGAGGCTGTGGGTTCAAAGGGAACTTTTAGAAAAAGTTCCAAAGAAAGGTCTACCAACTCCAAAAGAAAAATGATACGAAAATCCCACCGGGTCCATAAGTTTTGACTTTGCCAAAAGTGCACCGTTGCTATGATAAAGGCTCAATCAAAAAAGAATTTTGAAAAAAGAAAAAATAAATTACTTACCTTTAATTTTATCAATAAGTTTTCTCAATGGATTTTTTGATTCTTCTCCTTTTTCCGCTTCCTTTAGTTCTTTGTTCAGTTCGTCTAAGTCTTTCTTTTCTCCAGGTTTCTGTTCCATAGGTGGTTTTTGTGGTTCCATTGGTGGTTTTGTAGGTTTTTTGGCTCCCATTCCTTCTTGTTTTTTCGATAATTCTGTTTTCTTTTTCCTTTGTTTTTTCTTTAGTTCTTCAAGTTTCTTTTTGTCTACCATAATTTTCCTTTTTTATATTAAATAAATTATGGAAGTCTTCATAGGTACTAGTGGGTGGTCCTATAAATGGAATAAAGACAAGAGTTTGGATTGGTTTTTGGAGAATTCTGGTTTGGATGCTGTTGAACTGAATGCGAGTTTTTACATGTTTCCTTTTCCTAACATGGTTAAGAGCTGGGCTAAGAAAGGTCAGGAGATAAGATGGAGTATTAAGGTGAATCAGTGGATCACTCATAGGAAGAAGTTCAGTGAATGCAAGGAATTGTGGGACAAGTTTAAAAGAAAGTTTAAGACAATGGACAAATTTATTGATTTCTATTTGTTTCAGGCTCCCCCAAAGTTTGAAGATTATGAGAAAGTAATAGAGCTTGCTAAGTACACAGGTTTAGGAAAGAGGTTTGCTTTTGAAGTTAGGAACAGAGAATGGTTAGAAAGTGAGGAGAAGTTTAAAGAATTGAAGAAGAAGATTACTTTGGTATCTATAGATTCACCTGATTTTCATTCAAAGATTTTTAGGGATAAAGTTGTTTATTTGAGGATGCATGGGAAAGATAATTGGTATCAGCACAATTATTCAGATAAAGAGTTAAAAGAAATTGTTGGAAAGATTAAGGGAGTCAAGCCAAAAAAGGTCTATGTGTTTTTCAATAATAACCATGACATGCTAAACAATGCTCAAACAATGAAAGAATTATTTTAGTTAGAACTTTTCTTATATAGGTTCTCAATTCTATTTAAAGTATCTACTTCTTCCACGCTTTTGTCCTCTCTTATTCTGATCAGTTTTGGGAACCTTAGTGCATAACCACTCTCATAGGTAGGGGATTTCTGTATTTCCTGATAGCCTGTCTCAACAACAACTTTTGGTTTTATCCTAACTTTGTTCTCTTTTTCAAATTCAATTAAGGGTTTTAATGTTTTGGTCATCTCCTTGAACTGCTCATCTGTTAAACCAGTCCCCATCTTTCCAATCCCTAATAATTCTCCTGTTTCCTCATCTCTAGCAGCTAGAATAAAAGAAGCGAGCCAATTTGCTCTTCTTCCCTGTCCCCATTCAGCTCCAACCACAACCAAGTCCAAGGTTTCCTCTTCTGGTTTTACTTTGTACATGTACCCAACTCTTTTCCCTGGTTGGTAAGGTGCATCCAAGTTTTTAACCATTATTCCCTCTTGTCCCAAATCCAAGGCCTCGTTGTAGAATTTCTCTACTTTTTCAACATCTTTAGTAACCAACTGCTCAGCTAGTTGAAATTTTCCTTTTTCCTGGGAGATAATTTCTTCCAGTTTTTTCCTCCTTTTTGAGAACTTCTCATCAAGTAATTGCTTCCTGTCTACAAGAAGACAATCAAACAAGTTTACTTGCACTGGTATCTCCTGTGACATTTTCCTGATGTTATACTTTCTTTGGATTCTTTTGCTGAGTTCCTGGAAAGGTAAGAGTTTTCCATCTCTAATTGCAACTGCTTCTCCCTCAAGAATTGACTTTTCCACTTTAATATTTTTCTTGCAGAGCTCAACAATATCAGGGAATTGCTTTGTAACATTTTCCAATCTTCTGGTAAAGACCCATATTTTTTCTCCCTCCTTTTGGGTTAAGATGCGGGTTCCATCATACTTGTATTCTATAGCTGGGTTCTTAGCATCTTCCAAAGCTTTTTCCAGGTTTTCGGATTTTTCAGCAAGCATTGCTTTTGTTGGAGTTCCAATTTCCAAGCTTATTTTTTTCAATCCTTTGTCCCCATCATTTTTTGCTATCTTTGCAACTCTTCCAAAATCAGTAATTAAATTGTAATCTCTTTCAACTAGCTCTTTGTCAACTTCAAAAGCTTTTGATGTTGCATCTCTCAAGATTCCCTCCGCAGTGCCCAATCTTAGCTCTCCAAGAATTGTTCTAATAACATATCTTGCCTCTGAAGGTTCCGCTGAGTTGAGTAGTTCAAGAATGTTGTTGATTTTTCTTTCTTGGGAGTTCTTTCCAGTATATTTCGCGATTTCTCTTATAGATTCGTAAACCTTTTTTATTTTTAAACTTTTCTTGAAAAGAATTGATTGTTTCTTTTTTTTGGCTATTTCCTGGGCAACCAAACCTAAATCACCACTATCTTTGAACTTGTCCATTATCTCCTTTTTAGAATAACCTAATTTTGTTAGGGCAAGTATAACTAGATTATCTGCAATTCCTAGATCTTCTTCTTCACTTTCAGAGAAGATTTTTCCTCTCAACAAAGGCATTACAATTTTTAATTCCTCACCATTGAGGTCTTTAATAAAGTTTGCAATAATATCAGTTTTCTCAAGTTTTTTTGTTGTACTTCCAACCTTATCATAAACATCAACCAAAGTTTTGTATTTCATAACTTAAAATGTGAATTATTTCTTAATAATGGAGGTCAAAAAAAGGGTTGAGAAGATTCTGGAAAAATATAATATTTGTGATACTTGCTTAGGGAGACAATTTCATGGTCTCTATCCTGAAAAAAGTAATAAAGAAATCGGGGAAAAGTTGAAATATGATTTTGATTATAGAAAGAAAAAAGAATGTTATTTTTGTGGAGGTTTTTTTGAGAATTTTGAGAAAGAATTAAAAAAAATTGAGAGGGAATTAAAAAAATATGAATTTCATACGTTCCTAGTTGGTTCTGAGTTTCCCAGAAAAATGATTCAAAGAGAGGAAAAACTTTGGGAGGAAAATGGGGTTGACCTTTGTGAGGCAATAAAAACAAATTTGAATAGAGAAGTTGGATTGGAATTGAGAAAAAGATTGGGAAAAGAAGTGGATTTTGAGATTCCTGATGTAATGGTTATTGTTGATTTAATTAAAAATAAAACTATAGTGCAAGCATCTCCTTTGTATGTTGAAGGAACTTATAAAAAAATTCTTCCTAGAAGTAAAATCCAAAAAACAATAGAAAGTAATTTTTTGAGAAAAAGTAAGAGTGAGAAGGTAATATTTTATTCTGCTGGGAGGATGGAAGAGAATGTTGTCACTTCATTTTACAAAGACTTTCTTGTTAAGTTGAAAGCTCCTAGAAAAAGGAGATTAAATTTGAGAGAGCTGGAAAGGAAAATAAACCAAAACAAATCGGTTAAGGTAAAGGATTTAGGATATTCAAAGAAAAAGAAGATTGAAGATCTTAAAAGCAGGCATTTGGTTTCTTATTCAGTTGTTCTAAAATTTGGTAAATTAGATGGAGAAAAGAAAGAGATTGCAGATAGTTTAAGAAAATTGGAGAACAAAAAAGTGCACCAGGAACTAAAAAACAAAATCAGGAAGCCTAAAATCAGTAAATTAGAAAGAAAATTTGAAGATAAAAAATTAAAGTTAAATTTGGAAAGCACAGAAAATTTCTCAATTAATGATTTCCTGGACAAGAGTAAGCCTAACTTGAAGGATACAATAGGGGAGGAATTTAAAGTTAAAGAGATTGTGATGAAAAGTTGCAGAAAATTAAAGAAATAATTTATTAATATATTATGGAAAAAGGTATTGCTCTTCCTACTCGTGCTATAGTAATAATTGTTCTTTTGCTTTTAGTATTAGCTGTGCTAGCTTATTTTTTCACAAGTAGTGGTGGGTTGATTATAGGTCCTGTTATAGATGAAAGTAGACTAGATAAAGAGTGTAATCAATGGAAGTATTATTTGTATAGTTATGGTGAATTCAATAATACCAATTATCCTTCTCTGGTAAGCCATTTTGGAAACCCTGTAAGAGCAAAGGAGTATTGTCAGAATCTCGGTACTGACATTACAGTGGTTGGAGATTGTGGTTCTGATAAATGTGAAGGTAGTGAACCTGGTTGGGCAGAGGATTGTTGTTGCGAAAATAAAGGAGATGAATCTTCTTGTGATGAGGGGGAATCAAATTGTGGTTGGGGAGAGAGATGTTAAATGACACCCCATACCAAAAAGCTATAAGTTTCTTTACTTATTTCTAATAATATAATTTCCTTGACCAGGAGGAGCAATTCCCCAACCATCCATTATAACTAAAATTATTTTCTTAATAAGTTATATTTTATGAAGGTTTTGATAACAGGAGGTGCAGGTTTTATTGGCTCAAACTTAATTGAAAAATTAGCTGAGAAAAATGAAGTAATTGTAATTGACAATTTATCTGGAGGCAGGAAGGAATTCATAGAACCCTTTCTTGATAAAATAAAATTCTACAAAGTTGATTTATTAAATAATGTAAATGATTACTTTTCTGGGGTTGAAGAGGTCTGGCATCTGGCAGCAGATCCTTCTGTAAAGGATTCTTCAATACAAACTTTTTTTAGG
The DNA here is from genome assembly GCA_023659895.1 of Candidatus Aenigmarchaeota archaeon LH_S7. Taxonomy (GTDB): domain Archaea; phylum Aenigmatarchaeota; class Aenigmatarchaeia; order QMZS01; family QMZS01; genus JAGXOL01. The sequence continues at coordinate 10,450 of JAGXOL010000002.1, forward strand.
GATTTGGAAATAACAAAAAATGTTCTTGAAGCTTGTAGAAAAAATAAAGTCAAGAGAATTTTATTTACTTCAAGTTCTACAGTTTATGGGGAGTCCGAATTAAACACACCAGAAAACTGCGAAACAAAACCAATCTCTTTTTATGGAGGTACAAAGCTCTCTTGTGAATCCCTGATTTCAAACTACTGCTCCCTCTACAAAATTCAGGGCTTCCTTTTTAGATTTGCAAATATAATTGGAAAAAACTCGACCCATGGTGTGATTTATGATTTTATTGGGAAACTCTCAAAAAATAAAGAAGAGTTAAAAATTTTAGGTGATGGAAAACAGACAAAAAGTTATCTCTCTGTTAGTGATTGTATAAATGGAATGCTGATAGCAAGAGATAAAGCAAAAGAAAAAATAAATATATTTAATCTTGGAAGTAGAGACAAGACGAATGTGAAAGAGATTGCAGAAATTGTTGTTGAAGAGATGATTTCCTCACTTCAGAAAAAACCGAAATTTAAATTCACAGGTGGAGTTGATAATGGAAAAGGATGGAAAGGTGATGTTAAAGAAATGCTGTTAGATATTTCAAAATTACAGAAACTTGGATTTACTCCAAAAAATTCGTCAAAAGAAGCTGTCAGAGAAGCTGTTAGAGAAACAATTAATTCTTATCAATTATAATAATGTTCATATCACATCCTCTCATAAAAAAGGGTAAAGTTGAAGTTAGAGACTATCAAACTAAAATTGCTGAGAATTCATTGAAAAATAATACTTTGATTGTTTTGCCAACAGGTTTGGGTAAGACAAATATTGCTTTGATTGCCTGCGCTGAAAAGCTTAATAAAGTAGATGGGAAAATACTTTTTTTATCTCCAACAAAACCTTTGGTAAACCAGCACAAGCAGACTTTTGAAGATTTGTCTGAAATTGGGGATCTTGAAATAGTTAGTGGAGAAACAAAACCAGAAAGAAGAAAGAAATTGTATGATAAAGGAAGGATTATCTTTGCTACTCCTCAGACCATATCAAATGATTTGAAAAGCAGTGTTTTAAATTTGAAAGATTTTGTGATGTTAGTTGTGGATGAGGCTCATCACACTGTTGGAAACTATGCTTATACTTATATTGCAAACAGGTATATTAAGGAATCAAAAAATCCATTAATAATTGGTATGACTGCTTCACCAGGTGGTAAAATAACAAAGATTGAGGAGATAAAGAATAATCTTTTCATAAATCAAGTTGAAGCGAAAAGTGAAGTTGATGAAGGGGTTAAGAAGTATGTTAAGGAGAAAGAAATGAAAAAAATTGAAGTTAGTTTTCCTGAAGACTATAAAAACGCAAAGAAATTGATTGAAGGGATAATAAGTAAGAAAGGTGAGCAATTGTACAAGAAAGGGGCTCTGCCAACAAAGAAATTCTCAAAGAAGTTGCTCCTAGATTATCATCAACTATATATAAAGAAAGCTAATTCCACAAAAAGAAAGGAATTATATTTTGCAGTTTCAAAAATCTCGGAATTAATAAAGTTAGATTACTGTCTGGAGTTGTTGGAGACCCAAGGGAAAATACAGTGTCTGCAGTATATAAGCAAATTGAAGAAGGAAAGTACGAAAGCTGCAAAAAGTATAAATTTTGATCCAGAGTTTCAAGTCTTTGTTAACAAAGTTGAAAAGCTGGAAGAGCATCCAAAACTTGAAAAGATTAAGGAGATAGCTAAGAAGGAATTCAAAAATAAAACCATAATTTTTACTCAATACAGATCTACCATAGATGAGATTAAAAAGAAAGTTGAGAGGATAGAGGGGGTTAAAGCAGCTGTTCTGATTGGTCAGAAAAGTGGTTTGAATCAGAAAAAGCAGGTCTCAATAATAAGGGATTTTGAAGATGGTTTTTACAATGTTTTGATTTGCACCTCAATTGGGGAGGAAGGTTTGGATATAGGAGGTGTGGGAACAGCTGTTTTCTATGAGCCAATACCTAGTGAAATAAGGCAAATACAAAGGAGAGGTCGTGTGGGTAGGTTGATCAAAGGGAAGATTTATATATTGGTTACTAAGGAAACAAGGGATGAGGCTTATTACTGGACTGCTTATCACAAAGAGAAGAAAATGAAGAGTTATTTGGATAAAGAGAATTTGAACAAGTTTTAAGTGATTATCTGTGTTTGGGGAATTTACAAATGGGAGATTGTATTTAACATTTGACATTAAGAGAAGTTTCTGAGCGAAGCGAAGAAATTTGGACGGAGCCTGCAAGGTGGGATCTCTTAATCACTGTTATGTGTTTTTTCTGCAAGAAAAAATAGCGAAGCTTAGGCACATTTACCAATTTCCTCCAACCAACCAGATTTCAAGGAATTAGCGAAGGAGTTACTTAATAGAGGCTTTGGAACTAATAAAAGAGATATAAGGATTATCTCTGAAAGCCCTGTTACTGAGCAAGATAGTTTAAGGATGAAGAAAATTTTGGAAAAATGTAGAGACTAAAGGGATTTTATTTTCTTGATTTAATAGGTTTCTCTCCTGTAATACATTGTTTACAATAGTTATCCTGGTCTCCTAATACATCAAATAATCCTTTTTGAGAAATATAATCCAATTCGAACGGAATTCCATAGTTTTCGGATAAATATTTTTCTATTTCTCTTTCATTTCTATATCTCCTCATTATAAACTCATCATTTTTAGGCATGTCAACACCATAACAACAAAAACAATTTTCATCTCTGCCTACTGGAGGAGTTCCTGAAAGATAATATATTTTTTCAATTCCAGCTTCTTCAGATATTTCAACAACTCTTTCTAACACATTCCCTCTTATTATAGAATCATCAACAAAAATCACTCTTTTTTCATATAAAATTTCAGGTCTCTCAAAATATAAATTCTCTTTTATCGATTTTCTTCTTTCTTCCTTTGTTGATTGTATAAATGACCTCTCAAATTTTTTCTTTTTTAGCTCAGGTAAATAGGGAATCCCACTTTTTTCAGAGTAACCAATGGCATAGGGTTTTTCCTGTATTTGGGACATCCATTACAATGTCTGCTTCTATTTCAAATTCCTCTGCTAATTTCTTCCCTAAAGATTTTCTTGTATCCCAATTTTTTCTTCCTTTAAAAGTAGAGTTTGGGTTAGACAAGTAATTTATCTCAAAGAAACAAAAATTTTCTTCTGGTTCAACCACTTTTTCAAAGCTTACCTTATCATCCTCTATATAAACTATTTCCCCAGGATGTACTTCTCTTATCGGTTTACCACCTATTTTCTTTATTGGAAAGTCTTCTGAGCAGAGGACTGGCAACTCCTCTTTTTCTCCATACCATAAAGGCTTAATTCCATATCTGTCTCTGCATCCTATCACATTACCTTCATCTAAGATTATCATTGAATAAGAACCTGGAATTTCTTCCATTAACTTATGAATTCCATATTTCTTGTAAGTTTGTAGAAGTAATTCTGTATCACTTTCCATTTCATTAGGAAATATCTTATCTCCAACTACCTGTCCATTGTGAACTATTGCAGAACTAGCACCCTTTGTAAAAGAAGTTTGTTTTTCTGTGCTTAAACTATCATACCCATCTATTGTTATAGGATGAGCATCTTTTAATAACTCCTTTTTTGATCCCTGAGTTGCATATCTTGTGTGGATAGCAAATTGCTCTCCTCTCATTTTCTCAATATCCTCGTAACTTTCCCTATAAACCTTTCCAAGCCACCGCCTAGAGTCTATTTCTTTATCTTCCATCCCTGCTATTCCTGTAGTTTCTTCACCTCTATGTTCTAGACCCCTAAGCATTACATAAGCATCAAAACGAGAATTTACAAATCCTACACCACATTTATCTCTTAAACTTCCCATAATTGAAGATAGAGATAATTATTTGATAATTTCCAAAAATTATGGGATACAAACCACCTCCAAAAAGTGAGCAAGTTTTTAGATTAGTCCAGAAAATTCCCAAAGGAAAAATTACAACCTATAAAGAAATTGGCTCTAAACTTGGTTTAAATCCAAGAGAAGTTGGCAGAATCCTGTCAAAAAATGAAGATCTAAGGAGGATTAAATGCTATAAAGTTGTTGGGACTAATAGAGAAATTGGAGGATATAGATTAGGAGAAACCGAGAAAATTAGAAAACTGAGGAGAGAGGGGATTAAAATTAAAAAAGGAAAAATTGTGAATTTTAAGGAAAAAGTTATCAAATTTTTCTAACTCTATCTCTCCTTTCGTTGGCAAAAACACCAACCATCAAACTTACATTTAGGTTCTATCCCATTTCTCCAGATTTGATAACTACAAGATCCATAGGTGCTTTTTCACAAACATAACTATTTTTTTCTTCCGTATCCTGAATATGATATTTTGGTTCTAGTTTCTTTCTTGACTCTAGGAATTTGCCTGCTATTGCAAGTTTTAGCAGTTCTTCAATGTCCCTGCCTTTAGCCTTTCCAACAACTTCAAGAACAGTATTCTCTGATATTTCTTTGTTCATTGAAGCACAAGCCTGTAAAATATTTGTTGCTCTTCTCAAGTCACCCCCACACTCCTTAAAAATAACTTCTATAGCATCTTCTTCTATTTTAAGTTCCTCTCCTTTCTCTATTTTTTCCAAATATTTTTTGATATAGTCTTTTTTAAGGAGTCTAAACATAAAAATCACACACCTTGATTGGATAGGCTCAATTAGTTTTGAGGAATAATTGCAGTCCAGAATAAACCTGCAGGTTTCAGAATAATTTTCCATCGTTCTCCTTAAAGCCTGCTGGGCATCCTTTGTAAGAGCATCAGCCTCATCAAGCAAAATAATCTTAAAACTTCCTTCTCCAATTGGCCTTGTTCTTGCAAAATCTTTTATTTTTATCCTGACTGTGTCTATTCCCCTTTCATCAGAGGCATTTAACTCAATAAAATTCTCCGTATTCCCAAAAAGTTCATTAACCAAGGCTAAAGCAGTGCTTGTTTTACCACTTCCTTGTATTCCAGCGAATAGCAGGTTTGGAATTGAGCCTTTTGAAATAAATGCCTCTAATCTTTTTGTTGTATCCTCCTAACCAATAATATCATCCAGTTTTTTTTGGCCTGTATTTCTCCGTCCAAAGTTCAAACATAATTATATATTTTAATAAATTAAGTTTCATATCTATAAATTATTTAAGCCTTTCCTGCTCTCTCTAAATATTCAAACTGAGGGACTATCCTACTCCGCAAAAATATTAACTATTCAGGTCAAGAAGAGAGGCCTGAGTAATATAAGAATCTGGAAGAGCTGGAAATTTAGTAGTGAAGAAAATCTCCTTAAAAATTTTAGAGACTGGTTTTTAAAAGAAAATGACAAAATATTCGTTGGGTATAATATACTGAAATTTGACTTTCCTCTCTTATTACTAAAACTTTCTTCTCTGGAAAAATTTGATGAATTTTATCTAAAATTAAACCGTTCTAATATTTTGGGTTTGTTTGCTATTTTGATTTTTTAAAAAAAGAACTTAAACAGAAGTTATTTAAATAATTTTAATCTATTATAGTTATCATGGTGAATATCAAATCAAAAACAAGTTTGGTTTTAGTATCGATTATTTTATTGTCATTTATATTTGTTCCTCCTATTTTTGCTGATGGATGTATAGCTATCCATGATCTTGATATGTCTCGTTGGAAACTTCAAGATATGGATCAGCAATTATGTGCAATAAATTATGAAAATGGGTCTGAAAACATGCTTTTGTCTGTTGATGTTAGTGATTTACATGGTGAAAAAGGTGTCTGGATTTTCCCTATTCCTGCAAAACCAGACAAAACAGTAATAGACGTAATCAAAGGATTCCCAAGACTTCGAGGGTATGATGTAAAAAGAAGAACAGATGAAACAATTTCTGATACTTTTAGTGTAATGAGATTATCTCAGGTTTATACATTTTTTCCATTTATGTTCTTTACTGGTATGGGTGCTATGAGTATGGGTACTATGTATGCGGGCACAGAAAGAGGAATTACAGCACATGAACATATAGAAAAGATGGGTTTAACAACTGAATTAGTTACTGCAAAAGATGGAGATGCTTTTTATAATTATTTGACAAATAAAAACTTAGATTTACCTCCAGATTTAAAATCAATTTTAGAGGAATATATAGGTAAAGAATATTCTTTTGTTGTTTCTTGGATTTCAGATGTTGAGAAATTTAAGAAAGAATCTGCAACAAAAGATAGATATGGCAATACTATTAATACTGTTGGAGTTTTTATCAAGTTCCCAACTGATAAAATTTATTTTCCACTGAAACCAACGAGTGTTTATGGGAGTACAAAAGTTCCGATATCAGTTTATGTTGAAGGACATGTAACCCCTAAACTTTATTCAGAAATTGAAGAAGGAAAAGTTAATTATTTTGTTGATCGTTATTATCATGTTCCTGAGGAGTTATCTTCTTTCTTCAACGGAAAAAAAATTATCAATTTGAAATACACAAAAATCAAAATAAATACACCCTCAAAATATTTAACTAAAGATTTATGGATAAAAGACTCTCCTCCAGCCCATATTGTTTTAGATAGTTTTATAAATAGGTCTGTTTGGTTATGGGGTATAATATTCTTTATATTAAGTTCGTGTTTAGCAAGTATGTTTGCTGGAATGATTACTTTTAGAAAAGACCAACCATCCAAGAAAAAATTCGCTTTATTTGGCTTATGGAACTTTTTAACCTTAATTGGTTTTGCAGTTGCTTCTATGTTTCTTAGAACTAAGAAACTAAAACCTGAACTGGAACAACAACTTAAATCTCAAGGACTTACAGTTTGGGATAGTAGAAAAACTTTATTTGTATTCCTATTTACAGTGTTTTTCTTAATCATAACTTTTGTTTTTCAAATTGTTTTATCTATTTTTTAGTTCACCCCCCTGAAAAATGTTATGGCTATTCCTGGAGAAAAAATTTTGGATTTTTATAAAAATAAAGACTATCAGAAAATGGAAGAAGCTGTTATAAAAAATTTGCATGCCTCTGAAAAACTATATTCAACTATCTTGAAAACTTTCTATTACTCTGCTTATACCTTGTACATCATATTCTCCCCTTTCTACCATAGTACAATAATCATTAAAATTATTTATAATTTTTGGTAGTGGGGTATATATAATTTTCGATGATAGAATATATAAATCTAGAGAAATTAAAGAAAATTTAACAAGAAACGAGGCAGAATGCCTGGACAATTGCGAATTAGAATAAGATTTAGAAAATACGTCGGAAATTGGTTTGATTATCTGACTGTTTCTAAAGATGAAATGAAAGATATTCTGAAAGACACTAGTTAGAAAGTTAGAAATTTATTGATTCTGATAAATCAGCTTATATAGCAGTTATTGAGAAAATATGAATGCTCACACAAAAAAACTTCTACGCTCACTTTCGTTCACTCCTCGACCATGCCTTCTAGACTCTTGCTTACGCTTGGGCGTTGAACAGCGCTTATCTAGAACTTTCCTGCGAAACTTTATAGAAATAACTTCTTATCAAATTACACAATCGAGATGCTTTATTTAGATAATCTAAAGCAATTTCAGCTTCTTTCTCTGTAAAAATTTTAGATATTCCAATTTTTTCTAATTTTTCTTCTCCATATAATGAGATGTTTCGCCATAGGTGGAAGACTTTACTTCCAATTATTATTCTTACTATGTCTTCTTTAGGAAAATGGTAATCTTTGAGTACAAATTTTAGTTTTTCATAAGTAGACATGATTTGATTGCTTAATTCATGTCCTTTTATGTTTGTTGGATATTCTTCTCTCATTAGCTTAAACACAACTTTGAGAAAAAGTTCAAAAGCTTCCTGCGACCTTCTTACACAAAGATCATAATTGTACTTTTTGAAATCTGATGCTTCTTGTTCTATATCTCTTGCTTTCATATATTGTTTATCAATCTTTTGTAATTCTTTCATCGTCCAACTGGGATTTTCTGTCATTTTGAATATTTTAAAATTAATTTTCCTATTGATTCTAACTCTTTCGGAGAAAATTTTATCCTTGATTTTTTATATTTGATAAAGTTGTATAATTCTTCAACTTTTAAAACTGGAACTGTTGGGTTATTTAATTCTAACTCAGCATTAGGATTTGTGAAAACAACAATTCCTTCAACCCATATTGGTTTTTTGAATATTTTTTGTATAAATTGTTTTAGTTTTACAGCATTTCTCTTAACTTGTTTACTTGGGCTACCAATACTATAATCTCTCGATGGCTTCCAATATGGTCTTCCTCTCATACTTATTGTTAGACCACCTTCATAATGTCTATGCCATTCATCACCATTGCAAATAAGTTTCCCATCATAATTTTTACTTTCAATAGCGAATATACCATTATGTCCTAAAATGATACAGTCAATATTTCCATAACTTTCTGATAACATTACATCATTAACCAAAGAATATCTATTGTTTAATTCTTCTAAAGTTTCTTTGATTAATGTTTCACCAGTTTTTCCTTTCCTATATTGACCACTTTTAATGAAGAAGTATATAGAAATTCCTACGAATATTATACCCAATCCATAAAATATGAGAGTCACTAAACCTATTACCAAAAATATTATTGCTATTTTCTCATTAGATTTTCTTTGTTCTTCTAAATATTCTCCAGTTTCTTTTAAAACTTTCATAATATAAAAAACTAGTTTATATGATTTTATATATAAAGGTGTGCGAAATAAAATAACCAACTAATCAACTCTCTACAGGAAGCCTAATTTCGCACACTTACTTCACTAAAGAGACCAGTTCCACCTTACTATTTTAGATTCTAAATCTGCTAAACTCCCTGAGACTTGTTTTGTTATTGATAATGCTGTCAACAGCAGTGAGCAATATTGCACTCAATGAAGCAAAAACAACAGATATTTTTCTTTTAATTCCAACAACATTCTGCCAACATTTATCCATTGAGTTTTTGATAACTGAATTGAACTGCTCAACAATATATCTCTTTTTCTTCAGTATTTTTGGAGTCCAACGTCTTTTCTTGGTGTTCCTCCTGTTTTTTGCAATTACTGGTTTTGCCCCTTTCTCTCTACAAGCTTTTCTATTGGCCTCTGAATCATAACCAGCATCTGCTAAAGCAAGTTTACCTGAGACCAATAACTCTGGTAAGAAAGGGGAATCATGTTTGTTTCCTGTTGTTAAAATTGCCTTTAGAGGCAATCCAAGTTGGTTTACAGAAAGATGTGTTTTAAATCCTTTGAATGCTCCTCTCGAGTAAAAACCAACTTTGGTATCTGGATCTTCTTCATCCACCAAAGGAGTTGAGTCTATTATCAATAGTTCTGTTGGAATAATCATCTGAATTATTGATGACAATTTGTTGAATACTTGTGTTACTAGATCAGAATATGTTTTCTTCCAGACACTAAGTCTTGACCTGTCTGGAACTCCTGTTAATCCAAGGCTTCTTCTTATTTTTGGATTCATTCGTTGCTTCACAACGATGCACCGTTTTGCTTCGCAAAACGAGTGTGCTTTTAAATGTCTGATTAACTGGCAATCATTGAATCCTCTAATTTTCTGGTAAATTAAAGTTCTTGTTCTTGGTACATTTCTATATCCTCTTCTACCTCTGCCTTTCTGAGATGGAACCATCCCTTTGTTTACCAAATGTCTTATAATATTACCTGCTTCCATCTATTAATTTGGTTTATTTCGCACACCCCTATTTATATATTTTACAAAAATACGCTTGCTTAGGGCAAACTCTTCGCAAAACTTCGTTTTGCTCGTCTCGGACTTCGTCCTCAAGAATATAACAGCGATTAAGAGGTAAAATTTCTTACAGAAATTTCCCAAATTTTCACTTCATGAAAACTTCTTTTAACGGCATACGTTAACTGTGAATTGGCTTCGGGTCGCTTTAATATTAGAACTGAAGAAAAGATTATTAACGGGCGGTCGCTTTAATTTTATAACCAAACATTTTCTCCACATTTATCACAAAATTTAGCAGATTTTGGAAGTTGTTTTCCACAATTAGTGCAATATTTTATATTTTCTTCTAATGGAGGTTCTTGTCCAAATACTTTTATTTCTATTGGATATTTTGAACCTTTAATTGCATATTCAAGTTCTTTATCATGTTCTTTAACTATAATTATTCCTCTGACTTGCTTGTCTTGTGCCAAATTTTCATTAACCCATGCCATATATTTTTGGATTTGACCAACAACTTTATGAGAACCTTTATCTTGTTTCAATTCTATAACAACAAAATTTCCATTTTTATCTTTGCATAAAATATCTATATAACCAACACCAGTTGTATACTGGTTTCCAATCAAGTCCAAACCGTCTTCTAAAATTTCTGGATTAGATATAATTGAAGTTTCAATCTCATATTCTAAAACTTCGCTTATTGCTCCTGTTTCTTCAAAATCTTCAATACTCCAAGCTTTTTCTAATTTCTTTGTTTCTTTTTCTTTAATAATTTCTTTTATTTTCTTTTCAAAATTTTCGGGTTTTGGTAATTTATCTTTAAAGCCCTTTACACTTTCATAAATAAAGTTTGGTATTACAAATTCTATCGTTATTTTTCCTTTAGCACTTAAATAAAATGTCCAATATCCTACCCCACTTTCTACTAATCTATCTCCAAATTGCCAAAAACTATATTCTTCAGGTTGTGGCGGTGGAAACAATATTAACCTTCCACTCTTTCTATATGATTTGGTTTTGAATCTTTGCTCTTTTAGTTCTTCATCAAATAAGATATTAAAAATATATGTCCACTCTTTTGGATCAATCTTAAAATAAAGTATTTCACCAGTTTTTTCATTGACATTTACATTAAAATCAGGAAGTAAACGATATTTATCATGACAATTTGGATTTTCTTGTTTTATTTTTTCAGCTTCTTTAATCGAATCGGTTATTCTAATTGGAATATAATTTAAAGTAAAAGATAATACTTCCTTGTCTAATTCGGGTAATTTATTTAATTTGTTATTAACATTTTGTGTTAGAATTTTAGATGTCTTACTAAATAATATTTCTCTCAATAATTTATCATCTTCGTTAAAAGTTTCCTTTAGAAAATTTGGTATGCTATTGAGGAAATCTACAAAAATATTACTCTTCTCTTTAATTTGTGGTGAATTTATTCCATATTTTTTCTGTAAATTTCTGGCACAAACTTTACCGAACCATTTTTTGAATGCTACTTGATTATTAAGATATCCAAACATAGATGGAATAGAATAGGAAAAAATCCAAAGAATATCTAAAATTTGATTATCTTGTTTACTAATTGTGTTTTCTATGAAACTTTCAATTTTGATTTTTGTATCTGTCATAATAATAACTAAAATCCTAATGAAACTTAAAAAGCTTTCTTTTTTTGAAAGCGACCACCTTTATTTTTTAATGACCCTCAGCTGACTTTCTTGCCTTCGGCTCGGGGCAATTAACAGGAATTTAATGGAAAAATGCGAGCTGAGCATTTTTCCCAAAGCGCCTTCAGTGACTTCGTTAAATTCTGATATTATATGCAATCCACCTCCACTATCAAAAAATTATATAATACTAAAGTTGTTATTGTTAATTATGAAAAATAAAGATGATTGGTTAATTTTGAATGTATATGTGGATAAACCTGATAAAATAGAAAATTAGCTGTGTTTATTATGGATAAAAAAATATTAGTTAAAAACATAGTGGATGAATTTTTTAGAGAGGATTTTAACAGAGCACTATTAGTGACAGATAATTTAAAGCAAATCATTAACATAGTAAAAGAAAAATATAAGCTAAATGCTATATACCTAACTGATGCATTATCCTCTATTATTAATGAAGGTGTTTTAAATCATTTGGCATCTTACAGAGCAAAAACAAGAAGAATGAAGGGATTTCATAACGCTTTGTGGGAATATTCAGAAAATAAGATAAGTAAAGAAAATTTACATAAAATAGCAAAGCAATCCATTAGGAGAAGTATTATAACAAATACTAGAAATGCATATCAAAGTTGGGTTCTATTATCATTGCTAAATTTGGTTAACTGCAAACTCCTTGTTAGACAATATAATTCGGATACAAATGGATACGAATTTAAATACATCGATGAACTACCTGATGAGTTAAAATATATTTCTTTAGAAAGCCAAAGAGATTATAAAGGAATTCATCCAAATTTTGCACTAGAAATTTCTGGCAGATTCTTTAGCATCTTTTATGAAGGACCTGGGATTATTGAATGGAATTTATATTCTAAAGAAACCGATAAAACCTTTTGGAAATTATATGGCGCACCTAGACCAGATATAATGATTTATTCTGGACAAATTGATAATATTTACTCTCCTAGTGTAAAACCATTTCCAATCATGAAACCAGACATTATTATAGAATGCAAAGAAGAAGGAAACTGGTATAAAAAACTAAAACAGAGATCTGTATATGATGGGGCCAAAGATTGGAGAAATGCGGCCATTGAAAGTAGAGAACAGAAAAAAGAAAAAATAGATGATTTAGAAAATGTGAAAGAATATCTAGAAATTTATTCACCAAAAAATTTGTTTTTAGTTAGCTGGAAGGAAACACCAAACAAGACTTGTGAAGAGTTAATAAATTCTGGAATTACTTGTATAAATAAAGTAAATTTTGATAAAGATAAATTAATAAAAATTGTCGAAACAATCAAACAATCCAATTAATGGGTGGGTTATGGCGAACTTCTCTTAATCGTATATTATCTAACAAGTAACTCAACCTCTGCTGGTTTGTATTTCCATTTTTTTGGTAATTTTTTTTCTCTAATATAATATTTTCCCAATCTCCTAATTTTTGATTCAGTTAGTTGCAATGCTCTTTGATTGTGCAAGTCTTTTTTGTTTTTGTTCAAGTGTTTCCTTAAGTTTATAGCTTTTTTAAAGAGGTTCATTAATTCCTCTGGATAATCCTCCTTCATGTTGTTTTCCTCAAGAATTGCTTGTAGTTTCTTGCCTGCAGTCAATCTTATGGAAGGTACTCCATGAGAATCTCTTAAGATTGTTCCTATTTCTGGTTTACTTATTCCCTCTTTTCTTAATTCCAAGACTTTTTTCTCTACATCTTTCTTTTTCATTGTTTGCCATTCCGGAATCTTATTTCTGACAACTTTTTTGGAACCACTTCTTCCTTTTGTTCTAGCATAGATTCTTGCCATAAAATTAACAAAATTTTAAATTAAGGTTTCTATATAAACCGTATTGCTTCAAGGTTCATTGGAGAATAGGAATCCACATTAAATATTTTTTGGACTGAATTGGCAAGATTTTGTGCTTTTGAGGCTTCTCCATGATTAACTAGAATTTTCTTTGGTTTGTTTTTCAAGTGACCTATGAAGTTCAATAATTGTTTCCTATCAGAATGTCCACTAAGACCATCCACGGTCCTAATATCTAAGTTAATCTCCACTTTTTCTCCATCCTGTAATTTAACTTCTTTTTCACCTGCCTGGATTTTGCTACCTAATGTTCCAGCAGCTTGATAACCAACAAAAACCAAAGTGTTTTTGGGGTTAGTTCCAAAATTCTTCAAGTATTCCATTATAGGTCCTCCGTTAAGCATACCTGAGGTTGCAATGATGATGCAAGGTTTATCATCACCTAAGATTTGTTCTCTTTCCCTTGCACTAGCAACATTAATGAATCTTTCACTTTCAAAAGGGTTCTTGTTCTCATCTATTATTTGTCTTTGCAAGTTATAAGCAAGATATTTTGGGTAAGTAGAGTGAATGGAATTAGCATCGTAAATCATCCCATCAACATAGATAGGTACATCTAATCCATATTTCTCAAAAATTACCATCAATTCCTGTGCTCTACCAACTGCAAAACTTGGAACTAAGACTTTTCCTCCTCTTTTTATTGTTTCATTGATTATTCCTATCATCTCTTTTTCTGAGTCTTCAAGTCTAGGAGTTATATTATCACTACCACCATAAGTCCCTTCCAATATCAAAGCCTCGCTTCTCATGAATTGGGTGAATGCAGGGTCAAACAAATTTGAAACTGAGTATTTTATGTCTCCAGTATAAATAACATTTGTCTTTCCATTACCAATGTTAAAGTGTGACATAGCACTTCCTAGCAAATGTCCCGCATTTTCAAAAATCAATCTAACATCAGAACTTATATCTGTAACTTCCTTGTACTTTAATGGGATTGTGTTTTTGATCATCTTTTTTATGTCAGAACTCGTATAAAGGCTTTTTCCTGTCTCCCTCTGCATTAATTGGATTGTATCTATCTGCAACAAGGCAGCAAGTTCTCTTGTTGGCTCAGTACAATAAACAGGCCCATTGTAACCTATCTTATATAGATAAGGTATAAAACCTGAATGGTCAAGATGTGCATGACTCAAAACAATTGCATCTATTGAGTTTATATTGAAATCTTGGGAAAATATTGGAAAGCGGTCTTCCCCCAAAGCTCCTGCAGAAATACCACAGTCAAGCATTATTCTAGAATTAGGGGTTTCTAGGATCATACAGCTTCTTCCCACTTCCCTTCCACTACCAAGAAAGCTTATTCTTGCGTATTTTGTTTCCTTTGGTTCTGATAAATAAATTTTCTTTCCCACACTGTTCAAGAATCTCTTTCTGTATTTTGAACTCTGGAACAAAGTTTTACGAATTGCTTCAGCATGAGGAGATTTTGGTTTTGCAACTCTTCTAACTAAGGGTATCCAAAAAGTTTCCTTCTTTACTCTTTTTACAACTTCACCATTGTCTCCAACTGCCATCTGAGGATAAGTAACATCTATTGTAACCCTTGAGAAATCAGGTTCAAAAGAAATGTTATGGATTTCAGCTTCTTCAGGAATAATTTCCTTGATTTTTTTCTTTGTTTCATCTTTTGTTGGTAGGGTGTCAGGTTCTATTCTCACCTCTATCCTTTTTTTGATCTTGTCAACAATCTCTTTAATCTTCTCTTCCTGATTTAGGAAAAAATCTTTATCACAAGTGTAAATAACTATCTTGTTTCCTTCGTAATTTATCCTTTTATCCTCTAATTCAGGGAGTTCTTCTTTAACAGCTTTTACAAAATCCATAGTATCAACCCTCAGTTTATAAAGTTGGTTTATGTATAATTATCATTCTTTTTAAAATATTTAAAAGTTCAAGGGTTTATTCTACCTTATTTTAGATGATTTTTATTTATAAATTTAAAAGTAATATTATGGAAACTTCTATGAAGAGTGGGACTACAACTATAGGGATGAAGTGCAAAGATGGAGTTCTATTAGCATCTGAATCAAAAGCTGGAATGGGTAATATAATCACAAATAAAGAGGTACAAAAGGTTTTCCAAATAGATGATAGGATTGGTGTTACAATTGCTGGATTAGTTAGTGATGCACAGCAATTAGTTAATATGCTCAAAGCTGAGATAAATCTTTATAAATTGGAAAGTGGTGAGGAGATGAGAGTTGATGCAGTTGCTTCATTGTTATCAAATATTATGTACGCAAGAAGATTATTCCCTTATCTCACTCAGATGGTAGTAGGTGGTGTGGACAAAGAAGGAACTAAGTTATTTTCCTTTGACCCAACAGGTTCAAAAATGGAGGAAGAATATGTTTCCACAGGTAGTGGTAGTCCTTTTGTTTATGGTATCTTGGAAAAGGATTTCAAGAAAGCAATGAGTATGCAGGAAGGTAAGGAATTGACAAAACAAGCTATAAAGAGTGCTGCAGGTAGAGATATGGCTTCAGGAGGGGAAAAAATCTGGATAGCTGAAATAACTTCTAAAGGATTCAGATTAAATAAGGACAAGATAAAATAAATAAATTTTTATGATTTTTTATGGCTACAAAGAAGGTAAAAGCAGCAGGTAAATTCAGTGCTAAGCACGGAAAAAAGTTAAGAGATATTTATAATAAAATTTACAAAAGTGTGAAAAAAAAATATAATTGTCCTGTTTGTGCTAAGGAAAAAGCTGTTAGGAGGGTTTCTTTTGGTGTATGGGAATGTAAAAGATGTGAAACAAAGTTTGCTTCTGGGGCTTTTGAGTTCAGGGAGAGAGATTTCAAGAAATAATTATAGTCACTTAATTAAAAATTATTAAAACCTTAGAATTGCTCCGATTCCTCCAATGTTTTTGAATTGGGAACCATAAGAAGAGGTTGTGGAAATAAATTCTATTTTTGCATTGCTTTCCTCAGATAGTTCCTCAATTTCATCAATACTTTCATGATCTTCACTTATAAGAACTGTTTCAGCTTTTCCTTCTTTCAAAGCATCTAAGGTATCATCTTTTCCATAAACCATTTCACCCTTTGCTTTGCTAAGTTTTGTGAAAAAGTCCTCTAGTAATTCATTTTCCTTGTAAAGCTCAGTCTCTTTTATGAGGTCTTTTCCCTTTTCCAAAGTTTCTTTTACACCTGGTTCTTCTGTGTATGAAGTGTCAACAACACCAATAACTTTCTCTTTGAGGTGGTTGGGAAGGTAATCTCCCTTTTGAAAGTTTTCCTTTATTGGTCCTGGACCTGAAATAATAATTCTTTTTATTTCCTTATCAAATAAGTCTTTCGCTGCTTCCCCAACATCTTTTAGGAAATCATGAAGTAAATTCTCACGGACTCTGTAAAAACGCACTGAACTCTGTCCTCCTGCGCGTGTTTTTCCAGGAACTAAAGAATCCATGTGCTTAAGTATTTCAACATTCTTCCCTTTTATGACTGCTATATCAGCACTGCTCTTATCCAAACAAATGATTCCATAATTTGTTTTCTCCCTCATCTGCTCTTTCAAAGGTCCTACCTCAAAGTTTTGGTCACAATGGTAAAGCTTAATGTTAATTTTTTCTGGGGGTTCAACTGTCCAAAGTTTAATATCTGATTTGCCTTCTTCTGTGCCAACATTTCCGCAAAAAACTATTAATCCCTTCTCAGGGATTTTTTTGTACAATTTTAATTCCTGAGCAATTTTTTCTAAAGCGGAAAGAACATTCTTACGAACTATTTTGCTTTTCACATTTCTGGTGAGGGCCTGCTCTTGGGAAACAAGCTCTGCTATTTTGTTTATATCATAACCAGAGGGGATGTAAAGAGTAATCAATTCAGTATGGCGTCCTCTGATCTGTTCCAGCTCTTTTATTAATTTCCTTAACTTTAATTTCTCCTTTTCCATAAAGCGTTTATAAATTAAGTTATTAAAAAACTCGTTTGCCTTATAAATAGGAAAATGTTATTTTTTAAAGAAAAATGCTTATGGGCATGTAGCTCAGCTGGATAGAGCACCGGCCTTCTAAGGAACCGAGGAAAGCCGGGGGTCGCAGGTTCGAAGGGAACTTTTAGAAAAAGTTCCATCAAAAAAAGAAGGGAACTTTTAGAAAAAGTTCCATCAAAAAAAGAAGGGAACTTTTAGAAACCTCGAAAAACAAAGTTTTTCGGGGCCCCATAAACCTTTGGTTTATGAGGAAGTTCCATCAAAAAAGTCTCGGGAATCCTGTCATGCCCATTAAGATTCCCCAATTCTCTTTAAAAAGGCTTTTGGATCAGCACTGTATTGAGCAGTGTACTTTGCAAAATCCTTGTAATCTGTAATCTTGTTTTTTGAGAGCCATTCTAAAACCTTGGCTTTATTCAAAACATTTTCTTCCATTTTTTTCTTATTGATGCCGGTTCTATCTATTATGTTTTTCAATATCACAGAATTATTTTTTATTTCAAATTCATCTTTTTTTGGATTCCATTGAGAAAATGTGTTTGTTATAGGTCTCTTATTCTTGTGATCAACACCCGCAATTTCCTCTATTGAGGCTAATCTTCTAACTGTTTTATCACCTATTTTTACTCTAGAAATGAAAACAACTAAATCTAAAGTTTCAAGTAATGACACAGGTAAATTTATTGGGGGTGTAATTAAACGGTCTATCAAAGTTTCTATAGATTCCGCGTGAATAGTAGCAAGACCTGGATGACCTGTAGACATTGCCTGGAATAATACAAATGCTTCTTTACCACGAACTTCACCAACTACAATTCTATCAGGTCTTTGCCTTAAACTCTCCCTCAGCAAGTCAAATAAAGTAACTGAACCCTTTCCACCTTCAGCTAAAACATTTCTTGCCACTTCTGGTATCCAGTTTGGGTGCGGTAACTGTAGTTCTCCTGTATCCTCAATTGAAACAATTTTTTCTTGTGGTTGAAAAAACATGGAAGCAGAATTCAAAAAAGAAGTTTTACCTGAACCTGTACCACCAGAAATAAGAATGTTCCTTCCATTTTCTATAGCATACCAAAGATAAGCCATTAATTTTACATCAGAAGTATGATAAAGAATCTGCATTGTAGGGGTGAAAGGCTCCTTACTAAACTTTCTAATTGTGAAATTTGAACCTTTCCTTGCAATGTCGGTAGCAAGAGTTGCCTGGACTCTACTATTATCTGATAATATTCCATCAAGCAAAGGGTGTGCCATTGAAATGTCTCTTCCACATCTCTGAGCTAATTTCATGACAAAAGAATCTAATTCCTCAGAACTGTCAAAGACTATATTTGTTTTTATTGAACCAAATCTTGGATCCCTATGAACAATGTAAATAGGTACTCCTGTTCCATCACAAGATATATCCTCTATGTGCTTATCTTGCAATAAAGGTTCAATTTTATCAAAACCTAAAAAATCCCTGTCAATATAATATCTAAAAATCTTAATCATAGTATCAGATATATCCACTTTAAAATAATCTAAAGCTTCATCAATTTTCTTAAAAAGATAATTTTTTGCCTCAAATTTCTTAACTGCTGCAAAATCAATATCTATTTTTTCCCTTATAAATTCCTTAAATATATTAAGAAGTTTTTTATCATTCTCTGTTAATTCAGGTTCAACAATATCGTATTTTAGCTCATTATTTTCCTGGTCCCAATATATATGAGCGTAAGCATAAATCTCTTCATTTTTTCTTGGATTTCGAGGTATCAAAGGATATTTTGTATCTATCTGAGTTAGTTCTTCTCTTTTAAACCTTTTTTCTATTGGCTTCACTTCTGATTCTATTTTTGGGAAAGAAACTCCCTCTATATGTTGCTTTTTCTTTTTTAAGCTCATTTCATCTTTTATAGAAGAGGGCACTCTACTAGGTAAATATTCCCCCAGATAAGATGCCAATTTTTTGAGTATTTCTGTTTGCTCTTTTGGAGGTGGAGAGATTTCTTTTTTCTTTTTTTGAGGTATGTACGTTTCTATTTGCTCTTTTGTGAGTTGAGGTTGCTGAATTTCTTTTTTCTTTTTACCTTCTTCCTTTTCTTGAGGTATATAATTAATAACAATAGGCCTTCTTTTGAAAACAAATTCTTTATTATTCAGAACTTTAATTGGTTTTCTTTTCTTAACCCTCTTCTTAATCCTTACCTTTACCATTTTGAAAGAATAATATTATTGTCTCCTTCAACAACAAAACTTCTTCCTGAGCTAGTTGCATATCCTTTAACATCTTTTTCATAATAAATTGTTTGGGTGTTTATTCCTGCTCTAGTTCTAAAATTGGAGACAGAAACCTGGCTATTATCCAAGTCAATAGTATATCTATCTTCAGATAACTTTTCTGGAATTTCAACTGATAAATTACAATCCCCATAATCACTGCACAGGTATGTCTTAGTTGTTGCCATAGAAACTAGATTTGCTATCATTTCATATTGTTCTTTTTGTGACTGGGACTGGGTAGGTACTACCAAAGTGGAAACCGTAACTGCAGCAGAGATTGCTAAAATAGCTCCAATTCCAAATAGAAGAAGCTCATTTATTGCACGATACTGACCTTTCATAATAGTTTATTAGATGTATTAAATAGAAATTTTTTCTTGAGAAAGTAAAGAGTTATTAATCCTAGGAAAATTAGGAGCCAGAAACTCAACATTCTATCCAATAAAATCAATGAGGAGGAGATTTTCATTGGTATCCCTAACAAGACTAAAGCAGAGATAGTTCCACCTTCTATTAATCCAAGGCCACCAGGAAGCCAAGGTATCATTGAAAATAAAAGTTGCAAAGCCCATGCAGCAAGAACCAAAAAGAAAATTGAAGGATAATTTATCGCAATAAGAAGGAAGTAAAGTCTCAATACTTCAAGAAACCGGGTAATAAATGAGAGAGAAAATATTTTTAACTGAAGTTTTCTGTTTTTGAGTAAAGTTCTCAAACTATAAGTGAAGTCTTTGGCAGTTATATCCTTTTCTGTTTTGAAAAATCTGAGAACATATTTTTTGATTATTTTTTCTATTTTTTCTTCTCTTAATAAGAAACGGAATATTAAAACAGTTGCTATTGCAAAAGCACCAATAACAGGAATACTTATAACTAAATATTTTTGAGAGAGATATTGCATCGAGACAAGGAAAAAAACTGCTAACAGTAAAGTTACATAAATGGAGATAAGTTCAGAAGTAACCTCAATAATTACAGAGGCTGTGGACTTTGTTGCAGGGATATCATTTTTTGAGAGATAATACATCTTTACTGGTTCTCCACCAGCTCTTGCAATAGGGGTAAATTGGTTAACACTTAATCCCGCTAACAATATTTTTAACACTTCTTTAAATTCCAGATTATAGTTCTGGGAAGATAAGATAATTTTCAGTCTTATGGTATAAAAATATATTATCAGGAGCTGTATTAACAATCCTAAGGAAAGGTAAAAAAGATTTGCCCTGGATAAAACACCTAAGAGTTCTATACCTCCTGTATAATAAAATACTCCTAAAAAAAGGAGTAGACCTACAAGAAAACTAATTTCTTTCTTCATTATAAAAATTTCATTATTTATTTATGAAGATCCCCAAGGAGCAGCGGAGATATTGCAAATATTGCAGAAAATACACAGTACAGAAATTGAAAAAGGTTAAAAACAAGCCAAGAAGGAAGCAAGCTGTGGGTCAGAGAAGACACTTGAGAAAGCTTGCTGGTTATGGTTCTTTCCCTGCAAAAAAGCCTAGTGGAAGAGGTAAGCCTGCAACCAAACTGGATTTGAGATATGTTTGCCAAGAGTGCAAGAAACAAAATGTGATTGGCAAGGGGGTCAGATTAAAAAAAGTTGAGTTTGTTTGATTGTTCTTAATAATTTAACTTTTCTTTGAGTTGTTGTTTAAACAATAACCTCCTATTTGATCTTTTTCTTTGAGGAAGTTCATGTAGGATTTTAAGTCCTCTAGCAATTGGAATTTTTCCTCACCACTTAACTCTGAATTTAATATTGCTTTTCTGGCTTGTTTCTTGTAAAAATTAACTTTTCTAAGCTCACCATTACCATGTTTTGCTGCTCTTAGGTAAGTTGCAGGTATCAAGTAATCACAAATTAATTCGAGTTTTTCTTCTAGCCTTAGTTTATATAGTCCCCCCAATGCATATCTCCTTGTCATAGTCCGAAAGAAATAAAGAAATAACAAGGATTACTGCAACTTAACAAATACTGTAATTTTGCCGTAGCACTTATTGATTGCAGTAATCCATCTATTCATGTATATATTTCGCTGGAATATATTTAAAGTTTTTTGTAGAATTAAGGCAATTGTCTAAAGTTTTATATATTTTTCTTTCTTCTTTTGTTCCTTGTCAAGTTGGCTATCTGGTTTGTTTGCTTTAAAACGTCCTGTGTCTTGGTCTCTTCTGAAGGTTATCTTAAAGTTCTTCAAAAAGTTGTTAATCGCATTGTAAGTTTTAATAAGTTCAGCTCTCCCTTCTTTCTTTGGAGTTCCCTGGAAAAACAAAATCCTGTCAGAGAGTTGGGAAACTAAATGCAAATCATGGTCAACAACAACAATGCTAATATTGTTGTTTTCTACTATTCTCCCTAAAATTTTTGTTAATTGTAATCTGTTTTCAGTGTCAAGGAAAGCACTTGGCTCATCTAAAAGATATAAATCTGCTTCTTTGGAAAGACACAAAGCTATTGCTAATGTCTGTAGTTCACCACCTGATAGATTCTTAATATTTTTGTCATATAACGGTTGTAATTGTAAAGGGTAAGCGATTTGTTCCTTGAAATTTTTTGATTTTGGGAGAACATACTTGACCATCTTATCCATATCAGCATATAAATATTGTGGTTTGTAGGAGATTTTCACTTTGTCTGCCTTACCTTTGTCAGGTTTCATTTTGTTAGCTAGAAGTTCCATAAAAGTTGTTTTTCCAATTGAGTTAGGTCCTAAAATACCTAATATTTCTTTGTTATAGATCTCTCCTTCTTTTATATTCAATTGGAATTCACCTAGTTTCTTTTCTATATTGGTGAAAGAGGTCTTGATTTCTTTTTCTGAGATTTTATCAGCTTTTGTTAAGTTGAATTTGATTCCTTCTCTCCTTAATCTTACATTTTCAGCTGGTAAGTAACCATCAAGGTAGCTATTAATTCCTCTTAGAGAGAAATAAAGAGAAGATACTACTCCATAAACCCCTTGAGCACCGTAAAGAGAATAGATTTTATCAGAAAGATAATCAAGCATGGCTAAATCGTGTTCAACTGTTATTACTTCCTTGTCTTTTAGTCTTTTTCTTATTAAGTTCGCGATTTTTAACCTCTCCGAAATATCTAAATAAGAGGAAGGTTCATCTAACAAATACAAGTCTGCGTCCTTTGATAAACATAAAGCAATATTTAATTTTTGAAGTTCCCCACCTGAATAACTGTCCTTCTTTTCAATGTTAAGTTCTTTAACTAGTTCCTTGTCAAGCTCATCAATATTCACCTCATTCAAGACTTGTGGTTTGTAAGAAATTGTTTTCTGCTTTTTCAAGTAAACTTTAAGTAAAGTGGGGAGATTTTCAATATCAATCTTTATTTCTCCTGCAAGGATTTTTATTGCAGTGGATTTACCTATTCCATTTCTGCCAATTAGTCCAATTATGTTTCCTTTTTCCGGGACTGGCATGTTGTAAAGAGCGAACTTGTTTTCACCGTATCTGTAAGTTAAAGTTCCTATTCTCTCTGGTGTGTTTATAATTTTTATTGCACCAAAAGGACACCTGTTGGAGCAAATCCCGCAACCGACACAAAGGTTCTCATTTATTTTTGCTTTCTCATTAATAACTATACACTCCTCTCCCAATTTATTCCTTGGACAAACTTTTGCACAGAGTTTACCACATTTTTTAGGTTCACACTTCTTCTCATCTATTACTGCTAATCTCATTATTGTTTATTAAAAAGAAGGAAAACCAATCGCCTTGGAAGTAAAGAAGAAAAGTATCATAAAAGCTATAATGGAGCCTAAAACAACTGCGAGAACAAAATAAATTGGATAACCTGCAATTTGGGAATCCCCTCTCATAATTATAAATTAAAAAACTTTATTGCATTATTGGTTGTTGTTCTGTCTATTTCCTCAGATGTTTTCTTTTCCAACTGAGCTGTTTTCTCTATAACCTTTTTCACTGCCAAAGGAGTATTTCTTTCCCCAAACCCCATCCAAGGAGCATCTGTTTCAGTCATTATTCTTCCTGTTCCCAAAGTTTTCAGGATTTGCCTTACTCCCTTGCTTCTCAGAATCGCAGTGTTTAGGGAAACATAGTAGTTCGTGGTGGCAACTTCTTCCCTCAATTTCTGGTTTGAAAAAAAGTGTAACAAAACATTTTTTGCATTTTGTTCTTTCAGGATTTCCAAACATTCCTTTTCCGCTTTTCTGGAGTGGATTACTAAGGGTAGTTTTAATCTTTTTGCTAGTTTGATGTGGTCCAGAAAAAATTGTTTTTGCTTTTCCCTTAGTTTTTCATTTTTAATCCAGTGGTAATCTAAGCCACACTCCCCAATTCCAACCATCTTTTCTTTGTTTTCTTCCAGTTTTGCAAAATAATTTTCCTTTTCTTCTTCTGAAAATTCTTCAATATGTATTGGGTGTAATCCTGCAGTGAGGAAAACAAATCCTCTGTATTTTTCCACTAATTGTAAAGATAAATCTAAATTTTTTGGATTTGCACAACAGGTAATTATTGCATCCATTTCCTTTCTGCAGTTCTCTATAAGTCCCTCTCTGTCTTTATCATAGTCTTGATTTTCCAGGTGGCAGTGGGAGTCTATCATAAATTGTTAAATAAATAATTAATAATCCAAACTAGGATGAGCTTTTCTGTCATCATAGAAGTAATGTTTTCCTTCCTCAAGGTAAGTTACTAAATCAGACATTTGCACGATTCTTTCTGGTGCAAATCTTCCAGTAAGAATCATGTGCACATTTTTCCTCTTTTCAATTAAAGAAATCACATCATCTTCCTTAACGAGCTTAAACTTTATTGCATAAAGAATTTCATCAAGGATTACAAGTTTGTACTTTTTTTCATTTATTATCTTGTTAGCAAATTCCATTCCTTTCTTCGCTTTTTTCTGGTGTGCTTCGAAAGAGCAGGACTTTAAATTATTAGCAAGCTTGTCAGCAACAACTTTCTTGTTGTTTCCATTCCCATTTTTCTTTCCAGTGAAAGAGTTTAGGGAAACATATTCTATCTTGCCCCCTTTAATCCATCCACCTAAAGTTGCCTGGAAGGTCATTAGGAAAAAAGGAGGTCCAAATAAGTGACTATCTATTAGCTTGTTTTTATCAAGAAATTTGAATTCTCCAGTCTTCCGTCCTTTCATGAAGTGGAGGGTTGCGGATTTCTTTCCATAGCCAGAGAATCTTATTGCGTGTCCTATTGCCGCGCTTGTCTTTCCCTCACCATTCCCTGTATAAATAATAACTTTACCTTGCATAATAAATAAATTCTATCTTAAAAGTTTTAGGATTTATAGCTTTTATGCTGTCTTTTGTATATTTTCTATGAAATATTTTACAAACTCTTCTTCCTTATTT
The DNA here is from genome assembly GCA_023659895.1 of Candidatus Aenigmarchaeota archaeon LH_S7. GTDB lineage: Archaea > Aenigmatarchaeota > Aenigmatarchaeia > QMZS01 > QMZS01 > JAGXOL01. The sequence continues at coordinate 35,274 of JAGXOL010000002.1, forward strand.
TTGGGAATTTTTCCTCCTGCTGCTTGTTTGTGACCTCCTCCACTTCCCCCAACTTTCTCACATATATCAGTTAGAATCTTGTCCAAATCTATTTCCCTTTTCGCTCTTGCTGAGATTTTCGTGTTTTCTCCTTCCCTTGCCAAGCCCACAACAACCTTTTTTTCCGCAAAAGTGTTAATGAAAATTGAGATTATTGTCCCTATCATGTTTGGGTCTATATTTTCCTTCGCATTTATGAAAAGAGCATCATTAAATTCCTGGAAATTTTTTATGTTTTTGTTGGTCCAGCTCAAATAATCAGCTATTTTTCTTCTGTATTCTTTTAAAACATCTTCCAAAATATCAAGATTCCCTTTCATCATTTCAAGAGCTTCATCATATTTCTCTGATCTACCAAAAGCATTAAGAATTGTGGAATACTCAAGAGCATCAATAAGTTTTCTTGATTGATAAGGAAGCAAGTAAATTTCAGAGAAAACATCATTGTGTTCTCCAAAATCATTTCTTATTCTTTCCTTAATTATTTCTAAGACAAGTCTTCCTTTCTCTTCTTTTGTTAAATCATAATAGCTTTTTAGTCTTCCATTTCCTACCAAGTCAATATCTAAATCAGAGAGAAATTGCACAACCTCAGAATGATTGTTTAGAGGGAACATGCTTGAGTTTCTTAAAGATTCGTGGAGTGGTCTGTTAACATGACCAAATATTTTCAATCCCTTTTCAACTTTCAATCTTCCCAGCTTCTTTGCTTTTTCCTTGATTTTCAGGTTTTCTCCAACATTTAATTGGTTATCCCCTATTGAACCAACAACAGCATAGTCTATTAAGTCCTGGTTATTTCCCAATTTGGAAGCGAATAAATAACAAATTCCTGCACCACAAAGTTCTTTTTCCTCATTAATAGGGTTTATCTGGATTATGTTTTCAGGGACTTCAATTTCTTCCATGGTGTGATGGTCCAAAATAATAATTTTTCCTTCTTTGGGTAGCATGCTCAAATATCCAGAGCCCAAGTCAGAAAAAATTGTCAAATCCTTTTCTATTGGCTCTATTTCTTTAATTATTTCTTCTGATAGTTCCTTTGCAATTTTTATTTTTATTTCTTTTCCTTCCCTTTCCAAAGCTGTAGAAAGGATTTTAGCGGAACAAAGACCATCACAATCATAGTGTGATACAATTAAAATTTTATTTGCTTTTTTTGCTTCTTCCAAGGCCTTAGTAAAATCCATGTAATTAATATATCTAAAATTCTTTATTTATTTATAATTATGATTATGGAAGCTTTGATGATTTCAGGAGTTGCCATAGGTGCATCTTTAGCACAAACCTTGATACAGAAAAGAGTGATGGATGTGGACTTAGTTAAATCTCTAAAAGCAGATGTTAAAAAGCTGAATAAAGAGATGAAAAATCACAGGCAAGACACAAAGAAAACCAATGAGTTGATGAAGAAAAGTTTTGAGGCACAAAAGAAAATGATGAAGCACACCATGAAACCAACCATAATATCAAGTGTTGTTGTTTTGCTTACTATTATTACCTTAGGATTCTTTTTCGGATTACCTATTTTAACTGGAGAATATAATCTTTATTTTACAATGCCTTTCTCTCTTCCTTTCATAGGCACACAGATGCCATGGATAGGTATCTTTATTGTAGTAATTACTATTTCCTCCTTCATTTTCAGGAAAGTTTTTGATGTAGGCATGTAATTCGAAGGTTTCAGAGTGCGATTTCAGAATCTCCCAACTTTAATAGTGAAGAGTGTCAATTATGGAGGGTTTAACTCAATCGCAAGTAAATGAAAGATTAGCTGTTTATGGCAAAAATAAAATAAAGCAAGTTAAAAAATTAAACCCTTTCAAAATCTTTATTCAGCAATTCACTTCTCCTGTTGTGTTAATTTTGTTGGCAGCTGCTATTGTGTTATATTTTGTTAGTATTTTCGATCCTGCAAGTGCTAATCTATCAGAAATTTTGTTGATATTGGCGATTGTTTTGTTTAGTGGTATTTTCGGTTTTATTCAGGATTACAAAGCTGAAAGGAGCATAGAGGCATTGAAAAAACTTTCCACACCCACTGCAATAGTTATTCGTGGTGGAAAGCAAAAACAAATCTCAAGCAGGGATATTGTTCCAGGGGACCTTTTGATGTTAGAAGAAGGTAATATGATTCAAGCTGATGCTGAGATTGTTGAGGGAGAATTAAATGTTGATGAATCTATTCTAACTGGGGAGAGTAAAGCTGTAAAGAAAAAGAAAGGGGATAAGATTTATTCTGGTTGTCCAATCTTGAAGGGAAGAGCCAAAGCACAGGTAACTAACATAGGGATGCAAACCAAGATAGGAAAATTAGCGGAAAAGATGCAGGAGATAAAAGAGGACAGAACACCTTTTCAGAAACAGATGCAAAGATTTTCCAGGAAGATTAGTCTTTACACTGTTTTATTGATAATTGTAATTTTTGTTATAGGTTACTTTAAGTTTGGAATGTGGGATTCTTTCTTGTTTGCTGTTTCCTTAGCAATAGCTGCAATTCCTGAGGGTTTACCAGCAGTAACTACATTGTCTTTGTCTTTGGGAGCAAAGGAAATGGTAAGGAAAAATGTTTTGATAAGGAAGCTTGGTGTAACAGAATCCATTGGAACTGTGAATATAATTTGCAGTGATAAAACTGGAACAATAACAGAAGGTAAGATGAGGGTTAGGGAGTTCTTTTTTGATAAAGAAATTGAGGCAGGAGAAATGGAAAATGAAACGGCTTTGAGAATTATTAATTTTTGTAATAATGCAAAGAAAGTTTTCAGGAGAGGAAAAGAAATTTTTGTTGGTGATGAAACAGAGATTGCTTTGAAAGAATTTTCCAAAGGAAAAATTAAAGAAGAATTTCAAAGGACTGATGAGATTCCTTTCTCAAGTAAGAGAAAGATGATGAGTGTTATTGGTAAGGTAGATAAAGATAAATATGTTTTGAGTAAAGGTGCTCCTGAAGTGTTGATAGAGAAGTGTAATAGGTATTTAAAAAATGGGAAAATTGAGAAATTAACATTTAAGAAGAAGGTAGACCTTCTTCACAAGAATCAGGAACTTGCAAAGAAAGGTAGGAGAGTTCTTGCTTTAGCTTATAAGAAACAACCAAAATCTGAAAGATTGATGGAAGAGAATCTGGTTTGGGCTGGATTGGTTTCTTTGGCTGATCCTCCTAGGGAAGAGGTTAAAGGATCTATCAAGGAGTGCCAGGATGCAGGGATAAGAGTAATTATGGTTACTGGGGACCACCCAGACACTGCCTTGGCTGTTGCAAATGAAATTGGTATTGATGGTGAGAGAGTTATTACAGGGAAAGATGTTAAGGAGATGAATGATATACAATTGAAAAAAGAATTGGAGCTTGTGAATGTATTTGCAAGAGTTAACCCAATGCACAAGTTAAGGATTTTGAAAATTTTGCAGAAGAGAGATAACATTGTAGGTATGACTGGGGATGGAGTTAATGATTCTCTTGCTTTGAAGAAAGCTGATGTAGGGATATCTATGGGAATTAAAGGAACTGAGGTTGCTAAGCAAGCCAGTGATATTGTATTGCTTGATGATAATTTTGCTACAATAAAGAGTGCTGTTGCAGAAGGGAGGAGAATTTTTGATAATATCAAGAAATTTGTTAACTATTTGTTTTCGTGTAATTTTGCTGAGGTTAGCGTAATTTTACTAGCAACTTTGTTTTTCACGCTTCAGGAACCTATCTTGTTGCCTTTCCAGATTTTGTGGATAAACTTGTTAACAGATGGGATGCCTGCGGTAGCTTTAGGTATTGACCCTACTACTAGAAATGTAATGAAAAGGGAGCCAAAGGAAAAAGGTGAGCCTATCATAGACAAGAAATTAAAAGAATTTATTGGCTCAATAGGTATCAGTATGTCTATCTTGTTGATTGCAGTGTTTTTGTTCTTGCTTCCTTTGGGTGAGATAATTGCAAGAACTGCATTATTCACAGGATTTATTATCTTTGAATTTTCTCGTATAGGTATAATAAGATACCAGGAAAAAATGAACTTCTTTGCGAACAAGTGGCTGGTTATAGCTCTGGTTATTTCTTTGTTACTTCAATTAACTATAATTTATACACCATTGAATTCAATTTTTGCTGTGGTTCCTTTGGGGCTTTACGAGTGGTGTGTGATATTGGGAGGTATGCTAATAAACTTGATAGCAGGAATATTGATTACTAAATTCATTATCAGAAAGCAAAGGATTTAAAAATCGTTATGAGCGTGAAGAATATTTGAAAGACCCAGAATGTTTTAATGTCAAGGATTTCTGAGATTGAGGGTAAATCAAAAAAGACAGAAATATATGAGAAACTAAAAGAAATTCTTCCGAAGAAAGGTGATGAAAAAATAAGATATATTAGTAAATTAAAAAGAGGAGTAGAAATTCTTAGACAATTAGAGAAAATATAAGTATGGTGACCTCGCCTCTCTCTATTTTATTTGAAATATTATTAATCTAAAAAATTTATTTTAATTATTTTATGGTAACAATAGAAAAAAGAGCGAGAGAGTCATTTGAATTGGGGTATTCCACAAGAAAGACTTATGAGACTCTCTCTAAAGAAGGGATTAAAAGACACCCTAAGACAATTGAAGGATATTACGCTGCTTGGGAAGGAGGGTTTAAAAATCATTCTGAGTACAGAAAATATTTAAAAGACCTAGATTTCAAAGAAATTTACAATTCAAGTAATGGATTAGATGGGGCAGAAGAAGACAATCCCTATGTTTTAATGTCAAGGTTTTTAGATAGGAAGGATGAATTAGAAAGTGAGGGAAAAGGAGTTGAAGAAATAAGGGGAACAGAAGAATACGATAAACTAGAAGAATTTCTTCCAAAGGAGGGTGATAAAAGAATAAGTTATCTTAGAGAATTAAAAAGAGGATTAGAAATCCTAAACAAGCAGGGAAAAATAAAGTATGGTAATCTCACCTCTCTCTAAAGTTCACGTGAAATTCATCCAACTGTATTTGTAGGGACACCTTTGTTTCACGTGGAGAATTTAGGTTCACTAAAGTTCACGTAAAAATTTGGGGTTTAGAGGGTTTATAAAGCAAAATTTTGATGTTCACATGAATTCGACAAATGAGGGTGTAAATTTCAACAATAAAAGTTCATACATTTTATATAAGATTATTTATGGATCACAGATTCTATGACCTGCATGTCAGGTTCTCGGAAAATTGGGAAGAGATCATTAAAAGAGCTGAGTATATAGGTTTGAGTGGGGTTTGCTTGGTTGTTAGTTCAAAGGAAGATTTGAGAAATTATTTTAATGTAGTTAAGGAAATTAAAAAAAACACTAGCTTGGATGTTGTTGAAGGTATTCTAATTGAAGAAGAAAATGATAATATAGTTAAGTTTGCGAAAAAATACAGGAAAGAGTTTGAATTAGTTTTGGTTAAAGGGGGTGATTACGAAATTAACAGGAGTGCTTGCTCCTGCGAGTATGTGGATATTTTATCTGTGCCAGGACAGGGTAGGAAGGATTCTGGTATAGATCATATTTGTCTGAGAGATGCTAAGGAGAAAGGGGTTCTGATAGAACTTAAATTCAATGAACTTTTGAGGGCTCAGGGAATGGATAAGATTAGGGAAATAAAAAAGATGAAAGAGATTATAAGATTGTGTACTAAAATGAAAGCACATTTCATTGTGAATTCTGGTGCTGAGAATAAATGGGAACTAAGGCAAGGACGTGATCTATCTTCTTTAAGTTACTGCTTGGGTGCGAATCAGGAAGAAGCATTGTATTCGGATTATGCAGAAAAATTAATCCAAAAAAACAGGGAGAAAATTTCTCAGCCTTTGAAAGGTGTTGAAATAAGAGGTGATTTGAAAGATTATGAGAGATAGACCTAAAACTTTGCCTTTATCATACAGGGAAAAAAAGAGATATATTACTTTTGAAATTCTTTCAGATAACAAGATAGAGATTGAGGAACTAATAAAATCTGTTTGGAGTCAAACAATTAATTTTATTGGTGTGTTAGGTGTTGCAAGAACTAATCTGAAGTTCCTGAATGATATATACGACGAAAGAAAGCAGAGGTTTGTTGTTAGGTGTTCACCTAAAGATGTTGAGTTTGTTAGGTTGGCTCTTGCATTGGTTAGTGAGATAAATGAGAAGAGGGTTGTTTTGAGGAGCTTGGGTGTAACTGGAACATTGAAGTCTGCTAAGATTAAGTATTTTGGTTCATAGAGCTATAATTAAAAATTTAAGATAATTTATGGCTGAAACATATGTGATAGGGCACAAGAATCCTGATACAGATTCTATCTGCTCTGCTATTACTTATTCTCACTTCTTGAAACTGAATGGTAGGGAAGTAAAGCCTGCAAGAGTTGGAGAAATTAATTCTGAAACAAAGTTTGTCTTGGAGAAGTTTGGGTATGAAAAGCCTGAATTGATTGAGGATGGTACTAGAAAAAGATTTATTTTAGTTGACCACAATGAAGAGGGTCAAAGAGTCAGTGGAGATTATGAAATCTTGGAGATTATTGATCATCACAAGTTTGATTTCTCATCTTCTAATCCAATTTTTATTTTGAATAAACCTATTGGATCAACCTGCACGATTATTGCTGAGATGTTTTTTGAGAATGAGTTAGATATTCCTAAAGATATAGCAGGCTTGCTTTTGTCTGGTATTTTATCTGATACTGTGATTTTCAAGTCTCCAACAACTACAGAAAAGGATAAGGAAATTGCTGAGAGATTGAACAAGATTGCAGACTTGAATTTGGTTGAACATGGTAAGGAGATGAAGAAGAAAGGTGCAGAGATTGAGGGGGTTTCAATGAAAGAATTAATTTTGAGGGACTCTAAGGAATATGATTTCAATGGTAAAAAGGTTTGTATTGGTCAGTTGGAACTGGTTGATACTGAAGAGTTTTTAACTCGTAAAGAAAAAATTTTTGAAACTATGAAATCTATTAAGGAAGAAAAAAGTTATGATTCATTGGTTTTTGCGGTTACTGATGTTATGAAAGAAGGTTCCACTTTGTTTTGTCTAGGTGAAGAAGAAAATGTTGGGAAAGCTTTTGAAACTGATTTAAGTTCAGGTAAGGCTTATCTTGAGGGGGTAATGTCAAGGAAAAAGCAAATTGTACCTGCTTTGGAGAAAGTTTTTTAATAGTAAAATAAAATTTTAGGGTAGTGGTTTTGACGCGTATGACAAGAGTTTCTCCATTTCTTTTTCCTTTTCTTTGTCAGTATAAAACAGTCCCATTGCAAGTCTAACATCGTCAACAGGGTGAGTTAAAACATACTCTACCATTTCTTGTCTCGTTTCTTCTGTAACTTCAATATCTGAGAAGTCCTTATCTAATATCTCTTTTTTGGTATAATCTCTTAAATCTTTTTTGAAATAACCTTTTAAACGTTCTAATATAATATTATATATTCTTAAAAAAAAGAAAAGATTAAAAGGATTTATATTTACTAGTCTCTTCTTTAAAAGCTTCTGATTTTGATTTTAGGATTTCCAGACTTTTCTTCAAAATATCTTTTTCTGATAAATAAGAGCAACTCTCTACAGTTAAATTAATTTTTTGGGGAGTTTTGTATTTGTACTTAACTATTGCTGGTTGCCACTTTGAGTGCTCTTTTCCTATTCCCTCCTTAACTTTCGCACTTAGGTTCAATTTTTGATTCTCCAAGAGTTCATCAATAGGGATTTTCTTGTTTGGGATTTCTATATTTCCATCTGTTTCAAAATCTCCGGATAAAACAGTTTTAGGGCCTTCTACTTGTAATTTTACAGTGCCTTCACCTTTTACAGGTATTAAACCTAGTCTGTTAGCCAAAATTTCATCCTGAAGAGCAGAATTGTTTTCCTTTATAAACACATCCTCTATTGCTGTTAATGGAATCTCACTGAGCATTATCCTTCTCAGGGCATTGGCAAAGTTAGGTGTTGAATCTTTTAATTCCATCTCCAATTTACCCTTAAATTCTTTAGTACTAATTTCCATTAATTATTTAATTTGGAAATTTTTATATTGTGATTATATAACAATGTTATAATTTAGACATTTTTATTTTGGGACTGATGGTACTTCTTCCTTAGGTGTAAAAATCTTTGGTGTTGGTGGTCCTCCTGTAGTGGATTCGGTAGAAGCGTTCAACTCTGGACCTGTTGTATTGTTTATATCTGCGCCACCCTGAAATTGTTGGGTGCAACCACCGATCAAAATTACTCCGACAAGGAACAAACAAACCACCCAAATACCTAATTTGTTTTTCATTCTCCACCCCATAAAAATTTACCTATTGGGAAAAGGTATCTCAACTTTTTTAGATAAATCACAATCTGCATCTGATTTTATGTAATAACCTTGTCCTAACTCAAATTTTGTTGGATGCTCCCAACTATCTGTTTTTGGGTTCCATTTCCAGACTTTATAGCCTTCATAAGGAACTAAATGATCTTCACAAGCCCCTAAAATTTGCTCTAAATTAGTTTCTCCAGGACTAATCATATTCCAACCTTTGTAAATTTTTTGTCTCTCAAACTCAAATTTCTTTCCCGTGATATTTACAATACAGTCCACATTGACCTTTACATAATACCCTTTCCCAAGTTCCAAAACTGTTGGATGACTCCACTCATCTATAGTTGTGTCCCAATACCAAACTTTATAGTCTTTGTAAGGAACTAACTCACAAGTTTTTTCTATTTCTGAGACTGAAATAGGTCTTGTAACTGGAGAAGAAATCATATTCCATCCTCTGTAAAGTTTTAAACTACGAGTCTCATTTCTTATGCAGGCACCATCTTCACAACCATTTGGACAGGTATAAGTCTTTGACTCAATTTTACCTCCTTTTTCACAGTAATGTTCTAACATATTTCCTCCAAGTTGTAAGCAGAAATCTTTTGGCTTAATTGCTTCACAAATTTTTTTACCTTCCCTTATATAACATCTACTAACAATTCCTTTTTTATAATAGTTTATTCCTCCGTCTGAGTCTTTGCAATAATATTTGCAATCTTTTGAGCAAGTTTCTGGGGTTTCGTTTCCATTGCAGATTCTATCACCACAATAAGTTCTTGATATTGGTGTTATGTTCTTTTCTACAACAATATCAATATCAACCCTTGCTCCATCTGGACAAAGACAACAACCCCCACAACCAGATCCAGATTGCCACTCTATTTTACCTATGGTTTTATTTACATTACAATAGGTATCTATTAAAACATTATTCGAGCTATAGGTATCTGAAGTAATAGAACATTTTACAACTTTGGTTATCTTCCAATCTGAATCTGGATTTGATTTAATCCAACCAGCATTCTGAGGTTGACCTTTTCCACAATCAGCATCAGACCTCCCCCTCACCAAAATTTTGTATTTATATTTATTAGAGTTTATATATTTCCTCTCTATATCCCAAGCATCAGGATAATAACGATATTTTCCATCATAAGAACAATATCTATTAGAAGTTGTGTAAGTATTATCAGAAGCATTTAAATCTGCATAGTAAGTTTCTCCATCTTTAGCAACATTTCCAAATATTTGTGACTGATTAGAATTATACTCATAATCTGTTGTAGTAAATTGTGCTGAAATATCCCAAGCATAAACTGTTCCGCTTAATAGGATAAATCCAAAAATTAATGATAGACACACTTTTATTTTCATATATTTTTTGTCTTTTAAGAGTTTCAAACCATATAAAATAAGATAATATATATATTCTACTATCATAATAGTTTTTAAATAGTATTTTGTACTTTGCAAAGATATAGGCAACACTCCCATAAAAATATATAAATAAAAAACTTTAAATAATTCTATCTAACTATATTCCAAACTCTCTTTGGTGCTCTTAGGTCGTTCTCTAAACCTTTTATTCCTTTTTCTATCAATCTCTCAGCCTATTTAAGTATTATCTTCTTTGTTGTGTTATAGATTTGGCATAAAATGGATTTAAAAAACTTTGATCCAAGGATTGTTTAATTAGCAATGACCCTTGTACCTGTGCTCCAAGACTATCTCCCCAAAAGAGTTTATTAAATAAACAATGTCACCTTCACAATCATTGTTCCAAACAGCACTGCAACCTTTTCCTGAATGGTTCCAGTATAACTCGTTTTTTGTGTTCTCACCAGCTCCTGTATAAATAGTTAACTTGCCATAAGGCTCAAGCTCTGATTTTGGTAGTAAATAAGAATTGTCATCACTGTCTTGAATCTTCCACTTTGTTAAATCACATGAAATGTTACAGAAATTCTTGAAAACAACATATTCATCATTCAAGTTATAGCAATCATTATCATTTGCATCCCAATTAATATAAGAAATTCCTATACAAGTATCATCGCATTTTTCCTTTACTCCGCAAAGGTTAATATCTTCTTTCAAGCAGTTCTGCCAAGCCTCTTGTATCTCTGATTTATGCTTAAGGTTTTCCAGGATATAGGGTTTTGCATAACCTTCCCTAACCAATTTGATGTTAACCATTTCTCCATCTACGTAAACATATCTCAACCATCTCCCATACTTGTCTTTATCCTTAAAGTCCTTCTTCAAAATTACTTTTTTATTGCCAATTAATTCCTTCAACCTATCTTTTGCTTCCTCATAATATTCCTGTCCCTTTTCCGGAGAATTTATTCCCAACAATCTAACATACTCACCATTTTCCAGTCTTATTGTGTCACCATCCACAACATTTACAATCTTAAATTTCTCTTCTGAGGTCAGGAACAAAAATGATAAAACTAAAGTTGCTAGGATTGCTATGGAAGCGAAAATCAAATAATTTCTTTTTTTCTTCTTCATAAAAATAATTTTAAAGTGTTATTAAATTACTCTTTCATCTTTACTTCAATATTTACATTGTGTGGTATCTGCAATCTCATTATTTGGTGCAAAGCTCTCTCAGTTTCCCCTATTTCAAGCAGTCTCTTGTGCACTCTCATCTCCCATCTGTCAAATTTTGCATTTCCATGACCTGTACCTGTTTTCATTTGTCTCATCACAGGTATTCTCAAAGTCTTGGTTGGCAAAGGAATAGGACCGCGAACACTTGCTCCTAATTTTTCCACAAGCTCTTTTATATTTATAGCTGTCTCATCAAGACTTTCCTTATCCTTGCTCCAAAGCTTTATTCTTGCTTTTTGCATAAAATTTAACAAAATTTAATAAATAAGTGTTGTTTTTTTCTTAACAATGAAGCAAGTATTTCTAAAAAAATAGTATAGGGGTGTGTGAAATAAACCAAATTAATAGATGGAAGCAGGTAATATTATAAGACATTTGGTAAACAAAGGGATGGTTCCATCTCAGAAAGGCAGAGGTAGAAGAGGATATAGAAATGTACCAAGAACAAGAACTTTAATTTACCAGAAAATTAGAGGATTCAATGATTGCCAGTTAATCAGACATTTAAAAGCAAATCCAAAAGTTAGAAGAAGCCTTGGATTAACAGGAGTTCCAGACAGGTCAAGACTCAGTGTCTGGAAGAATCTATATTCGGATCTTGTGATAACTGCCTTCAACAAATTGTCATCAATAATCCAGATGATAATTCCAACAGACATGTTAGTTGCGGATTCAACTCCTTTAGTGGATGAAGAAGATCCAGATGCAAAAGTTGGTTTTAATTCAAGAGGGGCATTCAAAGGATTTAAAACACATCTTTCTGTAAACCATCTTGGATTGCCTCTAAAGGCAATTTTAACAACAGGCAATAAACATGATTCCCCTTTCTTACCAGAGTTATTGGTCTCAGGTAAACTTGCTTTAGCAGATGCTGGTTATGATTCAGAGGCCAATAGAAAAGCTTGTAGAGAGAAAGGGGCAAAACCAGTAATTGCAAAAAACAGGAGGAACACCAAGAAAAGACGTTGGACTCCAAAAATACTGAAGAAAAAGAGATATATTGTTGAGCAGTTCAATTCAATTATCAAGAACTCAATGGATAAATGTTGGCAGAAGGTTAGAGGAATCATAAGAAAAACATCTGTTGTTTTTGCTTCATTGAGTGCAATATTGCTCACTGCTATTGACAGTATTATCAATAACAAAACAAGTCTCAGGGAATTCAGCAGATTTAGAATCTAAAATAGTAAGGTGGAAATTATCTCTTTAGTGGGAGCATGTGTGCGAAATTAGGCTTCCTGTAGAGAGTTGATTAGTTGGTTATTTTATTTCGCACACCCTTAAAAATAGTATTTAAAAATTTAAAACATATTACACTATGGATGGATTAAATCAGCCAATAATGGTATTGTCGGAAAATTCGTTTCGACAGACAGGAAAAGATGCTCAGAAAGCAAATATAACAGCAGCTACTAATTTAGCAGAATCTATAAGAAGCACTTTAGGACCAAGAGGAATGGACAAGATGCTTGTTGATAGCGTGGGAGACATCACAATAACAAACGATGGTGTAACAATATTGAATGGAATGGAAATTCAACATCCAGCAGCAAAGATAATGGTGGAAATCGCAAAAACCCAGGAGCAAGAAGTAGGTGATGGAACAACTACTGCTGTAGTACTCGCAGGAAATCTCTTAAAAAATGCAGAGGACTTACTAGACCAAGGAATCCACAGGACAACAATAATTGAAGGTTATAGATTAGCAGTAAAGAAAGCCACTGATTTGTTAGATGAAGTTGCAGTTAAAGTTGGTTTAAATGATGAAGAAAGTCTAAAGAAAATTGCTCTCACTGCAATGACAGGAAAGGGAACTGAGGGAGCAAAAGATACGTTGTCAGAACTTGCAATGAAAGCAGTAAAGTATGTTACTCATGAGAAAAATGGAAAAACTGTTATAAAAACAGATGACATACAAATAGAGAAAAAGCAGGGAAGTTCAATCACTAAAACAGAATTGATTAAAGGTGTAGTGGTTGATAAGGAAGTTGTTAATTCAGCTATGCCAAGAAATATTAATAGCGCGAAAATCGCTTTGATAAATTCAGCTTTGGAAGTTAAATCTACTGAAACTGATGCAAAGATATCCATAACAGACCCTGGAAAGATGCAAGAATTTAGTGAGCAGGAAACAAGTATATTAAAAAATTTAGCAGACAAAATAAAAGAAAGTGGTGCTAATGTGGTATTCTGTCAAAAAGGAATTGATGACACAGTACAATATTATTTGGCTAAGAATGGAATTTTGGCAGCAAGGAGAGTGAAAGAAGGTGATATAGAAAAATTAGCAAAGGCAACAGGAGCAAAAATAATTTCCAATGTTCAGGAAATTTCTTCTGAAGATTTGGGAGAAGCAGGAGTGGTAGATGAAAAGAAAATTGGGGAAGACAAGATGATTTTCGTAAGAGAATGCAAGGAACCTAAAGCAGTTTCAATTTTGATCAGAGGAGGAACAGAACACGTAGTTGAAGAAGCTAAGAGATCTATGGATGATGCAATTTTAGGGATTGCAACAACATTGGATGTAGGCTCTTACGTGTATGGAGGAGGAGCAGTTGAAATAGAACTAGCAAGAAATTTAAGGAATTATGCAGAAGGAATTGGTGGAAAAGAACAATTAGCTATAAATAGTTTCGCTGAGTCTTTGGAAATAGTTCCTAGAACTTTGGCGGAAAGCACAGGGAAGGATGCAGTAGAATTATTAGTTTCTGGAAAGAGCAAGCATGAATCAGGAGAAACAAACTATGGAATAGATGTTTACAATGGGAAGATAGCAGACATGGAAAAGCAAGGTGTTGTAGAGCCAACAAAAATAAAGCTTCAAGCAATAAGTTCAGCTTCAGAAGTAACAGAGATGATCTTGAGGATAGACGATGTGATAACATCAGGTAAATCAAGTGGTCAAGGAGAACAGCAAATGCCACCTGGAATGGGTGGAGGAATGTAATTTTTGTTTTTTTTTGTTATTTTATTAATTTATGGAATCTAAACTTGAATTAGTAATAATTCTATCTCATGAACTAAATGAAAAAAAGTTTGGAGATATTAAAGAAAAAATTAAAAGTTTAGATGATGTTGTTTCTGTGGATTATAGTGCAAACAGAGTTTACATTAATATACAGGGAAATAAAGACTTCTCAAATTTCATCTTTGATATTCGTGAAAAAATGAAACAATGGTTAAAAGAATACAAGATAGGGGTTAGGGATTTTTTCATACTTAATTACGAGATAACAATCTCTGCAAATTTTGTTGGTAAGATGAATGTACCAGTAGCAAAAAGTGTGGTAGGTAATGGAAAAAGCTGCAAGATCGTTTTCAAAGGCTTGGAGAAAGAATTCCTGAGGAGAGGTATTATAGGTAAAACCATAAAGCTAGTTCATGATAAGAGCAGAGAGAAAAAGGAAAAAACTTTTTTTGATAACAAATTGGAATCCAAAAAGAGAAAAAGTTTGAAAGACAAGGTAAAGAAAGGTGTTATAAAGAACAAGAATTTTTATTTGCCTGAAGGAGCAGAGGAGATTTCCAATTTAAAAGAGAATTTAGTTGCAAAATTGAAAGAAAATTTTGATTGCAATGAGATTTTTGTCCCAAAGAAAGTGCCACTAAGCCTGCTTGAAGAAAAAAATATATTTGATTTAATACCTAGAAAAGCTTTCTCTTATTTTTCCTCAGTTCCTGAAAAAAAGGAACTGCTTTATGAAATTTCTTTTTTAACAGGGAAGATTCCAAGAATAGAAACAAAAAACAAATCAATTCTTTTCAATGAGATTCCATTAACCTTATTCAAAGCTTTGGAAAATACTAATCTCGCGGGAAATAACTATTATTACATTGAGGAACTCAAGATAAACCTTGCCTTTTTTGAAAATGGTGGCTATAATGAATTAAGGAAAAAGATAATTGAATTTTTTAGAGAGATTCTTGATGAAAAAGAAGTGAGGTACAGAATTTTGGAAAACAAGTTTACCTTGAGAAACAGGGAAGTAGAATATTACAAATTTGAGGTGAAAGCAGGAAGGAAGTGGAAAAAGGTTGTGGATGTTTTGTTTCCCACAGATGTTTACACAAGTATTTTCAAGATTAGAGGAAGGAGCGCGCATGCAACAATAGATTTAGATAAGATGTTTTTTATAAATTAATTAACTTCAACATCACAAATTTGTTTTAAACCGTTCGAGGAATACACTTCCAAGAGGTTTTCAGTAGCTTCTTTTAAAGTAAAACCATTTGAAAAAGGTACCTTTTCCTCTTCTCCATTTATCATTTCTGCTTTCTCCAATAAATCCAAAGGTAATCTTTCAGCTAGCTCATACCTTATCAATGTGTCCCCTAGATTAGCATATTTATCAAAGAAATTCGTTCTTTTTCTTTGTCAAGTATCTTGAGATAATCCAAAAAATAAATTTCCGCGCTGTATTTAGTTTCCATACTATAAACTATTTAAAAAATAAGGATTATTTCCCTCTACTTTCGTTTGACTTTATGCTAGGTCTAATTTTTTCGGTTCCAAAACCTTTCTTTCTCAAACCACGGGATTTCTTTGCAGAACTTGTCTTACCTTTATAAACCCTTCCTTTGTGCTGTTTTTCTAAAATCCATTTAACATCCTTATCATTCTTGATTTGAGGATGGTTCTTATCTACTAAAATCACTTCATACCATCTGTTTATTCCATCATCAGCAGCCCAGTAAGAATTCAAGACTTCTAGATTAGGGAATTTCTTTGATACTCTTTCCTCTGCTATCCATTGCTTGCTTTTTTTAGCAGGGATTCTTGTTCCCATACTATGAGGTTTCTTACCTTTTCTCTTTATAGGCCTTTTTCTTGTACCCTTCTTTATTCTTACTCTTGTAACAATAAAACCTTGCTTGGATTTATATCCCAAAGCTTTCGCTCTATCTAATCTTGTTGGTCTCTCTACCTTAGTTACAACATTCTCTTTTCTCCAGGATATTAATCTCTCTTTATATGGCTTGTTCTCTTTAGGTCTTTTCCAGATTTGCCTTAAATACTTTGTAAAGCTCATTATAATTAAAAAAAATAAAATAATATATGAATCCAATAATAAAACTGATTGTAGGAATTCTGATAACCCTAGCAGGAATAGCCTGGTATATATTCCCAGAAGCCATAACATCACTTGGATTTAGCATAGACCCTATCAACAGCCTTAAAATGATAATTTCAGGGGTAGTGGGCTTAGCATTGATTATAATAGGTGTTCTTTTGATATGGATTGAGGCAGAAGAAATCAGAGAAGGAAGCCTAAGTAGTAGTGGAGAAAGCAAAGAAGAAAAATAAAATAATTTTATTTTTATTTTTTATTCATGGAACAGATAAACATTGATGATTTTGGGAAATTGGACATCAAAATTGGGAAAATATCTAATGCGGAAAAAGTTGAGAACAGTGATAAGCTTTTGAAGTTGGAAGTTGATTTAGGGGGAGAAAAAAGGCAAGTTGTAGCAGGTATTGCTGAACAATATTCTCCTGAGGAGATTGTTGGAAAACAATTTCCCCTTCTAACAAACCTTAAACCTGTGGAATTGAAAGGTGTGGAAAGCCAGGGAATGATTCTTGCAGCGGATGAAAACGGGAAACCAATTTTGTTGCACCCTGACAGAGAGGTTAAAGTAGGGAGTAAAATTAGGTGAAAAGGAAAATACACACCCAAAAACTAAAGCTTATGAATGCCCATATGAGATCTTAGTTATTGGAGAATTCACACAAATATCATCTTCTAAAAGGGAAACTAAATCTATTTGGAGTGGGATGATACAAGAAATTATTAAGATTAATTAATTTAATCCGCCTCGGGGAGGATTCTCGAACTTCAATGAGGGAATGCGTTGAAAGGAAGAAATGTGTTCTCCCTTTTAACCTCGAACCTCCGACCTCATGGTTTCTGCAGGTATATAACAGCTTCGCCCGGAACCTTCTTTTTAATCAGGTTTTGACTGGAAGCGGAAGCTCCAAAAGATTCCGACATGCGCTCTACCTGCTGAGCTACCGAGGCATATATTAATAACAAATTAATTTTAATTATTTTTTGTTTTGAGGAATATTCAAAATCCCCTGTGTTCTTTGTTATATTTTTTCTTAGCTTCTTCAAAATTTTGTAAGTTTAAACTAATTAATACTTTCTGATAAATTCTATCTATCTCTTTATGCAATTCTATTGTATCTTTATATTTCTTTGTCAAGTTATTATGAATTAATTCATGAATCAAAATAAGTAAAAGGAGTTTATGATCTTCTTTATAACTTAATGTTAGGGGATCTGAAAAAGAGTTTATTTTCCCAAAAACAATATAAACAGGGATATATTCTCTTTCCCAAGGCTTGTTGTTAGAAGCAATTAATTCTAAAATTTCTTGAACATAATTTTTAAATAAATTTATAAATGGATAACTATCTTTTTTTAATTTAATGAAATCTTGAGAACTAAAAGAAGGGTTAAAGCTTTTATTATAAATAAATGAGAATCTTATTTCTGTTTTTGGTATCATATATTTACCTGTAAACTCTTTCTTAAAAATGTTTTGATAAACACCTTTCTTCATTATTTCTGTTTTTTCCTCTTTACTTAACTTTCTGTGTTCTGGATCCAAAACATGTTTTTCCACTTCAAGATCCTTCTTTGCCATAATATTCTTTGTTAAAAACTTTCTTCTTTTGGATCAAACCTTCCTTTTTTGCTCAAGCTTTTTTAAAAGCTTGTTTTGATGGAACTTCCTCATAAACCGAAGGTTTATGGGGCCCCGAAAAACAAAGTTTTTCGAGGTTTTTAAAAGTTCCCTTCTTTTTTTGCTGGAACTTTTTTCTAAAAAGCTCATTCGAACCCGCGACTTTCAGGTGTCTTCTTTCATAGAGGCATATATTATTTACCCTCAAAACTTTAATAACAAATTAATTTTAATTAATTTCAAAATTATTTCCAATATCCTCTTCTCTTCAACTCCTTCACTTCCTGCTTGTTGTATTTAGCAATTATATCTCCTCTTTCATCAGATTGCAACTCCCATAGCTTAACAATCACAACCATGTTCAAACCTATCCAAAGACCTCTCTTCAAAGCTCCGGGGATTCTGCAAACTCTTATCTTATCATCCATACAAGCAACTCTAAAATGAGCTCCACCTAGTTTTTCCTCTACTATTCCTAAGACTTCTCCCTCTTTTGGTAGTCTTAATTTATGTTCTTCCATAATCAATAATAAGTTTTAGATAGTGCTTAAAATTTAAGGAATTTTAAAAACTAATAACCCACATAATACAATTTAACCAAATAAGGAATTTTATTCCCATTTATATCTGAATAATATTGCATACAATAACTACTGTCTTCAGGTATATCTCTATCAAAAACAAAATGGTGTTCTCCAGCAGTCCAAAACATTCCTGTCCTCAAAAGTAATTTTAAATCATCTCTTGTTTTATTAAAATCATACATCCAAAAAGCTCTTGGAGAAGTTTCATAGGTCTTACCATACTCTTCTAAAATCTTAGCATTCACTAAACTTATTGTTGTGTCTGAAGAAGGGGACAGAACTGTATATTCATTTGAATCTACTGTCAGAGGAACATTATCCTTAAAAGTATAATTTCTTGGATTTGATGCAGTTGGAGAAATCTTTACATCAAATGAATCATTGTTTTCTATTTGGTAAACACCTAGTTTCACAGAAGAAGAATGCATACAATACTCTCCTTTACTCGTACTATTAGGGCATCCTGTTATATTTACACAAAAACCAAAATTTTCAACAGGATATTTACCATCATGCAAATATAAGTTTCCACTTCCTCCACTAGTATCTATTCTAACAATATTATCAAGGAATCTTTTTGCAATCATTCCTGTATTAGGGTTAGATAAATTGTTGAAACTTAAATCCTTTGTAGAAAAGCTTCCCCAAATATAATTTATTTGAAAAATTTCCTTTGTCAAGGAATCTGGATTAGAAGTAAAATCCCTGATCAGAACAATTCCTTTACCTTTTCTTAACAGATTCTTTACATTTGATTCATAATCAGATAAATTTACATTACCACAAACAATATAAGTGTCAAAACTGTTATCTGATAGCAAGTTTGCTATGCTCAATATATTTGTACTAATATTTTTTGGAGGATAGTTTGCACTAAAAAATTCTGAAGGTAAATTGCAACTGTCATGTATTCCCACAGAAATATTTTGTCCAGAAATACCTTTTATCTCATATTCAAAATCTACCATCGGAGGAAAGGTTTCACTACTTAAATCCTCAAAATATTCTTTATCCAAACTTCTATACAAGCATAGTTTTCGTAGTTCAAGACTATTATTTGGTTCAGAAGTAGCTTCACAATATGCGGTTGTATATAAAGTAATATTGTTTTCTCCTTCATTAAAAGAAAAAGTGCCTGCATCCTCATATCTTATACTACTATTATGACCTTCTAAATCATCCCTCAGCTCTGTACCATTAACACCATTAACCTCTATATAGCCTTGTTCCCGTAACTCCTCAGAGCCGTTTCTATATACTCTTGCTACAACTGAATAATTACCCGCGATTGGAACATTTATAGTTATGGTATTATTAGTAGGGCATGATTTAGTGCAGTTCACTCCGCACACATGCCAATCAGTTTTATTGTAAGTGTAATCAGCACCCTCACAAGCTCTCAAAGCATAATTTTCTTCAGATGATAAAGCACTTTTTGAAATATCATTTATAGACACAGAATTGAGTAAATCATTACAAATAATATTATCACTCACTTCCCTCCAATTATTTTTTTCTGTTTGTTTTGTATCTGGTAAAAGATTAGGTAAAATTACTACCAAAACTATGAAAGAAAACAAAACCACTTCTATCACCCTAATAAATCCTTTTTTAGCTAACATAAACTTTCACCTCAGCTAATAAACCGTCCAAAACACCTATTCTCCTGATTCCTGCTCTTTTATTTAAGGATTCTCCTCCAGGAAAACACTCTAACACATTTGTTCCATTGAAATAGTTAATCTCTATAGAAAGACTATTATCTTCCAAGCTAAATGAATTTAATAATTTTCTTTTTTTTGTAATATTTGTAGAAGTGCAAATCTTTTCCAATTCATTTATTTTTGATTGATTTAATAAATGGTGTTCTGATACTAACCCTATCCTATCAAAATTAGTTTCATTCCAATTAGCAGGATAACCTTTATCCTTGATTAACAGTTCAGAAACTTGATAAGCTTTTGCATATAAAATATCTGATTCCGTGTCTTCTCCGTAAAAAGAAGAAGAAGTTAGTAAAACGTGTATTAAATAGATCACTACACCTAAAAAAATCACCACACTTACTATAAAATGAAGATTTACTTGTCCTCTCAACATATTAAAATAAACCAAGTAAGTTTGTTAAAACTATTACTGCAAAACCTAAAACAGACATGATTAAACCATGCTTTGCTCCTTCAAGCCAGCTTTTAGCTGAAATTTGTCCTGCTATCAAACCTGTAAAAAATCCCTGGATAACTATCATAGTGAAAAATAATGATTTATAATATAAGTCTGTGGAATAAGGTTCTCCAAAACCATATATTCCTCCCACTAAATTATAATAACCACACAAAGCAAGACAGAAATTATTGTTGCACGTTTCAGGAGCACAAGGGGAAACAGCTTTCATGACACTAAAACCAATGCTCTCTGTTTCTGTTGATGACATCTGTGTTATCATAGGTAACAAAAAGTTCCCTAAGACTATAATAAGCCCTATATACAAAAAGAAAATACCATACATCATAAAAACGTGCTGTTGCATCAATGATTTTTTGTAATTTTC
This sequence comes from Candidatus Aenigmarchaeota archaeon LH_S7, assembly GCA_023659895.1. Classification (GTDB taxonomy): domain Archaea; phylum Aenigmatarchaeota; class Aenigmatarchaeia; order QMZS01; family QMZS01; genus JAGXOL01. The sequence goes on from JAGXOL010000002.1 coordinate 56,049, forward strand.
AGTTTCCATTATTTTCAGGAGAGAATCTATCAAAGTATCCAAAATATCCTCAATATTTCCACCAGAACGGTAAGTTTCATGCAATATTGCTAAAGAACGAGATAAAACCCTACTTTCAGATAAATTTTTTCCCATGTGTTTTATAGAATAATCTATACTAACTCCCCAACTTATATCCTTCTTTAGTTTATCAACGTATTTATCTAACTTTCCATAATTCCCTTTACAAGATTTAATCGCATCAGGAAAAGAAATTCCACTCTCTTTTGCCTCTTTCAAATCATTCAAAAAATGAGGAATATTCTTCTCACAATCTTTTAATTCCAAATAATGGATGTATCTATATATGAAAAAAGGCACAAAGCTAACAAAAACAGCAAGCAAAATAAAATTCAAAAGTATATTCCAATTACCAAATATTAAAGAAAAGATAATGCCTATGACTACAATCACTATTGAGGCTACAGCAGAATAAAGTATTATCTTTTCTTTTCCTGTTAATTTCTCCCCAAAAAAATCCTCTATTTTCATGGTGAAGCAACATTAATATAAAAAGCAAATGCAACTGAAATGATAGGCATTAATGCAAAAGATATCATAGCTTGGATAGCTAAAATGTTTCCTGCACCTCCCATAACAGCCATGACTGAAGAAAGAATTGTAAAGAAAATTGGACCAATTATCATTATTGTAATATACATCTCAGTAAGCATAGATAGTAAATCCGCGTGGGTTTTAATTCTATTTTGATATTGTTTAAATAAATTGTTCGCTTTCCCACTAAAAAAAGCGGTTACATCTCCACCAGAAGTTAAAGTAGCTTCTAGCCCTAAAAGCAAGTCCCGAAATTCCTTTGAAGGAGTTCTTTTTGCTTCTCTTCTTAAAGCAGTTAATAAATCCATACCCATGCCTTCCACATCCTTTATAACATTTAAGGCTTGCTGTTTTAGTTCTGGATATTCCTCTATCTTTGATATTGATTTGAATATGGTTATTGGAGGTGCATCTGAAGATGCAGAGGCAACCATGTAACTTACTGAAAAAGGTAATCCTTTTTCAATTTTTGAAGCCAGGTTAGACACTTGCGCTTTCGGATATGTGGTAAACAAGAAAAAAATTAAAACACCTCCTATTGCTGAGAAAATAAGAGCAAATATGATTGCAATAATAACCGGAATAAAAAAGGCCAAGATAAATGTTACAATAGGTATCTCAACCGCAGTTACAATCAAAGAAATGAAAATCGCTAAAGATAAATATTCCTCCAAAGTATAACGCATATTACTCTTTTTAAGGTCTTCTATTATATAACCAAAATTTGGAGATATCTTTCTAGCTATTTCACCATAGGACAAATAAATTCTTTTGATATGTTCCTCAAACATAACTATAATAGAAAATGCTTCTAATAAACTTTCAAAGCACTTGTATAAAACAGGTCAAATTAATAAAACTTTTTTGTTTTAGTTATGGAAGAAAAAAAAGGAGAATATGTGATAGTTACTCCAGGAACATTACTAGCAACAACAAAAAAGTCAGGAGATGGAATTTATACTTCAGAAGAAAAGACTTATTCCAAGTATTTTGGGATTTTAAGGAAATCTGAATACAAAGTGAATGTTATTCCTTTTCAGCACACTTACAAGCCTAATAGAGAGGATAAGATAATAGGGATGGTTAAGGAATTTGTTTATCCCTTCTTTATAATTGATATGTTATCTCCAATAAAGGGATATTTGTATTTGAGCAACATTTCTGATTATCCTATAAGACAGGATAAGGCAACTAAAATTTATTCACCTGGTACTTGGATATACTCTGAAATAATGGATATTTCAGACAAGGTAAAATTGTCTATGAAAGGTAAGGAGTCAAAAACATTAAAGAATGGTGGAATTGCTTATATTACACCTTCAAAGGTTCCAAGAGTGATTGGTAAAGGAGGGAGCATGATAAAGATGATTATGGATAAAACTAACTGCAAGGTCTTGGTTGGCCAAAATGGAGCTATATGGATAGAAGGAGAAAATTTGAACTTAGTAATAAAAATTATCAAGAAAATAGATGAGGAATCTCATATTCCTGGTTTAACAGACAGGATTAATGAGATGATAGATAAAGGATTGAAAAAATAATATGGAAGGAATGATTAAAGAAGGGAAAAGAACAGATGGGAGGAACTTGGATGAGTTAAGGAACTTGGAAGCAAAGATAGGAATCAGTAAGGAAGCTACAGGAAGTGCAATGTTTAGGATGGGTGGAACAAAAGCTATTGCTTATGTTTATGGACCTATGGAAGTAATTCCTAAATTCTTGGAACAAAGTGAAAGAGCTATATTGGATGTGAACTATAATATGTTGCCATTTTCAACAGAGGAGAGGAAAAGGTCTGGATTTTCAAGAAGGAACGCGGAAATATCAAGTGTAATAAAAAGAGTTCTGGAAAGTGTTATATTTCTAGAAGACATTCCAAAAACAAAAATCTTGGTTAACATTGATATCTTGAATGCGGATGCAAGTACGAGATGTGCTGCTATTAATGCAGCTTCTTTAGCTTTAACAACTGCAGGAATGCCAATGAATGACTTAGTTACTAGTTGTGCTGCTGGTAGGGTTGGAGAAAATTTGATTTTAGATGTTGCAGGAAAGGAAGATACTGAGGGTGATGTGGACTTACCTATTGCTTATCTTCCAGTAAAAGACGAGATTCTGTTGTTGCAGATGGATGGAATTCTAAAGAATGAGGATTTTGAAAAATTGATGGAATTGTGCAAGAAAGGTTGCAAGCAGATACATGAGTTCCAGAGAAATACTTTGTTGGATTACAAAAACAATTTCAACAATAAAAGCTAAATGATTTTAATTATATTTTCTTTTAACAAAACATAGGATTAAATAATTTTAAGGAATAATTATGTTCCCAAATATGGATCCAAAGAAGTTGGAAAAGATGGCCAAGCAAATGGGCATGGAAATGGAGAATATTGATGCTAATAGAGTTGTTATTGAAAGTGGTGAGAAAGAAATAATTATAAAAAATCCACAGGTCTCAAAAATAAAAATGCAGGGACAGGAAACTTTCCAGATTTCAGGAGAAATTGAAGAGAAAGGAAAAATAAGTGATGAGGATGTTGAAATAGTTTCCCAAAAAGCCAATGTTTCAAAGGAAGAAGCACGCAATTTGTTGGAAAAAACTGGAGACATTGTAAGTGCAATAAAAGAATCTCAAAAATGAAACTGTTGATAATAGGTCCACCAGCTTCTGGAAAAGGTACTCAAGCAGAAAAAATTGCTGAGAATTTTGAATTGGAACATATTTCAACAGGGGATATTTTCAGGAAAATAAATGATGAAGAAATTTCTCAGCACTTGGCTTCAGGTAAATTGCTTCCTGATGAACTCGTTTTCAAAGCAGTTAAGGAAAAACTTGATGAAAAGGAGAATTTTATTTTGGATGGTTATCCAAGAAATGTAAACCAAGCAAAAATGCTTGACAAATTTTTGGAGGAAAGAAATAGCAAAATTGACTATATAATTTATTTGAAAGTGAGTGAGGAAACAATAATAAAGAGGATGACTTCAAGAAGAACATGTAAAGAGTGTGGAAAAACTTATAACTTAATAACTTCCCCTCCACCAGAAGAAAATAAATGTGAATGTGGTGGAAAATTAATACAAAGGGAAGATGATAAGGAGGAAGTTGTTAGGGACCGCGTGAAAATTTTCAAGAAAATCACCCAACCAGTTATAGATCATTACATAAACAAATTAATCGCAGTTGATGGAGAACTTTCTATTGATGAAGTTTATGAAAAAATTGTTGAACTTCTAAATAATCAATCATAATTCGATTAATTCATTTCTTATTTTCGCTAACTCATTTGAGGAATACTCTGAAATCCTTTTTCCTTTTAATATAACTTTGCCTTCTGTGGGCTTATCCAACCAAATGCATCAAGGTGGATTTACCAGAGCCACTAGGACCAAAGAAAAGAACAAATTCCCCTTTCTTTATCTTCATATTTACTTTATCTAAGGCATACACTTTATTATCGCCTATTTCATAGATCTTGGAAACATTCTTCAGCTCAAAAAGACTCATAATATTCGAAGACTAATAGAACTCTATTTAATTTTTTAAAACCTAATTATAAAATGGCAACACCACATAGTCCTAGAAGGGGAAGTATTCAATTTTGGCCGAGAGTTAGAGCTAAAAGAATATACCCTAATATCTCATTTTTTAAAGGGGATTCTCTGGGTGTAATCGCAGGTTACAAAGTAAGCATGGTTCAATATTCAGCTACTGAAACCCGTAGCAATGTGAATAAAGGAAAAGAGATTGTGGAGCCAGGTACTATTCTGGAGATACCTCCTTTGTACCTAATATCTCTGGTTTTTTACAAGAAAACTGCTTATGGAAAAAGGAAGATAACAGAGTATTTTAACATCAAAGATTTGCCAAAAGAGCTTAAGAAAGACTTGAAAAGAAAAACAAAATTTAAGAAAGAAGAATATGGTAAGATTCCTAAAGAATATGATGAATTGAGGATTAAAGTTGCAACTTTTCCTAGAAAAATAAAATTGAAAAAAACACCTGAAATCCTTGAATTTGGTCTTTCCGAGTCTTTAGAAAAAACCAAAGAACTTTTAGGTAAAGAAATTAGTCCAGAAAATTATTTTTCTGAGGGTGAGTATATTGATGTTACTTCAATCACAAAAGGAAAAGGTACTCAGGGCACAGTTAAAAGATTTGGAATAAAATTGAGAGGTCATAAAGCAAAAAAAGGTAGGAGAAGGGTTGGTTCTGTGGGAAGCAGGTCACCTGGAAAAATTGATTGGCAGGTTCCAATGCCTGGACAAATGGGTTTTCAACAAAGAACAGAAAACAACAAAGTTATAATGAAAATTTCTGATAATTTAGATGAAATTAATCCTAAAAGAGGTTTTAAAAGGTATGGGAATGTAAATACAAAATACATTTTAATTAGTGGTTCTGTGCCAGGTCCAAAGAAAAGGTTAGTTGTGCTAAGAAAACCTAAGAAAGCTAGAAAGATGGTTCCTCAAATAAAGGAAATTTTGAAATAGTTATTAAAGATGTGCGAAATAAAATAATAAACTAATCAATTTTTCCAGGAAGCCTAATTTCGCACACTTACTTCACTAAAGAGATAATTTCCACCTTACTATTTTAGATTCTAAATCTGCTGAATTCCCTGAGACTTATTTTGTCGCAGATAATACTGTCAATAGCAATTATCAATATTGCACTCAATGAAGCAAAAACAACAGATGTTTTTCTTATGATTCCTATAACCTTCTGCCAGCATTTATCCATAGATTTCATACACCCCTATATATTTATTCAAATAAATATAGTATGAAATGCTATTATTCAGCTAAAATCTCCCTACCAGCCAAAATACCTGTTGCCGCAGCATTTATAATATCTCTTGATAAACCACACCCATCTCCTGCTGCATATAAATTCTTAACTGAAGTTTGCATATTTTTATCAACATTTAATTTTATTGCATAAAATTTTACTTCTGGGGCATAAAGCAGGGTTGAATCAGATGCAACTCCCGGAATAATTTTATCCAGGACTTCAAGACCATCCAAAATATCTTTTACAATTCTGTGAGGCATGGCCATTGAAATATCTCCTGGAGTTACCTCTTCCAGACTATTATTCACAGGATTTCGCTTTATTTTATCCCAGGTTGACCTCCTTCCTCTCCTCAAATCACCAAATCTTTGTATTAGTGGTTTTCCTCCTCCAATCGTGGTTGCAAGTTTTGCAATTGACTTTCCATATTTTGTTGTGTTTTCAAGTGGTTTGGTTAACTTAATACTAACCAAAAATGCAAAGTTTGTATTCTCTGATTTTGTTTTTCTAAGAGAATGCCCATTTACAGTCACAAAACTATCCTGCTCTTCTTTAACAACAAATCCATGCTCATTAGTACAAAATGTCCTGATAAAATCATCATAAATTTTTGTGTAAATATGAAATTTAGGGTCTCTGTTTATTTCTGTTATAGAATTTGTAACTATTGCGGGAACTTCTATTCTCACTCCAATATCAATCTCCCCATAAAAAAATTCAATTTTGTGTTTTTCAACCAAATTATTTATAAACTCTGCACCAACTCTCCCGGGAGCCAACAAAATTTTTCCTGCTCTTATTTCTTTCCCATTTTTTAGAATCACTCCATTACAACAGTTATTTTCAATAATCAAACCAGAGACCTCGGAATTCAACAGAAATTCTACACCCCTTTTTTCAAGGTTTGATTTAAAATTTTTTATAATTTCCGGAGAATTATCAGAGCCTATATGTCTCTGCCTTGTTTCAACAAATTTTGCTCCATAAGATAAAGCTACTCTCTTTAGTTTTTCTATCTTTGTAGGATCATAATATTGTAAATCTTTTGGAACCCCATATTTAAGAAAAATTTTATCAACTTGGTTAACTAAATTCCATGCTTCTATTCTGTTTGTAAAATCCATAAGATTTCCACCTATTTCCGGATTTAAATTTAAGGTTCCGTCAGAGAAAGTTCCTGCGCCTCCAACACCATATAATATACTTGTTCTTTTATCCACATCCTTGCCCTTATCAACAATTATTACCTCTTTTTTACCTGCCAATTCATTTGCTGCAAATAGACCAGCAGGTCCTGCCCCTATTATTAAAACATCTTTCATAATATTCTTTTTAGGTAAATTAACTTAAATTCTTCTTACTCTTGAAAACCTATTTTTGTCTGTGGTTTTCTGTAATTTTCCCTGAAAACTTCTTGGAGTCAGAAATTCTCCAAAAAATTCCCCTCTCTTTCCAAAAATCATACAAAATATCTTTATTCCTTTATCTTCAAGGAGAATTTTGTTCCCTCCTATTTCTTTTATCTCCTCCATAAAAAGTTAGCGAAGTCATAATTACCAAGACTATTATTAAGATTAAATATAATACCTAAAGGTGTACGAAATAAAATAATAAACTAATCAATTCTCTCCAGAAAGCTTAATTTCTACCTTATTATTTTAGAACATTTATTTGACTCTTAAGCATTATCTCTTCTTGCTGGAAAGATTCAATAATTTTTTTATAAGTAGATTCACTTATCTTTCTATTATAATAAGCCTTTTCTGCTTCTTTTATACTACTTTTAATAGCTTTTAATCTTAACTCAGATTCTTTTAATTTTTCATCAGGCTTTAGTCTCATTTTTGACGTGTATAATATATAATAAGAAGTGGTGACTAAATTGGTAGCCATTAAGATAAGAATCAAATTATACACTATATTCTCAAAATTTGAGAATTTAAAAAGTATAATAGCTACAGAAGCTACGAGAAGAGAAACTAAAACCCCCCAAACAAAATCTTGAGTAATACCTTTCATAATTTAAGCCTTTTAATAGTTTTTATAATTATTAAAATTTTATCCAATTAATTAAATGAAGAAGGAATTCAGTAAAAATTGGGTTTCAAGCAAACAGCCAAGGAAACAAAGAAAGTACAGATATAACGCTCCTTTGCATATAAGACAAAATTTTGTTAGTACTAATTTTAACAAAGAATTAAGAAAAAAATATAACAAAAGAAGTTTTCCTTTGAGAGCAGGAGATTCTGTAAAAGTGATGAGAGGAGGTTTTAAAGGCAAAACAGGAAAAATCTCTAAAGTTGATTTAAAAGATATAAAAGTTTATATAGAAGGTTTGAAAAGAAAAAAATCTGATGGTAAGGAAGTTCAAGTTCCATTTAAACCTTCAAATTTACAGATAATTTCTGTAAATATAGAAGATAAGAAAAGAGCAAAGATTGCTGACAAGAAAATTTCTAAGAATCCAAAATCAACAAAGAACCAATAAACTTGAATTTCAAAAAAATTTTTAAAAAGAAAATAATAGTTGGCAACGTCCTGATGTTTCCGCCGATTAGGCAGTACTTATCAGATCGCTGGGAGGCTTAACTTCCGTGTTCGGAATGGGAACGGGTGTACCTATCCCGCTTTGGTCGCCAACTAATTATATTTAGATTTAAATTTTAAATTTCTATTATAGATATAATATTTATACTATCACAAATTGGTTTATTGTCATTATTTCATCCTTACATATAATCGTATTATATTGGATACTTCCCTCAATAATCGCATCAATAAAAAAGTATTATGCTATCAAGTCTTATTATAAACATAATCTTAAGTTTAAAGTGCTTTGTTAATGGGATTAGGAGCTAATATTCTTCCTTCATTAATGGGAACTTATTATAAACAAATTTCTCAATGGATTCCTCTCTCTTATTTAAGGTTTGGTCCTTTAACATTAATATCAGTAATTGTAGGTTTAATAATCTGGATACGCTTGGAATGTTCATAATGTCTGATTTGGAAATGGAAGACAGGATAAAGATTGGTGAGACAGTTTTGTAATAACACAATTGGTGATAATCTTAAATTTTTTTTATTTTTGGAACTTGCTAATTTAATTTTTAAATTTTTTTACTTCCTTTATAATTTCAACCATTTTGTTGTGATTTCCCTCATTTATTGTACCTGTAACAACAATATCGGCTCCTGCATCCAATTTTTCCCTCAAAACATTTTTGTCTTTTATACCACCACCAACAATAATAGGTATATTAACATTTTCCTTGACTTTAGATATTGTTTCATTTGAAACAGATTTTTTTGCTCCACTACCTGCCTCTAAATAAATATTTTTCATCCCTAAATACTGAGCTGTCAAGGCATAAGCAACTGCAAACTCTGGTTTGTCTGCTGGTAAAAGTTTTGCATCTGAAACGAACTGTGAGGCGCAGGTGTTACCTGATTCAAATATTAAGTATCCCATTGGTATGGTTTCAATGTTGTAAGCTTTGATTAAAGGAGCCCCCTTAACTTGTTCATCAATCAAATAATTCGTGTTTCTTGAGTTAAGCAAGGACATGAAAAATATAGCATCAGCATGTTTTGAAATTACTGCATGTGATGAAGGAAATAAAATTACAGGTTTTTTTGATGTTTCTTTAATTTTCTTGATAACTTCATCTAACTGTAAAACAACTGTGGGACTTGAGCCTCCTATCATGAATGCATCAGTCCCAGCTTTATCAGCTTCCTTTGCTAAATCCACAGCCTCTTCAACTTTTTGTTTGTCAGGGTCAATCAGAGTCAGGTGGAGTTTCTCTTTTTGCAACTTTTTTGTTAACTCATTGTATATCATAACTTTATCTGAATTTTTTTAAAATAATCACCATTGTCTTAAACTTTAATTATTTTATTTATGAGATCTTACTTAGAACTCATAAGACCTAATATTGGTTTATTATCTGTATTTGGGTTAATAGCAGGACTTTTGATTGTGAAAGTTCCTTTAAGCTTGTGGATTCTACCAACAATCTCTATTTTCTTTATAACCTCATCAGGAAACATTATCAATGATTACTTTGATTTACCAATAGATAAAATTAATAAACCAAAAAGGCCTCTTCCTGAGGGGAGAGTAACCATAAAAGAAACACTTGTTCTATTCATGGTTTCCACTTTATTAAGTCTATTGAGTGGTTTCTTTGTGTCTTTCAATTTTTTCCTTCTTGCTATTTTAAATACTATCTTAATTTTCCTTTATTCCTGGAAATTTAAGAAAGCAATAATAGGTAATTCCATTGACAGTTGGCTTGCCTGTTCTGTTTTCATAGCACCTGTTCTTGTTTTGAATGGTCTTGAAATGCTTTTAAGTTCTCCAGTAATAATACTTGCAATAATTGCTTTTTTTGGTAACTATGGAAGAGAAATTCTAAAAGATGTTGAAGACATAAAGGGGGACAAGATGAATGGAGCGGAGACATTACCAATTGTGTTTGGACACATAAAAGCAATAATCTTGGGGAAATTTTTAATCTTTATCACCTCTCTTTTGCTTTTCCTACCTTATATCGTGGGTTACTTTTCTGAACTTTATTTAGTTTTAGCATTTTTCTGTTTCTTATTTGGGGTTTATATTCTAAGCATTGAGAAAATTAAAAAAGTTCAAAAGATGATAAAGGTCTTGATGTTCCTTGTGATTTTGTCTTTCTTAATTGCAGTTTTCTCTAGTTAATCATTCAACTAAAACTAGTTCCACGAAACGGGCAAAAGCAGGTCTAGCAAGCAAAACTCCTGCAAGGACTCCAATAATCACTGTTACAGCAAATCCTCCAATCTCTCTATAAGCAGTGAATCCTGCCCACAAGATAGGAAGCATAGCAAAAATTGTTGTTGCTCCCGCACCAAAAATCATGAAGAAAGCTCTTTTTAAACCTTCCTTTAAAGAATATTTCTGGGTTTTCTTGCTTGTTTCATCAATAATCAAAATCTGGTCATCAACACCAAAACCTATTGCTGCTACAATACCTGCTAAAGCCAAGGTTGAAAGATTCCATTGAGTTGCTGCAGCAAAACCTAAGATAAGTATAACCTCTGAGAACATTGTTAGAATCACACCCAAAGAAATTTTCAAGTTCCTATATCTAACAAAAACCGTACTACTAATAAGGAAAATTGCTATGACCCCTGCTATAGCAATCACATAAAGATAGTTTTCACCTAATGTTGGATTTAACCTGTCAAGGGAAACAACTTCCAATTCTACAGGTATATCACCTGATTGCAAGAGTGCTTTCAAACGGCCCCTATTTTTCTTTGCCTCTTCTTCTGTTTCACCATATCCTGTAATCACTGGATTGGTAACTTCTTTTCCACGCAAGTTTCCAGAAATACTCAAAGCATCAAGTTCTTTTTCATCAATATAAAAATGTATTTTGGATGAAAGGTAAGATCCTCCTTTGGAAAAGGTCTTCCCCAAATTTTGAGTTAGCCCAGCAAACCTCTTTGAACCCTCTTTGGAAATTATAACACCAAACTGAAACTTGTAACCTCCCTGGGTTCTTCCCAAAAAGTTGCTTTCTGGGGGCATTCCTACTTGTTTAACATCACTGCTCTCAAAAACCAAAGCACTCAAAACAACTTTGCTTGAAGTCAGATTTTTAACCTCAAATTCTACATCTTTTAATTCAAACTTGCTTCCTTCAGTATAATTCTCACCATTTATCTTAACAGTATTGTTTAGTAGATCTACACTAAATTCTTCATTTTCATCCTCAAGATATTTTCCCAGTTCAAAAGAATCACCCTCCTCTAAATTTAATGGGATTCTGGCTTCAAAGGTTCCTTTCCTTGAAAGTAGATCTCTTATTTCTTTTTCGTTTCCCCCTGCAATCGAAACCATTATCAATTCTTCCTGCCCTACTTCCATTTTCCTGAATTCAGCTTGTCTCAAACCGTAAATATTTATTCTCGTATCTAAAATGCTAATGATTTCCTCAGTGGTTGTGTTTGTTGTATTTTTCGGTTTTAGTAAAGCTCTTATCCCTCCCTCTATATCCAAACCGAATTTCAAGTTTGTTCTAGCCACTTGTTCAACAGAAAGGTTAAGCACAGAATCATTTTCTAATTTAACAGTCTTTTTTCCCTCATTTGTGTTCAAAATTAAATAACCTCTATTATCCTGATATTTTAAAATATCCTTTAATCTATAAACATCTGATTGCTCTTGACCAACCATTCCCACAGAATAAATAATTGTTCCTGGTTCTAAATTATCTTCAAGAGCTCCTCCACCAACATAAGTAACTTTTAAACCGCTTTTACTTAAGGAAGGACTTATAAAAATTACAGATATAATTATAAAGGTAACTAATAATAAAAATTGCCAACTAACTAATAATTCTTTGGACTCCATAATTTTGTAAACAAAAAATACTTAATTTAACGAGTAAATAGTCAAAAAAAATAATTTATATTTTTAAATAAATATAATATATGGTTGTAGAACAAACTGTAAAAAGAGAAATTCTTGAAGCTCTTAAAGGGATTGGATTGAACCTCTATGAGAGGAATATCTATGCAGCAATACTCATAAAGAAAGTTGCCACAGCAAGTGAATTATTTGAACTTTCAAATGTACCAAGAGCAAGGGTTTATGATGTTTTGGAGTCCTTGGAACAAAAAGGTTTCGTGGTAATCCAACATGGAAGTCCTTTTAGGTATGTGGCTGTAGAACCTAAGGAAGCTTTTGAAAACTTGAAGACAAAAATAATGAAGACTGCTGAAAACACAAGTAAGAGATTGGATGAGTTAAAAAGTAGCAGAATAATGAAGGATATGACAGAGATTTACAAAAAAGATTTAAAATTGGTTTCACCTGAAAGTTTTAGTGGAGTAATAAAATCTTCAGATAAAATAAGAATGCATGTAAGATCTCTACTAGGAAAAACAAGTACTTACACAAACATATTGACTTCTGAAAAAGGTTTGGAAGATTTAGTAAATCACACAAGGCATTTCAGCAAATTGAAAAAGAACAATGTAAATGTAAGAATATTAGCACCTATTACAGAAAAAAATAAAGGTATGGTAAAAGAACTTTCACCTTATGCAGAAATAAAAGACACAAGTGGTATAAAATCTCCTTATGGAAAATTACATATATTTGATGGAGAACATGTTTTGTTTGGTTTGATAAATGATGCTCAAGTGGAGCCTTCACAAGAAACAGCATTCTGGGTACAAAGTCAACATGTAGCAAAGGATTTAATGGAACCAATATTTAGCCATGTCTGGGATAAAGCAAAACCAGCTAAATAAAAAAACTCCAAGAACTATCTTACCAGGAGACTATAGTATCCAACAATGTTTGCAATGTCTTTTGTAAAAGAGAAAGAAGTATCATGAGCAATTTTTTCTACTTTTTTTGCTCCTAATTCTTTCATAATCTCTAATAAAAGGGTTATAGGAACAAATCCACAAACAGTTAAATCTTCATTTATGATATAATCTAAAAATTTCTTTGGTTCAAATTTTTGTATCATTTCCGCGATTTTGTTATCTAAGTTTTCTACATATTCTGGAGGGTCTTTTATACTTTCTCTTGGGAAAAATCCAAAATTGTTACCATAATGGATAAAATCTGAGGAAGCTATATAAAAAGTATCCTTATCTTTTAAAATCTTAGCAAGATATTGTATTTCCTCATAAGAAATGTGAGGTAATTGAACTGGAACAAAATAAAAATCTCCAAAAACATGCTGCAAGAAAGGTAGTTGAACTTCAATGGAATGTTCCCTTTCCATAGCTTTTTCGTTTACAATTATTGCTTGCTCTTTAGTAATCTTTTTTACAAATTCTCTATCTACTTTGGCATCTCCCAATGGTGTTTTCCAGTCTTGATTAGAAGTTGCTATTGAACCCGCTCTAAAATGGTCAACACCTAGGATAACAAATCTTTTCTTGTTTACCTTTGAAATGGCATCATATACTTCAGCTGCTACCCTACCAGAAAAAGTATAACCAGCGTGAGGGACAATAATCCCTTTAGCATCATTGATTTGTTTTCCCTCAAAATTGAACAAAAGATTTAACTCTGATTTTAATTCTTCTTTTTCTCCTGAATAAAATTGACCAGCATAAGCAGGTTCTCTCATAAATTATCTGGTTTTTATAATAAAATATATTAACTATTAAAATTTAGTTAGCTTAGATTATGGCAAAATTAAGACCAGGTAAGTGTCACAAGACTTTGGAAAGACCTTGGACAAGGCAATCCAAGAGAAGACCTAGAAAAGGGTATGTCAAAGGTATACCTGCCTTGAGAATTAGAAGATTTATAACAGGAAAAGAAAGAAAGTATGGCATGACCTTAAAACTGGTTAGTGAATCTGACTTGCAAGTTAGGGATAATGCTTTGGAGGCTGCAAGAGTCGCAGTCTCAAATTATTTACAAAAAGAAGTTAAAGATAATTTCTTTTTAGTTTTTCTAAAATATCCCTTTCAAGTTTTAAGGGAACACAAGCAGGCTGCTGTTGCTGGTGCGGACAGATATTTTTCTGGTATGAAACACGCTTTTGGAAAACCTGTTGGAAGAGCTGTACAACTTAATAAAAATCATACTTTGTTTGAATTGCAAATGTATGAAAGACATGAAAAATTAGGCAGGGAGGCTTTGAGAAGAGCCATAAGCAAATTACCAGGGAATTACAGGATTGACAAAGTTGTTGCTGATTGAATAGTACCCCTAAAATAAAGAACCATCATGAAGAAAATAAATCCAAATATGCACAATGAGATTATTGACACTCTCCACGATTAAAATCGGGAGATTCTGAGATCGCACTCTGAACCACAAAGCCTTTCGGCTGACTTCTTTATG
>JAGXOL010000030.1 GCA_023659895.1 Candidatus Aenigmarchaeota archaeon LH_S7
AACGGTGTTTTGGTTAAGGAAGCTCCTGAATTTATTCAGGGAGAGGAAGTCACTTTCTAGAATTTAGATAGCAGAGTTTTTGCTTTTCCTAATTTTTATCTTTCTTTCCCCCTCAATTCTGTAGATATATTTTGTCATGGTGTGTCTGTGGACTTTGAGTTTTTCTGCCAGAGTAGAAATTGTAACTCCCTCTCTGTCTTTTTTTAATATTCCAAGAATTTTCTTTTCAATATCCATATTTGTCATACTTTAATGGAGTCTATAAGTATAATAATAGTGTCGAAGTATATACAGACTAAGGAACTTTTTCTATTTTCTCAACTTTTATTGGATTATTATTTAAGTCAACGAAGTAATACTCCAAATCTGGGTTCTCTTCCAATTTCTGGTAGATTTCTGTTATTTTCTCCAAAGAGAAATTACCCAATTTATCTGTTTTGGGGTGCAGATCTCCCTTTTTATTTACCAATTTTGTAGTTTGGGGTGTTGGCCTTTTGATAGATTTAACCAATAAAGGCTGACTCCAATAAAGGGTTGTATTTAAATACTTATTTTTTATATTATTATTTATGGAAACAAAAAATGTTTTGGAGTTCAGGATAGAATTTCCCTTTGGAGTAGAAAAAGAATTGAAGGAATCTTTCTCAGAAGTGCTAAGAGACTTTGAGTTGGCATTAAAGTTTTCTTTAGCACAGAAACTAATTGAGAAGAAAGGTTTAGATAAAGAGGTTGGAAAGAGACTTAGAGCAGATATAAAAACAGGGGTTGCAGATAGATTAGAATTATAAACCATGCTCTTAGTATTAGATGCCAATATTGTATTCTCAGTATTAATTAAAAGTGAGTTTATTCTAAAGTTAATATATCTGCTTAAAAGGTCTGGGTGTAAATTAATAACCCCTGATGCTGTGTTTAAGGAAATTGAAGAAAATAAAGGAAAGATATTGAAGTATTCTAAATTTTCTGAATCTGAGGTTGATTTTATTCTTGATGAATTAATTAAGAAAATTATTGAGTTATCCAAACTAGAAAGATTTGAAGAGTTTATCCCAGAAGCAAAGGAGATTTGCTCAGATAAAGGTGATGTTCCATATGTTGCTTTATCCTTAGCCCTGGATAAAACTCCAATTTGGTCTGATGATAAGGAATTGGGAAGAGATTGTAAAAAAGTTTCAATTGAGGTATTTTCTACCAAAGATATAAAATTTCTTTTATTTTCTAATTCCCCATAAATCTTGTGCTCAGGTGAAACCAACAAGTTGCTTCCATCTTCTAATTCTATTTCATACATCTCTCCAGAATGGTTATAAATCTGGTATTTCTCTGGTTTATGCCATTCTGTTTCTTTTGTTTCTGGGTTCAAAGTTAAAACTTCCTCTTCTTTGTTCAATTCCCTAAAATATTTCCATCCTTCTGAGGTTAAAATCTCTGTTTCATTGTCATAACATTCATAGGATTGATTTGTCCAGGTTGTTCCATTTACTGCTTTTATTGTTAAGTTAGCTGTTCCTGTTGTATTAAACCTGACAGTCCAGTTCCCCCCTAATGTTGGGTAACTTTGAATATTTAGAATTGTTAATTCAATTTCATAAGTATCATTAGAAAGTTTAGGAACAATCCATTGTATTCTATCATAGAGAGAGTTGTTGTTTGTGTCTTTATAGGTTACTCTATAAATTAGATTGTTAGTTATGTCCAGTCTTGTACCATTTACAATTCTGTGAATCTTTGGTTTATAATTTAATTCTGGTAAAATCAGAGAAAGCGGTTACGTTATGATAATGTACTGAAGAATTAGAATTGATAATTATTTTCTTTCCTTTATTTGTTGGGTTTTCTTTCTTTTCCGGTTTCTAAATCTTTTTTCCAGAGATTCCAGTCATTTAGGATCTCAAATATGGTATTTTTATCCATAACATTATAGTCGATATATTTATAAGTTTTTATAGATTATAATCGATATAATTGTTTAATAATTTGTCATGGAAAACCTACCTTCAAAGGAACTAGGATTTTGGTTAGTGATGTCTTTGAGATTGTCGGCTAGTATTATTAGAGGAGAACATCATGTCAAATACTCTACGATTTCTGTTTGATGAGAATATACTCAAAGTGGTTAAAAGATTTCTAGAATCAAAAACATATTGAGGGTATATTTTCCTTCTCTAATTTCTTAGCAAAATTTGCACATTTTTTAAAATATTTTGCTCCTTCTATAGAAAAGTTAAGCACAAAGCTTGCATCTCAGAATATAACCTCTGGTAACTCAGCATCAAAATCCAATATCCTTTTCTTCTAAGATTTTTTCAACATTAAATCCCTCCAATTTTATCATTCCTATAAGATCCTCTAAGGGATTTTTCCTCCTCCCAACTCCAAACATGATAACTTTTACATTTCTACTTAGCTCTCTTGGCATCCATCTAAATGTTTGAGTTTCCATCTTCATCACCTCATAACATTAATTTCTCTTATATTTAAGGTTTTTTTACCCTGTAAATAGAATAAAAGAAATTTCCTAAAAGCACCGTCTGTAGAACAAGCATTTTCGTTTATAAATAAAAAGGTTGTGTCAATTATGGCAGAGATTGTGGTTGAGATTCCTGAGGAATTGGAAAGAGAGATGAAGGCTCTTCCTGAAATTGATTGGTCTGAGGTAGCAAGGGAATTTGTCAGGGATGAGGTATATAGGTTAGTTAGATTGAAATTAATTGTGTCAAAATCTAAATTTACAGAGAAGGATGCTCTTGAATTAGGTAAAAAAATTAATAAAGGTTTAGCAAGAAAATACCTAGAATCATTAAAAAATCAAACCTAGAGGATGTTAATAGTTGATGCAAATGTTGTTTTGTCTTCGTTAGTTTCAAAAGGTAAAACACTTGATTTATTTGCTTGGAATAGTCTGAATAAAAAACTCGAATTTGTTGCCCCGGAACATTTAATAGCTGAAATTGAGTCTAATCTACCAGAAATAAAACGTAGATCTAAATTATCTGAGGAAGAATTTTTAGAGGTTCTTTTTTTAATAAAAGAGCAGATTAAATTTATTCCAGAATCAAAGTTTTCTAAATTTTTACCAAAAGCTTTAGAGATTTCCCCACCAAATGATTTTCCATATATTGCTTTAGATATATTTTTTAAATCTTCTGGATATGAAGTCAGAATCCTGTCAAACGATAAAGACCTACTTGAAGCATTAAAGAAAACTGAAATCAAGGGGATCACTATACATGGGTTGTTGAAAGAATTAAGATTTATATAATTTTCAGTAAAATCACCTTTTTGACTTTTACTAGGCTATTTTTAGAATCCAAAAAGTAATCTTCTGGACAAGAATTTTCTTTCAATCTCTGTTAGATTTCTGTAATTTTCTCCAAAGAGAGATTATCCAAGTTATTCTCTTTCTTTAAGAAAGAGTCGTCAACAAGGAAGATGATAACTGAGGAAGAATCCCTTAAATAATTGTGGGATCTGATCAAATGAAACCGCATTTAAGAGACAGTCTCGTTTTGAAGTTTTCAACACTAATAGTTAAATTGCTTAAACTTAGATAATCTGTTTTTATTAATATCTTTCAAAATATTAAAAAAGTGTTTATAACAGTGTTATAATTTATATATTCTCCTGCTCTTCTGGGTTTGGGGTTAAAATCTTTACTTTTTTGAAAATTTCTTT
>JAGXOL010000031.1 GCA_023659895.1 Candidatus Aenigmarchaeota archaeon LH_S7
TTTGATGAAATGGAATCTGAGCTAAGAGTTGTGCCAATTATAACTAAAGTAGTTGAATTATGGGATGTAGCCCGTGAATGGAAAAGCAATTAATATAAAAGATGGTAATTATATTATGGCAGAAGTAAGAGAAACTGATACCAGACCCGGAAGAGGAAGAAGGGGTGGTTTTGGATTAGGACCTGGTGGAGAATGTATCTGTCCAAACTGTGGAACTAAATTAACTCACCAGAGAGGAGTTCCCTGTTACCAACATAAGTGTCCCAAATGCGGAGCCATGATGACAAGAACATGAGAGTCGTAATAAGTTCGATAGGGGAAGATATAAATAGTGAAGTTAGTCAACTTTTTGCAAGGTGTCCTTATTTTATTATTGCAGAGATTGAAAACAAAGAAATTAAAAAAACAGAGACAATAGAGAATGAGAGTGCTAGGCAATTTGGTGGTGCTGGAATTTCAGCTAGTCAAAAAGTTGCAGAAAAAAATGTAAACTCTGTAATAACCGGAAATATTGGGCCAAAAGCTTCTAGGGTTCTAAAACAGTTTAATATAGGGGTTTACAGAGGTAGTGGAATAATAAAAGAGGCTTTGCAGGAATTTATTGAAAACAAACTCGAGAAAATTCAATAGTATGAGAATAGCAATTCCTACAGATGATAAAAAAGGATTAGAGGGGAGAATAGCAGATCATTTTGGTAGAGCTAATTATTATACTTTTCTTGATGAAAATAGGGAGCTCATTGAAATAATTGATAACACTAGTGAAGACAAGGGTGGTTCTGGGTTACCACCTGAACTAATAAAAAATCACGGAGCAACTGTTTTGTTATGCAAGGCAATTGGACCAAAGGCAGTTAAGCTCTGTAAAAAACTGGGGATTGAAGTTTATATAAAACAAGCAGAGACAGTAAAAGAAATATTTGAGATGTGGAAAAGTAAAAAACTTAAAAAAGCAGGGTGATTAAAAGATGGATAATTTATTATTAATATTATTCTTGATTTTTTTCGGGCAAACCGTAGGCTCTTTAATAGGATTAATAAAAAAACCAAAAAAGATTATTTTGTATGCTTCTTTGGCATTTGCTGCTTCAATAATGATAGGCGTATCCTTTTTTCAGCTAATACCTGAAAGCTTAAAAATTACATCCCCTTTTGTTGTGTTAATTTCTTTTTTTCTTGGCATAGGAATATTTAGGGTTATTGATAGAACATTGCCACACATAAATCCTGAACTCATGAAAAAAGAAAAACCAAATGTCAAAAGAACTGTTAATATGCTTGTCATAGGCATTGCTTTGCATAATTTACCAGAAGGGCTTGCTATGGGGGTAGGATTCGCCTTAAATCCAACATTAGGATTGGCTATAGCTTTGGCAATAGTAACACAGGATATCCCAGAAAATATCGCAACAATTGTTCCTTTATATAATTTAAACAAGAAAAGAATGAAATCATTTCTTATAACAATAGGAACAATCTTGTTTGAGTTAGCTGGATTTATTTTTGGTTATTACTTTTTGAACCAAGCTCATCTTCCAGTTTTAGGAGCTTCTCTAGCTCTTGCAGCAGGTTTTATGGTTTATATCTCAATAGAAGAATTAATACCAGCAGCACAAATAAAACAAAATATAAAAATAAGTACTCTTAGCCTTATTTTGGGTGTACTATGTGTTTTATTAATAATTATATTGTGTTAAAATGGATATAGAAATTGTTGTAAAAATAGTAGTTGTAGAAAAATGAGGTGTAAGTGTGATTTTTGGAGGGATTGCAGGATATTTACTTTATGATTTAATTGGTAGCTCAATTATTTTTCTTTTGCCCTTTGCAGCTGGAAATTTTATTTACATATCTTCTGCAGATTTAATTCCTGAAATTAAACATAAAAAGTTTAAAAAGATTATTAACACATTTCCTTGTGTTTTTAGCTAGCTTTTGGGTCCTACAAATAATTAAATATTATAAAAATATGGGGCAGAAAATGAGAATAGCTATAACAGGGGGGAAAGGTGGAACAGGAAAAAGTTTGATTGCAACCTCTTTAGCAAATGCTCTCTCTAAAAAAAGAAAAACTCTGCTACTTGACCTTGATGTTGATTGTCCTAATGACTATTTGATTTTGTCAATCTCACCGAAAAAAGAAAAAGAAGCCAAAATTAAAATCCCAAAATTTAATTTTAGCAAGTGTAATAAGAGTGGTATGTGCGCTAAAGTTTGCAAATTTAATGCTATTGTTTTTGTTAAAGGAAGATACCCTCTTTTTGTACCAGAGCAGTGTAATGGTTGTATGGCTTGTAAAATAGCTTGTCCAAGCAAGGCTATCTCTGAAACTGAAAAAAGAGTAGGGACAATATATTCTAGTAAAAATAAAGATTTGGAATCGGTTTTCGGAGAATTAAAACCTGGAGAGATTTTATCTGAGTCTGTTGTTGAGGAAACAAAAAATTTTGCGAAATCAAAAGAAAAAGATTTTATTTTGGTTGATACTGCTGCAGGTACCCACTGTGATGTTATATCTGCTGTTAAAGATTGTGACCTTGCCCTGGCTGTAACCGAGCCAACACCTCTAGGGGCTCATGACTTAAAACTTATTTTGGAATTACTGAAAATTTTGAAAGTAAAAACAAAGATCGTCTTAAACAAGTCCACAATTGGTGACAAAAAATTGATAGAAAAAATTGCTAGGAAATTTAATGTTGAAATTATTGGTGAAATTCCTTATGAAAAAAGTATTCTTGATAGTTATTCAAAGGGAAAGCCCATAGAACATTCTAGTATTGATAAAATTGTAAAATATTTAATTAAAAAATGAAAAAGTTGGCTGTAATGAGTGGAAAAGGAGGGACAGGAAAAAGTTCAGTAACAGCAAGTTTGGCTTTACTTTTATCTAAAGAGAAAAAAATCGTAGGTGTTGATTGTGACGTTGATGCTCCGAACCTAGGCCTGTGCTTATCTGTTGAAGACAAAGATTTTAAATTTGAAGAAGTAGAAACAAGTTATAAAGCAAAGGTTGATAAGAAGAAATGTATTGGTTGTGGAAAATGTAAAGAAGTGTGTAGATTTTCAGCTATTTCAGAGGATGAAGAAGGAAAACCAAATATTGATAAATTTTATTGTGAAGGTTGTGGAGCCTGCTCTTTAGTTTGCCCTGTTAAAGCTATAAAAGTGGAGAAAGTTAAAAATGGAAAAATTGGAGTAGCAGAAACAAAGTATGGATTTAACCTTGTTTCAGGGCAGCTTAAAATAGGTGAGAGTGGCTCAGGGAAAATCGTTTATTCAACCAAAGAAAAAGCACTGGAGGTAGCAAAAAAAGAAGGAGATTCTCTTATTTTAACAGACTCTGCAGCTGGTACCGGATGTCCTGTAATCGCTTCAGTCCAGAACTCTGATTTTGTTATAGCAGTAACAGAGCCAACAC
>JAGXOL010000032.1 GCA_023659895.1 Candidatus Aenigmarchaeota archaeon LH_S7
GAAGCAGTTTTTTACTGATAACTTTCTTTAATTTCCAGATATCCTTTCTTGCTTCTTGAATTATATCTGATGGTAAAAAAGAAGATTTTCTAATTTTATTATAAGTTTTGTGGTGTAGTTGAGTAGAAGAATCAGAAAGAGGTAACTGCAAACAAGTAAAATTAAGAACTCTAAAATATTCTTTGATTATTGTGTTTAACAAATCTTTTTTTCTATAGGTTAATTCTTTTCTATTTAAAACCAAAGTCTTTCTTACAAGTCCCATATATTTATTTAGAAAGAAAATTATTTATAAGGCAATTCCTCTATACGATTGAAATCGGTAGTTTCCTTGCCTTCTGGTTAATTATGATGGAAAAATTAAGTGAGGGAAAGAAATCAGTATCACCTCTTGATACTGTCGACATATGATTTTGGATTATAATTAATAATATAAGTTTTGCAGTTTTTTAAATTTCAACTGTGGTCAAAACTGCTATGGAAAGTTTATATTAAAAGTGTAAAGTTTTTATTTAAAATAAGATATTGTTTATGGAAAATTAATTAATATTCAACCCAATCAAAGTGCCAACGATCTAAATAAGTCATTATTTGAGAATACTCTAACTTTTGATTGTTTTCTGAAACCTCTCTCGTCAGACCAGACACCACAGTTAAATGCAATCCCTAATGCGAAATATTGCACATCTTTTTTATGTGGTACTAGCTCCAATGCTTCATCTGCGTATTTATTAAATTCCTTAAAAGGAATAAATTCAATTTCATTTTTAATAAATGAAAATATCTTTTCTAGCTCTCCTTTAGATAATTTGCTTCTTTCAACAATTTCATCGAGATGTTTGCTAACCTCAAAAAACAGGAATTCAGGAGCGATAAACTCAAGTCTTCTCAATGAACTGTTAACCAGGAATACATCAAAGGCTCTACCTTTTGTGAGTAATGAAGAGAGAACTTTATTTGTATCAACTACAACAAACATTCTTCATCCTCTTGATTTCAAGAATCTCTCAGATAGAGAAGTATCAATTTTTGTTGATAGTTCTTTAACATCATCTTCAGTAAATTCACTTTTTGATACAATTTCTCTCAACTCAAGCATTCTTCCCAATTCAGACCTGAGAAATCTCCTAACAAGAAGATTCCATTTTATCTCTGGAAAAAGTTTCATCTCCTGTTCCAATTCTTCAGGAATCTTAACAACAATCTCTGCCATAAATAATGCAACACTTTTTTATCATATAAACCAAAAAGGTCTGCACCCAAAACAAATAAATTGGATAATTTCTTACTGCTAAAAATCTCTGAACTCCAAAGTGTATAAAATTACTTTAGAGGATAACTCAAGTTTGTTGGTTTCTCCAGAACACAAGGTTTATGGTATGGTTTTAGATGAAAAAGAAACTCAATACAAAAGAAGAGGAGTTTCCTCTAATGCACTTGTTAATGGGTCTACCTTAAGACCAAGAGATTCTAGAATTACAACTCCAATCAAAACTTTGTCTATTATATCTGAAATTAGAACTGGAGTTATCTCTTCTTTACCTTTTATTTTTATAAAAGCTTTTCCCCTTCTCAATTTTATTACTCCTGCTCCAGTTCCTACTTCTGCTTCTTCAGTAGATTCAATTCCAAGTTCATTTGCCAATTTTTCTGGTAGTATAGTTAAAGTAGAGCCAGTATCAACCAAAGATTTAACTTTAGTTGATTTCTTCTTTTCCAAATCAGATATTTCAACTTCAACCCAAGCATGTCCCATCTCAGTCACCAATTATAATATAAATCAAAACTATTTAAATAGAAAGAGATTTATTTGCAAACCAAATGAAAACAAAAACCCAGTAAAACTCAAAGAAATCAAAAAATGATAGGGAAAGAAGATTCAGAGCCTGCAAAAAACTTAATTTAAAAACTGTTAATATAAAAGATATATCTATTATTAAGAGAAATTTCAGATAATATTATAGAGATGGGAAGCTGTTTAAGGAAAAAAATATGTTAGGATTAAAGGGTAGTAAACTTGCAAAGTGGAAAGTTGGTTTATTCCAATTCCTCCTTCTATTACTCCTCTCTTTTATTTTTATAATTCCAGTTACCGCTTCTCCAGGATGGTGGAATTCATCCTGGCAATATAAAAGGCCAATCAACATCTCAAACACAGCAGGAGATTTAACAGGTTATCAGGTAAAAGTAGAATTAACAATTCTAAATGTTCAAAGTTACCCAACCTTAGGGGGGAACTGGACTGTCAGGTTTAATACAACGGGAACAGCTAACTTAACAATAAGCGCAGTAAATGGAACAACCTGGAGTCTGGATGGAAATAAAACAGACCTACAATTTTTGGAAATAAAATGCGGTAATCAAACCCTGAATTACAGTTGGATTAACAACTCTGTCTTCATTCCAGATTATTCCTGCAATAGCATAAGTTATGAAACCTCAAAGGTTCTGACTACAGGAAAGCATACCATTCAATTTACTTTTGGAAATTTAACAAAATATGCTTACAATACTGTGACTTCAATAACCTTAAACTCTCCAGCAAATAATACTCAAACTACTGACACAACTCCTGATTTTAACTTTACAGCAATCTCTGATATAAATACAACTTTCTCTTGTGAATTATTTATTGATGATACTGGCTACGGAGCAAATGATTCTGTTTCAAATAATACTGCAACAATTATCACAGCAAATTCTAGTCTATCAGATGGGACTTATAATTGGTATATTAACTGCACAGATGTAAATGGAACTTCTAAATCAGAAGAAAGAGTAATTACTATAGACACAACAAACCCAACCACAAATGCAACAGCAGTTAATGAAGATAACTCAGACTATACCTTCGATACCTGGACTAATTCTTCTTATGTAAATGTTACTCTGAATTGCTCTGATTCTGGATCAGGCTGTGATATAACCCAATACTGCAATGATATAACCAATAACTGCATTCCAGAATGGTGGAACTCATCCTGGGATTATAGAAGACCAATAAATATTACGGGCTATAACTTTACAACAACAGGAACTAATTCAACCCTGCTGGAAGTAAATGTAAACTCTCTAGCTCATTTCATCCAAATCCATGATCTAAATAACCAATCTTCTGAATACACAAATCTGACAGTCAAATACCAAAATGATACAGCCACAGCAGATGCAACCGTTTATGTCAACTCCCACCAGCTTGGAACCCTGCCACTAACCCAAGATACCTACACATTCACAAATGTTAGCCAGAGCTGGCTAACAGAGGCAAAC